>JAZKBK010000003.1:0-311908 GCA_040388625.1 Gemmatimonadota bacterium | reverse complement strand
GGCGAGCCGAGTTCGGATGTCCCGCGCGATATGCGGCGAGCACCTTGTTCACCTCAGCCTGCTGCTCCGGAGTCGCCTGGTTCGCGCCATCCTCGGCGCCACCCGGACGGACGATGTGGTTGAAGAAGCGCAGCGAATCGTGATCCACCGGGCGGTTGTTGAAGCCGATGTGGTCGTTATGCGCACCCATCGCGACGTACTCTCCCGCGAGCTTGGGATCGCTGCCGCGGATGATTCCGACGACGTTACGCGCGGGATAGGGTACCGGCTCGACGGAAAGCTTGAGGTCGAGCTTGGCCGGAGCGCCTCCCAGAGTTGCGCCGGGAGCGGGGCTGCCCTGGATCAGTTTGCCGGCAGCAGCGTGCGAGATGAGCAGGGTGGGCGGCGGCGTCTCGGCCGGCTCGTTGCTCGGATCATCGACAAAGGTCTGCGGACGAGTGAAGAACGGCATGAACTGGTCGAGCCCGACGATGCCGACCGCGACGGCGCCTTCGACTGCCCGAGCAGCGCTGCGCATCGCGCGTGGCGATGTGCCTGGAGGCATGGTGAAGACGACGATCTTTCCGGCGCCCTCGCCGGCCTTGATCATCTGCGTTGTGTCGCCGAGGATGCCGCCGTAGATGATCTGTACGTTGCTGCCGTCGACCGACTTGGAGCCTGTCGCAACCCAGTCGCTTCCGTAAGCGAGGTTGGCGTCGCCGACGGTGAAGGTCGAGCCATTGTCGATCGAGCGAACCTTGAGCGGAATCGTCTGGAAGTAGCCGCCGTTATCGCCGGCGGGAATGAGGCCCATCTTCTTCGCCTCTGCGGCGATGTAATCGGTGCCCTTGAAGTTGCCGATCGTTCCGGCTTCGCGGCCCTGCATGGAGTCGTCGGCGAAGATGTAGAGCCGCGTCATCAGGTCCTGCGCTGTGATCGCCGAGGTCGTCGGCTGCGCAGCGTGCTTGAGCGGGAGCGTCGTCGGCGGGTACGGGACGATGGTCGGCGGTGCTTCCGTTGCTGCCTGTTGGGCTCCAAGGAGCGCAGGCGCGAGCATGGAAGCCGCGATAATGGAGAAGCGTTTCATGGCTGGTAGCGATGGGTAATCGGCCGGGAAACGCAGGCGCGGGATGGACCCATGCCCAGTCGGTCGTTTCCGGTTGCACAGTATATAGATACGCGCGACGGGGCGCGAGGGTTGTTTGTGCCCGAGGGGGCGGGCTGATTGGGGTTGATGGGGGTGTGGCGTGGGTTTAGCTTTGGTGGATCTGCCGGGGAAGGAATCCGGCCGATGCCCCTTGGTGTAACTGGCAACACGTCCGCCTCTGGAGCGGAAGAGTCCTGGTTCGACCCCAGGAGGGGCAATTGAAGGGTCCTCGCCTGACCAGGCGGGGATTTTTTCGTTTCTGGTGGTGCGATGATGCCTATCCGACCCTGAACTTGGGGCTCGGTGCTCGGACGGCTTTGGGAGAAAATCACCTGCCGATACTCCTACCCACAGGCTTCAGCCGGAGGGTACGCGCAATGGTCAAACCCAATGTTCGCGCTTCACTCACGAGGGATGATGCTCAGCTCGCGCTTCACGTAATTGCTTCGGGTCGCATCGCCGATCTGGAGGAAGGCGAGCGGCGGCTCGCGCACGATGGTGTCGATGTCCTGCTCGACGACCCGCGCTTGCTCATTGGCTTACTGAGGACGGATCGCGGTGTCATCGCATCCTATGCGCTTCTGACGTATGTGGTGATGCGCCATGCGCTCACTCGCATCGGCGAGCGCGACCGCGTTCTGGCGGACTTCCTCGCATCGCTCTTCATGGAGTTCGGCGTACGGGATCGCGCACAACGCATCAGCCGATTCGATGACGATACCTACGACACGCTCGGCGCAATCCTCGCCGCAGCTGACAGTTCGGATCCCAAGCGGAGCTTTCTG
Organism: Gemmatimonadota bacterium; assembly: GCA_040388625.1. Taxonomy (NCBI): domain Bacteria; kingdom Pseudomonadati; phylum Gemmatimonadota; species Gemmatimonadota bacterium. The sequence goes on along the minus strand of JAZKBK010000003.1, from coordinate 309,997 downwards.
GCGCGCGAACATCTTGGCAATTACGCGCTCTGGCTCAGTGGTGTGTTCCCCGATCACATCGAGGAGCGACGCTGGCGGAAGGGCGGGCCCGATCTCGAATATTATGAATCGATGGGCAGGCGAGGCTACGAGCTCGCCGCGAATCACAGGCTCGCGCAGGAAGCCGGGATAAGCGAGTTCTACTCGCTCGCTGCCGACCGCTTTCGCGTGATGCGCATCGCGCTGACTTCGGTGAGCGATGCGCTGCTGTTTCCAAACTCCAACTCGCCGACGAGCATCATCAGGCGTGTCGAGGACGATTTTCGCCTGATGTCGTAGCGAGTCTCAGGACATACGATGCAGTCGGGGATAAACGGGGCTCGATTGCATCTGGAATGACAGGCACGGACACGTCCGTGCCCCACATTCGCGGAACATCGTTGCGGCGGAACGTGTCAGCCGCCGAGCGTCGTTGTGGTGGCCGGTGTCATTGGGGATAGGGTGGTTTGGGTCCTATCCGACGGGTTTTACGCGTATCATGACGACGGCGTGGGCGGCGACGGTTGTTGCGTATTCGTTCTTGAATGTGCCGAGATCCGAGTGGGCCCACAGATCGCGCACGCTTGCTGATCCAACGTGAAGTCCTGCTCGCCAGAAGTTTGCGGAGATCTTCGCGGGGGCCGTCGAGCGGTTGAGCAGCGCAACGGCGATCGAGCCGTCGTGCAGACGTTTGGACCACACCTGAAGCTCGGGCGTCGGCTCCCACACTATCACGCCCTGTGCGCCGAGGGAGTCCTGGTCGACGGCGATGACTTCGGGGTTGAGAAGAATTAACTTTGTCGCGGCTGACATCGTGCGTACGTCGTTCCCAGCCAGCAACGGTGCAGCCATGATTGCCCACATGCTGAAGTGCGCGCGATACTCGCCGTCGGTCATTCCGCCGTTGCCGACTTCGAGCATGTCGGGGTCGTTCCACGCACCGGGGCCGGCGATCTTGGAGTGCTGCGCAGAGATGTCGAGATTCGTGAGCATCGACGGCCACTTGTCCTCGATGTCCTCGGTCGTGCGCCAGAGATTGCCGGTTTTCGGTGCCCAGTCCCACGGCTGGTTGTGTCCCCACTCGCAGATGCTGAAAACGATCTTGCGGCCGGAATGCGCCAGTGCGTCACGGAACTTTGCATACTGTGTCGGTGCATCGAGTCCGGTTGCGTTGCACCAGTCTTCCTTGACGTAATCGACGTGCCACGCGGCATACGTGCGTGCATCCTGCACTTCATGTCCGTAAGTGCCCGGTCGTCCCTGACAGGTTTTTGTTCCTGCGTCCGTGTAGATGCCGAATTTGAGTCCCTTGCTGTGGACGTAGTCGGCGAGCGCGGCGATGCCATGCGGGAAGCGCGTGGAGTCCGCAATGATGGTTCCGTCCGCGGCGCGTGCCACCTGCCAGCAGTCGTCGATCACAACGTACTTGTATCCGGCATCACGCATCCCGTTCGCTGCCATCGAATCAGCGGTCTCCCGGATCAACGACTCGCTCACGTTGCAACCGAAATGGTTCCAGCTGTTCCATCCCATCGGTGGCGTCAGCGCGAGTCCATTGTCGACATACACACTGCGAGACTGGGGGGCGCTCGCACCGACCAGTGCGAGCGACAGTGCGGCAATACCGATGCGTATTTTCATGTGGACCTGAGCCAGTGCGAGAACCACTGGCGGATGCGGCCGAGTCTGTCTACCAGGAGCCAGGGCTCGCCTGAACGCGACAGCTCGTGCGTCGACCGTGGATATCGCACGAACTCAGCCGGAACTCCCTGCTTCTTGAGAGCAAGATACCACAACTCGGCGTCGCCCATCGGTGCGCGGAAGTCGTTCTCGCTCTGCACCAGCAGCGTCGGTGTTCGGACCCTGGTCACGTGGCGGATGGGCGAGAGTGAATCGTACATCGCGAAATTATCCCACGGCTTTCCGTAGAATTCGAATTCGGTGAGACCCTGGGCGTCGCTCGCTCCGTACCAGTAGGTCCAGTCGCTGATCATGCGATCCGTCTGCGCGGCCTTGAAGCGATCGGTTTTCGTTTCGATCCATGCAGTCATGTATCCGCCGTAGGAGCCGCCGGTGACGCCCATCCGCGTGGAGTCGACGTCGGGTCGCGCGGCTGCAATGTCGACTGCCTTCATCAGATCGGTGTAATCTTCCGCGCCCCAGCGGCCGCGCGTGGAATACGTGAAGTCCGCGCCGTAGCCGGACGATCCGCGCGGGTTGGTGAACAACACCATCATTCCGGCGCCGGCGAGATTCTGAAATTCGTCGAACCATCCTTCGTCGTACTGCGAGTGCGGACCACCGTGGATGTAGAGAACGAGTGGATACTTCTTTCCGGCCTGGTATCCGTACGGCTTCATCAGCCAACCTTCGATCTCGAGTCCGCCGACGGAATTGTAGGTAAATCGCTCGCCGTCGGCGAATGCGATCTCGGAGTTCATCCGGTCATTGAAGCCGGTGAGCTTCCGCTCGTGCGCGCCGGTGGCGTCCGCGATGAACAGCTCGGTGGGATGCGTCATGTCGGTTGCGATGAACGCAATCTGGCCGTGCTGCACGTTGATATCCCAGCCGCGCAGTGCACGACGTCCACCGAGTATCTCCTTCACCGCTTTGGCCTTCGGATTCACGGTGAAGAGCGCCGCCCGCCCGCCGACTGACGCACTCATCACTATCTCGCCCTTGGGAGTCCACTGGTACTGCTGTGGCTCGTACTTGAAGTCGCCCAGCACGTTCTGCGGGTTGCCATCGGTGATGCCCGCAACATAGATGCGCTGTGACTTCACGCGCGACGGTGCACTCGTAAACGATATCGACCTGGAATCGGGCGACCACTGGAGCGACCGCTTGGTTCCGGCGAAGCGCGTTACGCGACGCGGTGCACCGCTGCCGTCACTGGGGATGACGAACACGTCGACGTCGTCACGCGTGCGCTCGTCACGCACGGAGTCGTACGGCAGCTTCGCGAGCGAATCGCGCTCCGCTTCGACAACCGAGTCGGGACGCAGCTCAGCATCAGCGATGAACGCGATCGATCTGCCATCCGGCGATATGACGACGTCGCGATGCGAGTACGCCGTGTTCGTCAACATCTTCTTCGGTGTGCCGTCGTAGGACTGGATCCAGATCTGCGACGCGGAATAACGACGCGGCTCGCTGCGACTGGCGACGAAGCCAGCATCGTTGCTCTTGAATCGCATGTCGGTGAACTGCATTCCATCGAAGCGTTTTGCGTCGATTGGCTTTGTGATCGCATCGAATGGCGGACGGGACAACTTGCCCATCGCTGCGTACGGACCCGCTGCGTGCTTGCTCGTGTCGCGCGCCGGTGCGTCGACCGTGTCGGCCCAGACGCCGATGCGATGATCTGCCGAGACGGAGGTCGAGTTGGGGTAGTCATCCATCTGGAATGCCTCGCCGCCGGGGACATCCATTCGAAGAGCCCAGCGTGCACCCTTTCCTTCGGGGCGGCGAGAGGTGAAAAAGAGATACTTGCCATCGGGCGAGAAGTGCGGGTTGCTGCTCTCGAAGCCGGACGACGTATAGCGCGTTGGCGCGCCGCTCGTGGTTGGCACCACCCAGACTTCGGAATGACGCTTGTTGTCCTTCTCCTTGACCGTGGTCACGGTGAACGCGACCAGCTTGCCGTCCGGCGAGATTTCCGGCGCCGCGAGGTTGGTGATCTTATAGTAGTCTGTCGGTGTAAACGCCCGTTTACTACTCGGGGCCTGCTGGGCAGCGGAGGATCCGGCGAGGGCGGCGAGGAGGAAGGCAGTCGCGAGTGGGGCGGAACGATGCATGGTCGTCTCGTTGGGGGCGGAAAGCGGGCGAACTCTGCTCCGGAGCTATACGTCCGAAATCGCACGGACGCTAGACCCCGAGTAATTGGCGGCGTGCGTGCCGAGCGACGTCGTCAGCCTTTCCGGCTCGCCGGCGCGGCGTTATGCTGTTCAGTTGTCCATGTTCTCCCCTGCCCAAGCTGGCGCCGCCGCGCCGGCCCAACCCACAGACGCACCCGTCCCCGGGGACGTGGTCCTTACTGGGGACCGTCCAACCGGCCCGCTCCACCTGGGCCACTACGCCGGGTCGCTCTCCACGCGCATCGCACTCCAGGGCCGCTGTGTCCAGACGTTGCTCATCGCCGATCTTCAGGCCCTGACGGACGCGAGCAACAAGCCGGCAGGCGGCGGACCGGCGTACGTCGCCACGCAGGTGGAGGAAGTCGCGCTCGACTATCTCGCCGTGGGCATCGACCCGGCGCTCACTACCATCGCCGTGCAGTCGCGGCTGCCGGCGCTGGCCGAGCTCACGGTGTTGTACCTCAACCTGGTCACGGTCGCGCGCCTGGAGCGGAACCCGACCGTGAAGGCCGAAATCGAGCTGCGCGGTTTCGCTCGCGACATTCCGGCCGGTTTTCTGTGCTATCCGGTGAGCCAGGCTGCGGACATCACCGGGTTCCGGGCCACGCTCGTTCCCGTGGGCGACGATCAGCTACCGATGATCGAACAGACGAACGAGATCGTGCGCCGGGTGAATCGGCTGGCCGAAGCGCCAATTGTTCCGGAGTGCCGCGCACTCCTCTCTGCGACGCCACGATTGCCGGGCGTAGATGGCCGCAAGGCGAGCAAGTCGCTCGGCAACGCGGTCCCGATCAGCGCCACGGCGGACGAGATTCGCCAGCTCGTGCGGGCGATGTACACGGACCCGGGGCACCTCCGGGCGAGCGATCCGGGCTGCGTCGAGGGCAACGTCGTCTTTGCGTACCTCGACGCCTTCGACCCGGACGCGGCGGCGGTCGCGGAGCTGAAGGTCCGCTATCGCCACGGCGGACTGGGCGACGCAGCGCTCAAGCGACGTCTCGTGGACCTGCTGGAGCAGGTGGTCGCGCCGATACGCGCTCGGCGAGCGGCGCTCGCGGGCGACCGTTCCTTCCTGCGCGACGTTGTGCGCGATGGCACGGAGCGCGCCGATGAGGTCACGCGGGGGGTGCTCCGCGCCGTTCGGCAGGCGTTTGCCCTCAGCGTGTGAGCGGCTAGGGCAAATCCGGGGGTAGCGGATAGCGGTCAGCTGCCGATACTCGGGGCATGTCGCCCATTCCCCGCCTTCACGCGATGGGGGCCGCTGCGTTGTGCCTGTTGCTTGGTGCCGTTGCGATCCCCGCATTCGCGCGTGGATCCGGCCCGAAGGCCACCGCGGCGAAGAGTAAGAGCACTGCAGTTGCGGCGCGACTTCCACGCGACGACTCGCGAGCCGAGACGCCGGCCGTGCCAGACGGGTTGTCCGTTGTGCCGCTCGCGGAGCGCGGCGACACCAGCACCGGCGCGAGTGGGCGCCTCCGCATTCATCTCCTTGCAGCGGGGAGTGCACCGAGCGGAGTGTACGCGATCCCGAAGGGGGTTGGCGGACATCCGTTTGCGTTCATCGGCGTCATCCCTTTCGCGGCGAAGCGCGGTGAGTTCATCGACGACTATCGTGTGGGTTTCTGGCCCGCGGAAATACACGCGGTGCAATCGGATGCGTATGAGAATCCCGCCGGCTTCGTCGAAGTAACGGCGGAGAATGCCAGCACCCCGGTCTCGGATCACTTCACACTCGGCGATTTCGTGACGCACGATGCTGCGCCCTTTCCGAAGTACATCGTGCTGCGTGAGGCGTTGCTCGACAAGGTGGAGCTGGTGCTCGCAGATCTAGAGATGCACGGCGTTTCCACCGAGCACGTGCGAGTGCTGTCCGGATTCCGCACACCGTCATACAATTTTGCGCTCGGCGATGCGAGCGGCCGCGCACGCGAGAGCCGGCATCAGTATGGCGATGCTGTCGACATGATAATCGATTCCGACGGGGACGGCCGTATGGACGACCTCAATCATGACGGCCGTGTGGATGCGGGCGACGTACGCGTGATCGAAGCAGCGGTCGATCGCGTGGAGCTTGCTCACCCCGAGCTCGCAGGCGGCCTCGGGCTGTATCGAGAGATGGGACCCAGTGGGCCATTTGCGCACATCGACGTGCGCGGAACGCGTGCCAGATGGGGGACCGCGGACCAGCACGTGTACGCGAGCGGAGCGTCATTGTACTCTGGCTCGTACGGAAGGCGTGAGACATCCGCACCCAGCAGTCACTGTCAGGCCGAAGGTGCGTCGGCGGTGTTGTGCCAGGGGTTTCGACACACGCGCTGACGCGAAGTTGTCAGCTACACCCGAAGTCGCGGCCGATTTCGGAACCTGAGACCAAACGTCGCGCGGAATTCCCTGATGCGACATGGAACGCTCCCGGCAATTATTCGTCCAGTTCGGGAAGCGAATAGTCGAAGCCGTAGGAGTGATTCCCGGCATCGATGTCGATCGTCATTGTGCCGGTGAGGCCGGTCAGCTGACCGGCGCCTGAGTCGGGTACTACCCTGATCGATAGTTGCGGTTTACCGCGGTCCATCGTGCCGATGTGGTAGAGCGCAAAGGCGCCCTGGCGGCCCGCGAGAGTGCCCGTCACGCGTTCGATGGCAACGTATGCGCCGGAGCCAACAACACGGTCCATGGAACTGAGCATCTCTCCCTTGCTGGTCGCCTCGAGATCTCCGTGAAATTGCTTGTCGATGGACATTCGCCCCATGGACGTGTCATCGGCGTTGTAACTCGTGAGTGGGGCAAGTTTTACGTCGAACTTCCCGGTTGCTCGATCGGCTCGCATGACAGCTCCTGTTGAATTCGCGGATACTGAATTTCATCACTCGGCCCCTCCACCGCGTATTTTCGGCAGGGCGCCTCGCGCGCTCTCGTCACCTTCCCATCCCGCCTACCTGATGATGAAGATATCCAGGCAGTCCCTGCGCCGAGCATTGCTGGGCGCCGCAATCGTACTGGCGCCGGCCGGTACAGTCGTGATTCCGTCGCTCGCGCGAGCGCAACAATCCGCGGACACGTCGATAAATGCATCGATCACGACGCCAAAACAGCAGTTTGGCCATAACATCGGTGACGATTACTGGCTCGCGAATTACGATCAGTTCTCGGCGTACTGGCACAAGCTGGCTGGCGAATCCGATCGGATGAAGCTGGTTGATATCGGGAAGACGGAAGAGGGACGCACTCAGCTCATGGCGATCATATCGTCGCCGGAGAACATGAAGCATCTGGATCGCTACAAGGAAATCTCCGCGCGGCTCGCGCACGCAGAGGGGCTGACGGACGCGCAGGCACGCGCGCTGGCGGAGGAAGGGAAGGCTGTAGTCTGGATCGACGGCGGATTGCACGCGAGCGAGGTGCTCGGTGCGCACCAGCTGATGCAGACGGTGTACGACCTGTTGAGTCGCAACGATCCGGAGACGAAGCGCATCCTCAACGACTGCATAATTCTCGCGGTGCACGCCAATCCCGACGGCATGCAGCTGGTGTCGAACTGGTACATGAAGGATGCCGACACGCTGAAGCGCAACGAGGATGTACCGCGTCTATGGCAGAAGTACACGGGACACGACAACAATCGTGACTTCTACATGTCGAATCAGGCCGAGACGAAGAACATCAATCACGTGCTGTACTGGGAGTGGTTTCCGCAGATCGTTTACAACCATCACCAGACCGGCCCTGCTGGCGCCGTGATGTTCTCGCCACCGTTCAGAGATCCGTTCAACTACAACTACGATCCGATGATCGCGACCGACCTGGACCTCATCGGCGCGGCGATGCACGACAGGTTCAATCGAGAGCACAAGCCAGGAGTCGTAACGCGCTCCGCGGCGAACTATTCGACGTGGTGGAACGGCGGGCTGCGTACGACGCCGTACTTCCACAACATGATCGGTTTGCTCACCGAAGCGATCGGCAATCCGACGCCGGAGAAGATTCCGTTCGTACCGGAGATGCAACTTCCGCGTGGCGACGTGCCGTATCCGATTGCGCCACAGGAATGGCACTTCAAGCAGTCGATCGACTACGAAGTCACTGCGAACTATGCGGTGCTGGACCTCGCGTCGCGGCAGAAGGATGAGTTTCTGTACGACCTGTACGCGATGGGACGCAACTCGATCGACAAGGGGAATCGCGACACCTGGACCATTTCTGGTGACCGGATCGCCGCAGTGGATTCCGCCGTTGCGGCAGATCAGAGCGGAGCACACGGCGCGCGGGCGGCGGCCGGGCGTTCGCGCGGCGTGGATGACAAGTATTACGCCAGTGTGCTGCACGATCCGGCAAAGCGTGATCCACGCGGCTACATAATCAGTACTGATCAGCCCGACTTTCTCACGGCTGTGAAGTTCGTCAACACGCTGCGGCACAATGGCATTACGGTTCAGCGGGCGACGGCGGCGTTCACCGTGAATGGCAAGCAGTATCCCGCTGGATCGTTCGTCGTGAAGACGGCGCAGGCATTCCGTCCGTACGTGATGGACATGTTCGAGCCGCAGGATTATCCGAACGACTTTCCGTATCCTGGCGGTCCGCCGACGCGGCCATACGACAACACCGGCTACACGCTCGCGTACATGATGGGCGTGCACTTCGATCGTATCCTGGATGCGTTCAATGGACCGTTCGAGACGGTGAACGGACTTGCAAGTCCACCGACTGGCACTGTGGCGGATGCAGGTGGAGCAGCGGGATTCCTGTTCTCGCACGCAGAGAATGACGCATTCACCGTAGTGAATCGTCTGCTCAGGAATCACGCTGACGTGTACTGGCTCAAGGAGCCAGTGAGTGCTCACGGGAAGACGTATCCGGCCGGAACGTTCTACGTCTCTGCGGGATCGGCGGCGATGCCTGTGATCACGAAAGCCGCGAAGGAACTCGGAGTGAGCTTCCAGGGAACGAGCACGCGCGCGACGCCAAACGACACCAAGCTCAAGCAGGAGCGGCTTGCGCTGTGGGATACGTACGGTGGATCGATGCCGTCGGGTCAGATTCGCTGGATGCTGGAGCAGTTCGAGTTCCCGTACACGCTGGTGTATCCGCAGGACATCGACGGTGGCAAGCTCGATGGGAAGTTCGACGCGGTCATTCTTCCATCCGGCGCACTCAGTGATGCAGCTGCCCGCGGATTCGGTGGCGCGTCGCGCGAAAGCGACGTTCCGCAGGAGTATCAACACATGACTGGGCGACTCTCTGCCGAGAAGAGCGCGCCGATGCTCAAGAAGTTCATGGAGCAGGGCGGTAACGTGCTCACGATCGGCGGATCGACGTCTCTGGCGTCGATGATTGGCCTCCCGGTGGGCAACGCGCTCGTCGAGCAATCGCCGAACGGGAAGACGCGTCCGCTGCCGGGCGACAAGTTCTACGTGCCGGGCTCGGTTCTGAGCGTGGCGGTGAACAACAACCTTGGCATTGCCGCGGGTGCTCCATCGCGCATGGATGTCTTTTTCGACAACAGTCCCGCGTTCCGTCTGGCCCCCGATGCCGCTCTCAAGGGCGTTCATCCGGTGGCGTGGTTCGATTCGGATCACCCGCTTCGCAGCGGTTGGGCATGGGGCCAGAATTATCTCGATGGAGCAGTCGCGATTGCGGAAGCGAAGGTTGGACAGGGACAGCTCTTCATGTTCGGTCCGGAGATCACCTTCCGTGCGCAGCCGCACGGGACGTTCCGCTTTCTCTTCAACGGGATCTACGGAGGCGGGGCGAAGTAGGTCTCACAAACTGAAACTGGGTTTTTAGGGCGACATCCGGCGGCGAGACCGAAACATCGATCTCGCCGCCGTTTGCATCTTGCAGAGTGCACGAAGCGACGTCTATGTTTTGCGCGTCATTCTTCGGGGTGTGAAATGCACAAAATTCGGTGTGGCGCCGGGTGGCTGGCGACGATCCTTCTCCTTGGCGGTTGTACCCGGGCTGGTACGGGCAGCACTTCTACACCGACCGATCTCTCGGGCCCGTTCGACGTCATAATAGCAAACGGCCGAGTAGTGGATGGGACCGGTAATCCGTGGTATTACGCCGATGTAGCAATTCGCGGTGACCGGATCGCCGCCGTGGCGCCGCCACACGCGCTCGACTCCGCGAAGGCGACGCGTCGCATCGACGCGAAGGGTCTCGTGGTCACGCCCGGCTTCATCGACATGCAGGGCCAGTCTGCCGACGCATTCGTGAACGGGGACGGACGTGCGATCAGCAAGATCACGCAGGGCGTCACATCCGAAATACTCGGGGAAGGCAGCACGCCGGCGCCGGCGAACGAAAAGATACTGGCGTTGGATTCCGCAGCGGCGTCGCCATCGGATACCGCGATGATACGCGCGATGCACGGATTCACCGGCGAGCACGGGTTCAGCGCGTGGCTGGATGCGATGGAGCATCACGGCGTTGCGGTGAACGTAGGTTCTTATCTCGGTGCGGCGACCGTGCGCACGTACGCGATGGGAGCGGCGCCTGGAGCGCCGTCCGCGGCTCAACTCGATACGATGCGCAGAGTCGTTCGCGACGCGATGCGCGACGGCGCGTTCGGGGTTGCGAGCGCGCTGATCTATCCGCCGGGCTCATACGCGGGCACGCCTGAGCTGATAGAGATCGCGCGCGCAATGTCGCCGTTTCATGGGACCTACATCACGCACATGCGCTCGGAGGATGACTCGCTTCTTGAAGCGACCGATGAAGCGATGCGGATCGGGCGTGAGGGTGGAGTACCAGTGATTCTCTATCATCTGAAGGCGGCAGGGCCCCGGAACTGGTTCAAGGAGCCGGCGCTGCTCGCGAAGATCGATTCGGCGCGCGCGGCGGGACAGGACGTGACAGCGACGATGTATCCGTATCCTGCATCGTCCAACGGATTGGCTTCCTGCATTCCGCCGTATGTATCAGCAAATGGAAAGCTGCTGGAGAATCTGCGTGATTCGACGAAGAGTGCGCGCATCGAGCGCGAGATGGCCGACGCGTCGCTCGGCGTCACCGCCGATTGCCAAGGGATCGCGCCGGCTCAGATAATGGTGGTCGGCTTCACGAAGCCGCAATTCAAGAAGTACGAGGGCAAGCGACTGTCGGAGATCGCGAAGTCGATGGGCACGACCTGGCAGCACGCAGTGGTCGAGATAACGCTCGCGGGAGATACGCCAGGTCGCGTGACCTTCTCGATGAACGAATCCAACGTTGCGATGGAGATGCAGAAGCCGTGGATGATGTTCGGTACCGATGCCGAAGCATGGAATCCTGCGGACTCGCTCAAGGGGCTCACGCATCCGCGTGCGTACGGAAGCTTTCCGCGCATACTCGGGCGATACGTTCGCGAGCAGAAGCTGCTCACGCTGGAGGATGCGGTTCGGAAGATGACGTCGTTGCCGGCTGACAGGCTTGGACTGCGCGAGCGCGGACAGCTTCGCGCTGGCTTCTTCGCGGATGTCGTGGTGCTCGATCCGAAGACGGTAATCGACCGTGCGACGTACGACAGGCCGCACCAGTTGTCTGCGGGGATACAGGATGTATTCGTGAACGGGACCGCCGTCGTGAGCAATGGCGCAGTGACGAACGCGAAGCCGGGAAGGGCGGTGAGAGGGGCGGGATGGAAGCAATGAGAATCGAGTGTGAGTAGCGCCGGTGGGGCGCGCATTCACGCGCGGCCGGATTCAGCGCGTCGTGGTCGTCACGACTTCCCACGCGGCTATCCCTCCGTCGATCACATCGAACATGGGATGCGGGCGCGGGTTCTGCACGTTGCCGAGCTCCTGGCGCCAGGCGGGAGCGCGTGTCGCGAGCTTGCGGCACAGGTGCAACCACTCGTAGTCCAGCTGACCGCGCGTCACCAGCAACTGTTTGGCTCCCTCGGGCGCGCCGAGCTTGCATGAGTCGAAGTTGTAGTTCCTGTGTGTGGCTTCGGCGTGCACGGCGCGCAGATATGCAGCGATCTGCGCGCCCGGATTCTCCGATTCGAGGAAACGGCTCAGCTGGGGATGCCTGGTGTAGCCTCGCGTTCTTCCATTGATCACAGCCTGCGCAAGCAGTCCCTCGCGCCACAGCGCAACAAGTCCCTTCTGATCGAGATATTTCGGATGAAGAGACCAGATTCGCATGACTAGCGGATGGCCGGTACGCCGGGTGCGCCGAGGAGTTTCGCGATGGCATGTGCGCGGAACGCGAAGATTTGATTCAGTTGCATCGCGACGAGCGGGTGCGCGAGTTCACCGAACGGGTAGAGCGGTAGGCGATAGCGGACAACGTCCGTCATCTCCGTGCCTCCGTCCACCTCACGAAACGAGTGGGTGTGGATCCACTCGGCGTACGGGCCCGCGAGCTGTTCATCGATGAAACTGCTGTCAGGGGTCCACTCCACGATTCGCGTTTTCCAGTAGATGGGAACTGCGAACAGCCGCAGGTGATACTCGATGATCGCGCCGGCGCGCATCCGTATCGGCGTGGGAGTGATCATCGCGAACCGGAGTTGCGGTGGGGTGATCTGTTCGAGGTTTTCGGCGTTGGAGAAGAACGCGAATACCTCGCTGCGCGGTCTGGAGACGAATGTCCGGGTCGATAGAACGTGCTGTCCGTGCGCCATAACGGAAGCTAGCACGGGGTTGGCGGATTCATCAGACCGGTCGAGACGTAACCGGAGCGACAGTTTCGCAGTACATTGGCGGCATGGACGAATCTCCGGTAAGCACGAACGCGATGAAGCCACGACGAGGAGAGTTGCAGGAATCGACGTTGCTGCGATCGCTGCGACTGGAGACCGAAGCATATCCGTACGAACCCAAGCGGCTGATCGGGCCGGACGTGTATTACGGGCGGGAGCTGCTCGCCGCACTCGCACAACGGACCGGTGGCTGGATCGGATGGACGGCGACGAGCCTGCGACGGCTCGCCGACGAGGTTGCGTTCGTGCCTCTTCACGCGGCTGGGATCCGCATCGGCAGCGACATCAGCATTCGTGTCCTCGTGAATCGGGCGCTGGATGGTGTGATCGAGCGTGATCTGGTCAGCCGGGAATTCGCGCGGCTCGGCCGGAGCGTCGGATTCCGGCAGGCGCTGCTGGACTCGGTGCTGGAATTGCGCGTCGGCGGCATCACACCGGATGCGTTGCACGCTGTGACGGCGACGGGATCACCCGCCCGAGGGGTCGCGGCGGTTCTCGCGGAGTACGAGGCGCTGCTTCAGAAACATCGCACCGCCGATCCTGCCGGCGTATTCGAAGCAGCGCTCGCGAATTTCGACGACCAGGCGCCGTACTGCCTGGGCGGACGGCTGCTGCTCGCGCCGTCGATCGTGGAGCGCGGGCTGCCAGGCGCGTTTCTCGAGCGCCTGGTGTCGTTCGGAGCGCAGCGCCTGGATTGCGATAGGGAAGGCGTGAATGCCACACATGCAGACATGTTCGTGGCCACGTCGCCAGCCGATGAATTACGCGAGGTGTTCCGCAGGGTGGTCGCGGAAGGGCTGCGCTGGGACGACGTCGAGATCGTATCAACAAATGTTGATACGTACGGAGTGTCGCTGGATGTGCTGTGCCAGCAGACCGGCGTTGGCGGAACGATGACGCGCGGTATCCCGCTGGCGCGTACTCGTTTCGGGCGCATACTGGAACGTTGTTTCACGTGGCTTGGCGACGGTCTGCCAGCGGACGTGCTGCGCGAGGCGCTGGAAGCCGGTGAGATCGGAGCGAACGTCGAGGTGCAGCCGGTGCTGCTTGCGCGCAAGCTTCGCAAACTCCACATCGGATGGGGACGCGGGCGCTACACGGACGCCGTGGATCACCTGAACGAGCCCGATGCGGAGTCGCATCTCCGCCGTTACGACGACGAGTCGGAGGATGAATTCCGCGTGCGCGCGGCATTCGAAGCCACGTGTGCCGATGCACTGCGAACCGTGCTGCAGGAACTGCTCGCATCGACACCTCCCGTTCCGGAGCGCGGCGATGACACGGTAATCAGGTCATCGGTATCGAAGCTCGCGACGGCCACTCTCGGATGGATCTCTCTCGCGTACGTACACGGGCCAGCCGAGTCTCAGACGCGTGAGCGTGTCTGCAATCGCTTGCGCGATCTCGTCGAGGTCGATGACGCGGAGACGACGTTCGGCGCTGCACTAGCGACACTGCGCGACGCGTTGAGCGACATGCGCGCGTGGCCGCTCGTGACGAGCGAAGCGAAGCCGTGGACCGCAAGCGGTGGCATGGTGCACCTGACCGACGTGGCACACGCTGGAACGACGGGTCGCGCTCGGACATTTCTGGTAGGATTGGATGCCGATGCGACCGCCGGTCCGTCGCGCCAGGATCCGTTGATCGCCGACTCGGTACGCGCGGCGCTCCAGCACGACGCGCTGTCGACGAGCGCTCAGCGGCGCCAGGATCGTGCCGAGCAGATCGCGAGCGCACTGGCGTCTGCACGTGGACGCATCACGCTGTCGTACGCCGCCGCGCGATCAGCCGATGCCGGCGAGGCGAGGCCTGCACCCCAGCTGCTGCAACTCAGGCGTGCGCTCGACTGTGAAAGCAATCTGTCGTACGCAGAGTTGCGGGCGCGACTGGGAGCGCCAGCCTGCGCGATACGTTCAGATACAAGCGGCGGCTCCGAGTCGCTCGATGCGAGAGATGTATGGTTCGGAGCTCTGAGTGACGGAACGATGCTGCTGGATGGCGAGTCGCTGGTGCGAGCGTACTTCAAGGGTCTCGACAGCGGAATGCGCGCGGCGGTCGAGATGAGACGCGCGGAGCTGACGCAGTTCAACGGATTGGTGAGGCGTGCCGCGGGAGAACTGGATCCGCGAGATCGTCTCGACAGGCCGATCTCGCCTTCGTCGCTCGAGCTGCTCGCAAAGTGTCCGCTGGCGTGGTTCTATCGTTACGGACTGTGGCTGCGTGCTCCGGAAGATCCGGAGTACGATCCGGAAGCGTGGCTCGATTCGAGGCAGCGAGGTGCGCTGCTGCACCAGATCTTCGAGCAATTCGGCGTCCGCTTCGCCGATCGCATGGAGGCCATCGCAACGCCTGCGGCATCCAGAGAGCTGGACGCGATCGTTGATGAGATCATCGCACAATGGCAAATCGACGTACCGCCGCCCGGCGAGCTGGTTCTGGCGCAGGAGATCGATGAGCTGAGGCGCGCCGCGGCTTCGTTCCATCGGATGGAGAACGACGCGCGTGCGGATGGAGATAGCGCCACGTGGCGGCATCTGGAATTTGCATTCGGAGACAACGGGCAGAGTGTGCACTACACGCTCACCGACGGAAGCTCACTTCCCATGCGCGGCCGCGTCGATCGAATCGACGCGCTGACGGAAGGCTCGTTCCGCGTGATCGATTACAAGGCCGGAAAGCCGGATCGCTTCAGGAGTGTGTCGAAGATGGGTCCGTTCAACGGCGGCAGGCAGTTGCAGCCGGCGATCTACGCGGGTGCATTGGAGGCTCTGCTCGGCGGCGACGTGTCACGGTTCGAGTACCGGTTTCCCACCGCGAGAGGGCACAACGAGATCATAGCATATGACGCCGCGGAGCTCGCCGACGCGCGGCCGGTCGTGACGCAGTTGCTGGAGCATGTTCGCGACGGAGAGTTCGTTCCGACTACGGACATGCACGATTGCAGATACTGCGACGCGCGAACGATCTGCAGAACGCACGAGGACGACCACGGTATGGTAAAGAAGTCACCACGTGCAGAATGGGCGAAAGCCAATTCGGGGCTTGACGCGTTCCGCGGAATGCGGGAACGGCGTGGTATCGAGGATACGGAATGAGCACCCCAGCGGATGCTGGAAGTGACAATGCGGCGTGGGAGAGCGATGCAGCCGCGCGCGATCGGATTCGCTCCGATCTCGACTGCAACATGCTCGTGGAGGCTGGTGCCGGCTCAGGGAAGACGACGTCGCTGGTAGGCCGGATGTGCTCGCTGATCATGCAGGGCGAACCCGTCGAGAGAATCGCGGCGGTGACATTCACGAGGAAGGCAGCCAACGAGCTGAGGGAGCGATTTCAGAACGAGCTGGAGAAGCGGCTCGCGGAATCGGAAGCCGACAGTGAAGCGCGGCTGCGTTGCGAGCGCGCGCTGCGTGATATCGATCGTGCATTTCTGGGCACGATCCATTCGTTCTGCGCGCGAATTCTCCGGGAGCATCCGCTCGAGATTTCTCTCGATCCCAACTTTGCCGAGGTGAGCGAGAACGGTTGGGAGGAGCTGTGCAGAAGGTTCTGGAACCGGTGGCTGGAGCGCTGCAAGGCCAGGGGCGACGCGATGCTGGTCGGTCTTGCCAGCGTGGGCGTCGATCCACAGGCGCTGTACAGGAGTTTCGCGCGCGTGCTGCAGTACATGGACGTGGACTTTCCACTCGTGGAAACGGTATTGCCCGAGACGACGGCATGCCGAGGCAAGCTCGAGGCGCTGCTCGCGCGCGCGCGTGAGATGATGCCGAAGATGGAGCCGGAAGGCGGGCGCGACGAGCTGATGAAGCTGGTCAATCGCCTCGAATACGCCCGTCGAAGCGATGACTGGAGCGACGCCGCAACATTTTGCGCAACACTGGAGCAGATCACAGCGACTTCCTGCGCCGTCACGCAGAACCGCTGGGGCAGCGACAAGGCGGTGAAAAACGCGGCGAGGGATCTGGGGGCCGAGTTCGTCGCGCTGCTCGAAGGTGAGATAGCGGAAGTTCTCGGTTGCTGGTACGAGTTCCGCTATCCACTTGTGATGCGCTTCCTCAAGCGTGCGTCGGAGGACTTCGCGCGTGAGCGGCACGAGACGGGCCAGCTTGGCTTCGAGGACCTGCTGATGCTCTCGGCAACGCTGCTGCGCGAGCATCCTCGCGTACGTGATGCGCTTGGCATGCGCTACAGGCGGTTGCTCGTTGATGAATTTCAGGATACTGATCGTGTGCAGGCCGAAGTGTGCTTTCTCCTCGCATCGGAGTCGTCGGAGGGGAACGACTGGCACAACGTGAAGCCGCGTGCAGGTGCGATATTTCTTGTCGGCGACCCCAAGCAGAGCATCTATCGGTTCCGCCGCGCGGATATCCAGGTGTACGAATTCGCGAAGGAGCGCATGGCGGTGCACGGGGTCGTGCTCGCGCTGACGCGCAATTTCCGTTCGGTGACACCGATCGCCGAGTTCGTCGATCGCTACTTTCAGGAGGTGTTCGGCGCGACCGCATCGGACGTGCAGGCCGCGTTCACGCCGATGCACGCGACGCATGGCGCCAGCGCGACGGACGGGGTGAAGGCGTACACCGTCACGCCGGAGAAGCGCAACATCGGCTCGATCGTCGACGCGGACTGTGCTCTGGTGGCATCGTGGATCGCGCAGCGGGTGGCGAGTGGTGAGTGTGAGCCCGGAGACTTTCTCATACTGACCGCGAAACGCGATCCTGTCGCCAGCTATGCGCGTGCGCTCGCCGAACGCAATATCCCGGTCACGACTGCCGGAGCGAAGATCCCGCGCGAGCTGGAGTTATCCGAGCTGCTGCTGGTGTTGCACGCGATCGCCGATCCCGACAATGCCATTGCCGTGGTCGCCGCGCTGGAGGGATTGTTCTTCGGCTGCGGACCGGCGGATCTCTACGACGCCCACGCCGATGGAATTCGCTTCCGGGTAACGAGCTCCCCGGGCACAGGCGAAGGTATCGTGATGCGAGCGCTGCGCCAGTTGCACGAGTGGTGGATGGTATCCCAGCAGCAATCGGCGGACGTGCTGCTCGAAAGGCTACTGGACGACACGGGTCTTCTGTACTTCGCCGCGAGCCAGACGCTGGGTGATGTTCGCGCCGGTGCGCTGATGCGTGTCGTCGAAACACTTCGCGAAGCATCTTTGACCGGTGCGTCGGGAACTGTGGACGCCATCGATCGCATTGAGCTGCTGCTGAGCCAGGATTCCGACGACGCGACGCTGATAGGGGGCGGATCCGATGCGGTTCGCGTGATGAACCTGCACAAGGCGAAAGGTCTGGAAGCAAAAGTGGTGATACTTGCAGCTCCGACTCCGGACGGGGAGCATCCGCCGAAGGTGCACGTCACACGTGGTACGTCCGGTCCCGTTACCAGCGGGATCGTTCTGGACAACGAGAGGAAGATCATTGCGCGGCCCACGGGTTGGGCAGCGATGGCGGCTGAGGAGTGTGGTTTCGCCGAGGCAGAGAAGGAGCGGCTTCGCTACGTTGCCGCCACGCGCGCGGCCAGGGAGCTGGTGATTGCGTGCTGCAAGTACCCGCCAACGAAAGGCTCTACCGGCGACAGGCAGGATACGTCGGCTTGGGCGCCATTCGCAACGGTGCTTAGTGACGTCGGTGGACAGGTGGAGATGCAGGTAACACCGGCGCCAGGGCGGCGCACGTCGGAACAGCCGCTGTCCGAGCTGCTGGATGCGGTCGCTGCTGCGAACGGGCGCGTAATGACGGCAGCCACGCCGTCACTCACACGTCGTACGGTTACGGAATCAGCTCGCGATGAACGCGAGACGGCGCGTGCGTACGATCTGCTGCGCGCCTCCGGACGCGGAGTGGCGTGGGGCCGCGCGGTTCACCGTTGCATCGAGGCGGCGGGGCGCGGGAGAACTGGTGCGGTGCTGAGTGCATTCGCCGCCGCAGTAGTCGCGGACGAAGAGCTGAACGATGAGTGCGCCGCCGAGCTGTGCACGCTTGTTGGGGAATTGCAACAGTCGGACGTCTGGAAGCAATTGATGCGCGGCGAGAATGCACGGTTCGAACTCCCGCTCATGCACGTCAGCGACCATGATGGTCGTGCGCTGCTGACCGAAGGCGTCATCGATGCCGCCGCATTGACGGATGGTGAGTGGCTGGTCGTGGACTGGAAGACCGATTCAGCGAGCGGCGATGAATGGGCAGCGCGCAAGTCCAGGTATGACAAGCAGGTTGGTGCGTACGAAGCGATACTTACAGCGCTATCGCAGCATGGCGCGACTGGCGAAATTCATCGCATCCGCTCGAACGGGGCGGAGTAACAGAGCGTCGTCGGTGCGGCGAACGCAACAAGCGCCGAGGTTATAGCGCCGTAGCTGCGGGGCCGGCGCGTGTGCTGAAGAAATCCGATCGGTCTGCGCGTTCCGGGAACGCCATGTGATAGCGCTGCATCCATTCGCGCCGAAAATCCTCGGCGGACGATGAATCGACCAGTGCCCACACACTGCCGCCGAAACCTGCCCCAAACGCCGACGCGGCGACGGCGCCTATCGTGCGAGCACGACGCACCAGCGCGACCGTCTCCGGAATCTGATTCTCCAGCGCGCGCTCCGCACCGCGCTGAGATTCAGCCACCTGACTGCCAAACGCGGCGACGTCTCCACGAGCGAGCGAGTCCGCCGCTGCGGGAATGATCTCGTTCGCTTCGGTATCGAACTGGTCGAATCTTCGTAATAGCGACTCCGGCGGATAAGCCGCGTCGACAGTGGCGCGAAGTACTTCCCGGATCTGCATCCTGGCATCCGGCGACGACGCGATGGCCGCGCCCATCGACACGTCAGTCCGGCCAGTGGCTCGGTTCCACGATTCGAGTCCTACGCTCAGGCGGCGTGATACGCGATTGTAAAGCTCCAGCGCGGAACCGGTTTTCTCTGCGAGAACGCCGCTCGCCGCGATCACGAATGTAAGATCGTTCGGAACAGCGATCGCTCGCTCGAATCTCACCGGACAGAACGAGTACTGTACCAGAGCGTTCGGTCGTGCGCAGAGAATCGCCGTCTGGTCCTCGCTTCCACCGAACGTTCCGACCCCTGCACGACCGTGCAGTGACTTGAAATCGAGTCCATTCTCGACGCACCCAAGGTAGCCGGCCAGGTCTTCGGGCGTCTGAATGCTGTCGCGATACTCCTGCCGCGCAGGCAGATCATTGATTGCGGAGAGAGCCAGGAAGAACGCGACAACGAGAGCGCTCGAGCTGCTCACGCCGGCAGCGGGCGGAAGATCGCTCGTGAATGCGATGTCCGCGCCACGCATCTCGCCGGGAAAGTTCATCGCGATACGGCGCGCAACGGTGATCGCGTAGTTGGACCAGTGCCGCGGCGTCGACTCGACATCGGGCGAAAGTTCCAACTCCGCGACGTCGCCAGAACGTGCATCGAGTATGCGCACAGTACTCGCAGTGCTCGTTGACGCTGCATGTCCCGGCCGTGCGCTGGCTACGATACAGATTCCGCGTTCCACGGCACACAACAAACTGCGGCCGCCGCCGTAATCGGTGTGCTTGCCCAGAACCTCGATTCGTCCCGGCACCCAGAAGGACACCGGATTGTCGGCAGCGGCTGGCACGTCACCGCGGAGCCGTGCGAGGTCACGCGCGAGCTGCGCGATGCGTCGGGCCTTGACCTCTGATTCCGCGATACTCATTCCCGCCGCGTTGAGACGGGCCGCTACATCGGTCAGAGTGATACCTCAGTCCCTGAAAGCAGCGCCGCGACGCGCGGAATATCCGCTCGTCTGGAGAGGTCGAGCACAGCTTCGTTCACAGGAATGACCTTGAAGCGCATCCCGAGAATATCGATTGCATACTGCACCGCGAGCGGAAGCTCCAGCTCGCCGCGCGGAGACGGTTGCACGTCTCTGCATGCACGGAAGAACTGGGACGTGAGGCGCCAGCAATTCATGCTCACGTCGACGTCGTCGCCCAGCGCAGCGAGCGATGCTGCGTCGGGCTTCTCGGATATCCGGCGTAGCGTGCCATCCGGCGCGACGTCGAGCAAGGCAAATGCTGCGACGCGCTCAGCGGGAATGTTGCCGCGCAACAGCCCCGCGCGGGAGAACCCGAGCGTTGCGGGTCCGTCAGCAAGGCGGAGACGCGTGAGCGGAGCAGACGGGTAGTAGTTATCCGAATTGAGTACGACAAATGGCTCGCCCGCGGTGAACTCCTCAGCGGCCAGCACAGCGTCAGCGGTGCCGATCGCCGCGGACTGAACGGCGAACGAGATGCGCAGTCGTTTCGGGACGGCGCGGCTGGTGTAGTAGCTCTCCATCTCCGCATGATCCGGCGCGACGACAATGCAAACGTCGGTGAACCCGGCGTCGGCGAGCGAGCTCAGCACGTAATCAAGGAAGGGCCGGCCGATGGGAATCATCCCCTTGACGCCAGACTCGGCGGCTGCCGCCTGGGCCGGATCGAGGGTGGCGCTGGCGTCGGCTTCGCGCATGCGCTTGCCAAGGCCGCGGGCCAGGATCACAGCCTTGGTGCACGGCCGGTTGGCCGCAATCGCAGATGTGTCGTCGCTGCGCACTGGCTCGTCTGCCGACCAGATGCGTCGCACGACCTGCATGAGAACAACACCGCTTACGATGAACGCCACGAACCATATCGATGCCTGGAACGTACGCCCGTAGATGACGCTGCCGGTTCCGAACAGGCCTGCGTAAACGAACATGACACCGGAAGTCCAGCCGAGCAGCATCTGGGGCAGACTGTCAGGTGAGGCGGCTATTTTAGACTCCGCGCGAATCGCCTTCCATCCCGGGCCGGCGGGGCGCGTGAGCTCGTAGAAGCGAAGCAGCGTCGCGTGATCGGCAGGGCTCGTGAACATGGTGACGGAAACCCAGACCACGGTAGTTACCGCAACAGTGACGAGAAGCGGCATCGGCTCGGGTGCCGCGTGACCCATCTTCTCAGCCACGAAGAATCCAATCGCAACGATGAACGACGATGCCATCGCCGATATCTCGCTCCACGCATTTATGCGCCACCAGAACCAGCGGAGCAGATAGATGAGTCCCGTTCCGGCGCCGACGGACAGCAGCAACTGAAATGCGTCACTGGCGGTCGATAGAAACAGGGTGAACGCACCCGCGGCTATCATCAGGACAGCAGTGAGTGAACGCGAGATCCATAGGTAGTGACGCTCGCTCTTTCCAGGCGCGAGAAAGCGCTGGTAGAAATCGATCACCAGATACGATGATCCCCAGTTGAGATGCGTTTCCATGGTCGATCTGTACGCTGCGAAGAGCGCAGCGATGATCAGTCCCTTCATTCCAACCGGCAGCAACGTGAGCATCGCGGGATAGGCGAGATCGTTGCCGATCAGCTTCGGATCGACGTTTGGCAATGCACGGTGAATGTCGCCAAGCGTCGGGAAAACCAGCATGGAACAGAGCGCGACGATTATCCACGGCCACGGACGCAAAGCGTAGTTCGCAACGTTGAACCAGAGTGTCGCGCCGAGAGCGTGACGCTCGTTCTTGGATGCGAGGATGCGCTGCGCGACGTAGCTACCGCCGCCGGGTTCCGAACCCGGGTACCAGACCGACCACCATTGAATTGTGAGCGGGATGACGAGAACGGTGAGAGTGAGCGAAGTGTCGTTGAAATCGGGAAGGAGCGACAGCGTCTTGGGGTCGATCTTGGAGAGCATTCCGGCGAGGCCGCCGACGGCCGGCTGATCCAGCGAGACATACGCGGCAGCGATCACGCCGATCATCGCGAGCGCGAACTGAACCATGTCAGTCGCGAGTACACCCCACAGGCCCGATATCGAGGCGAACAGAACGCACGCCGTTCCGGCGATCACGATCGTTTCGAGACGGCCCCAGCCGAGCATCACGTTCGCGATCTTGACGGCGGCGAGCGTTACCGTCGACATGATCATGATGTTGAAGAAAAAGCCGAGGTACACAGCCCGGAATCCGCGCACGAGCGCAGCGGGGCGACCGGAGTAGCGCAGCTCGTAGAACTCGAGATCGGTGAGAACGCCCGACCGGCGCCACAGCTGAGCGTAAAAGAAGACCGTGGCCATTCCCGTGAGCAGGAAGGCCCACCAAACCCAGTTGTAGGAGACACCGTGGGAGCGCACGAAGTCCGTGACCAGATTCGGCGTGTCCGTGCTGAATGTTGTCGCCACCATCGATGTGCCGACCAGCCACCATGGCGCCGACTGACCGGATGTAAAGAACTCCGCCACGCTCGACTGAGAGCGCCGGATGTAGAACAGTGCCGGCAGATAGCAGAGAAAGAGGCTTACCGCGACGATCACCCAATCAAGCGACGTCAGCTGCATTCGGTTGTACCCTGTTGGCTGTGTAGATGTAGGTGCGGTAACGTCACGGGCGCGTGGGCGTAGGCAATGCGTGGTGCGGGTGGATGCGCGGATGCATCCTCGGTAGCGATATAAATAACTGCGTGGTGCCGGAGAAGGCGCGGATGCATCCGCGCCCTACGCCGGTATCATTTCAAGCGTCAGTACCTCGAACGGCTCCAGTCGTACCTTGTGCTCCTCGCCGGCGCGGAATCCGATCGGCGGGACTCCACGGACTGGGGCCCACGGACTCCGCGCGAAATACTTCCGCGGTGCCGAGTCCGGAAGCTCGAACGCACGCTCGACGTCGATCGCGATGTTCTGCGCAACGTTGCTGGGGTTTCGAAGCGTGAGAATTCCCTTGCGGGGCGACCACGACGCCCATCCGTACGGCTCCAGTCGTTGCGGATCGCCTCCCACCCAGTGCGTGTCGACCAGGGTCTGAGCGTTGTTGCGGGACCACTTTGCGCATTCAGCGATCGTATCCCAGTTCGCCTGTGAGAGCAGCGAAGGGGTGATGTACATCTCCTGCAGCTGAGTCCCCGTGCCAAAGTAGTCGCGAACTTCGGATGTGAAGTCGTTGCCGGGATCGGTCATCAGATTGTGCGCCTGCCTGGCATAGATCATTCCATGCAGCATCAACGAATTGATCGGGAAGAGTGCCCCTGCACGGACGACGTGCTCGTACGTATCGGCGTCGCGATACGTGATCCAGCGCTGTCTGCTCGTGCCGATTCCCGCGAAGTCGTGGTCGTCCCCGCCGCGCCAGATCGAATCGGCGTAACGCAGCCAGAACGGCGACGGATACGTGCCGGTCGTGAGGTTCACATACAGATCCGGCTTCTCCGTGCGCAGTTCGCCGATGAGATGGATCGCTGCGTCAAAGTCGCTGTCGAATGGACTTCCGGGATAGGTGCTCGCATAGTTTCCCGTTCCGTCGAACTTGAACTGATTCACGCCGTACTTGCGGATCATGTCGATGCATGTATCGCGGAAGTGCTTGTAGTAGATCGGCCCGGAAAGCGCGAACCCGTCCTTGTTGGTCTCGTAGCCCTGCGCCTTGCCGTACTCGATGCGTTCCTTGTGCGGTTCACCGTATCCGCCCCACGGCGACATCCACACTCCGGGCGCGGCGCCGTACTTGTGAGTTGCAGCTTCTACGTTGGTGAATCCGTTGGGGAATCCCGAATTGAAGTGCCACAATGTCTTCGAGTCGTCCCATCCGTCGTCGAAGAGAAACGAATCGAGCGTCACGCCACGCTTCTCGTGAAGCTCCGTTCCGAATGCCGCTATGGCGCCGAGTGCATCGGCCTCGGTGTACTTGTTGAAGTACCCGATGTCGTACCATGAGTTGTAGTGCAGAAAGGTGCGATACGGATGGGCACGCTCGCGCTCGACGTACTTGAGAAAGTCGCGTCGCAGCTGACCCGGGTGCGTGACGCCGACGACAGAGCTGAAGTCGATGGCCGTGCCGGGTCGGAGCGGCAACGTGCGCGACATCCGGCAACGCACGCGGTCGCCATCCACTGCGTTGTTGGCGAGAGGATGCTCGAATGCGAAGTACGCGTCTCCAACGACGATCGGCGTGCCTCGTACGGTTCCGGGCGTCATCGCGTTGCGCGCGTTGAAATCGAGCAGGGCGATCTCGTGCACCGGTACCTCGCCACCCAGCGCGCGCAGCGTGATTTCCTGACGAACGTAGCTCGATCCATCGCGCAGTATTCCACGCCACACCGCTTCGATACGCCCTGCCTGATCCTGCAGTGTCATCGTCACTTGATGTCCCGCAAGTCGCTCGGCCATTCGCGATGCATTGGCACTGGCGGACAACACTTCAGTGCGCGGCGCTGAGGTAATGCGCATCTCGCTCGCCTGGATCGTGGACTTGTCCGCGAGCGTCAGGGTGAATGCCTGTGCGGATACGGGGAGCGCCGCGTTATTGAGCACGTCGGTCAGCCGAACCGGACGAAACGAGCCACCTGCGGTGGTCCAGATCGCAGTAATGGCATCATTACCGAGCGTGAAATCATCTGCCGACACAGCGGCGCGACTCGCGAGCGGCGTGACGGATCCGCCGAGCAGGCTGAGTCCTTCTGCGAAGCCACTGCGGCCCAAGCCGAGCTGCAGCGCGCCGAGTCCGACGGCGATCCGGCCCGTCCGGTCGAGGAAGTCGCGCCGACTGAGCCCGGAACGGGACGTGGGGGGCGATGAATTGGAACGATCCCGGCTATCCGCCACAGGTCCGTGCTCCTTATATATGCGTGTTGCGAGCGGATCGGAATCGATCGCCGTGGTGGCGAGATTATCGCCTGGGTGGGCGGCGGTCAAGGAGAGGCAGCACCTTATTCGCGCCTCTGGCCAGTCGCAGACGGCAGCGCAAATTCTTCAGGATGAATCACATGCGACTATCTGACGCCTTTGGACGTTTCTGGGTCGTGATGGCGTGCCTCGTCGGCATGGCCCAGCCGTCCGCAGCTCAGAAACCAGCCACGCATTCCTTCCAGATCGCGAAGGGCGCGTTTCTGCTCGACGGAAAGCCGCTCCAGATCATATCGGGCGAGCTGCACTATGCACGCATCCCTCGCGAGTACTGGCGCCATCGCCTCAGGATGGCCAGGGCGATGGGTCTCAACACCATCGCCACCTACGTGTTCTGGAATTATCACGAAGTGCGGCCCGGCGTATTCGACTTCCACACCGGGAATCGTGATCTCGGCGCGTTCATCAGGATCGCGCAGGAGGAAGGCCTGTGGGTGATTCTGCGTCCGGGACCGTACGTCTGCGCCGAATGGGACTTCGGAGGATTGCCATCGTATCTGCTCAAGACGCCGGCGGTGGCTGTACGCAGCAACGATCCGCGCTACATGAAAGCCGCGCAACGGTACATCGACGCGATGGCGAAGGAGATACGGCCATTACTCGTTACGCACGGCGGCCCGATTCTCATGGTGCAGGTGGAGAACGAGTACGGCTCGTTCGGCTCAGACGCCAGCTACAAGGAAGCGACTCGCAGAATGCTGGTCGACGCCGGCATCGATGTGCCACTGTTCACAGCCGATGGCGATTGGCTGTTGCAGAAGGGCGGAATTCCCGGCGTGTTCGCGGCTGCGAACGGCGAGATGAATTACGACAGTCTCACCAAGCGAGTCGACGCGTTCAACGGTGGCGCCGGTCCGTACATGGTCGCGGAGCTTTACCCG
Source organism: Gemmatimonadota bacterium (assembly GCA_040388625.1). Lineage (NCBI taxonomy): Bacteria > Pseudomonadati > Gemmatimonadota > Gemmatimonadota bacterium. The sequence continues at coordinate 283,885 of JAZKBK010000003.1, read as the reverse complement.
GGCTGGCTCACTCACTGGGGGGAGCCGTTTCCCGTCACACCTGTCGACAGTTTTCTTCCCGCGTACGACAGTCTGCTGAAGCGGGGGGTGAGCATCAATCTGTACATGTTTCACGGCGGCACCAACTTCGGTTTTACGTCCGGCGCCAACTACACAAAGGCGATGCCGATCGAGCCGAGTATGACGAGTTATGATTACGACGCACCGCTGTCCGAGGCTGGATGGGCGACTCCCAAGTATTACGCGTTGCGGGACGTGATACGGCGGAACGTGTCGTACGCCATTCCGGATGTGCCGGATTCATTGCCAGTGATAGCAGTGCCGCCAGTTCATCTCACGGCTGTGAGTGATCTCTTCGGCATCGTCGATCATGTCACACCGGTGAATTCGAGTCAGCCGATGTCGTTCGAGGATCTCGATCAGTCCAGTGGATACGTGCTGTATCGCCACCGATCCGCGAGTGCAATGCATGGCGTTCTGAACGTGCCGGGTCTGCGCGATTACGCAGCAGTATTCGTGGATGGGCGTCGCGTTGCGACACTCGATCGCCGCACGAAGAACTTCTCCTGTGCAGTGGATGTTCCTGCGGGTGGCCGGCTGGACATTCTGGTCGAGAACATGGGGCGAATCAACTATGGGTCGGCACTCGTGAGTGACCGGAAGGGAATAGTTCAGCCCGTGACGATTGAGAGTGCGGCGATCACCGGCTGGTCGATGTATCGACTACCGTTCGCCAGCGTACCAAGTCGGCGAAATGCCAAACGAGCGGTGGGTGCAACAGCGGGAATGCCGACTCTGTATCGGGGCAGCTTCACCCTCGATCGCACTGGCGACACGTTTCTCGACATGCGGGAATGGAACAAGGGAATCGTTTTTGTGAACGGCATCAACGTCGGCAGATACTGGAATTCCGGTCCGCAGCAGACTTTGTACCTTCCGGGTGCATGGCTACGGCGCGGGCGAAATGACGTGGTTGTGTTCGAGCTGAGCGGTCACGGTGGCGCGTCTGAAATCTCCGGGCTGACACGGCCGATTCTGACACAACTAAACACGGAATCACATCCTCAATAGTCTGCGACGCCGGAAAAGGCGTGCTTGCGCAATCCAAAATGGGATACTATATCCTGCCTGTCCTCGGCGGAGGGCGCCGGAGTCCCGGGTGGGCGGCGTCCGTCTGCTTTCACATTTCTGCCGCACTTTGCTGCGTGCGGTCGGAGAGGAGTCATGAGAGCTACGGTATGGTTGGTGTTGCCGCTCTGTATTGGCGCGGAGATCGCGCCCCAGCGCGCAGCCGCGCAGCAAACTGGAACCACGATCGTCGGCGTGGTCACAACAGACAAGGGCGTGCCGCTTCAGGCTGCGGAAGTCGTGGTGCAGACGATGGGACTCGGCGCGGCGACGCGCGCTGACGGTCACTACACCATAACCGTGTCTGCCGCTCGATCGCTCGGGCAGAAGGTCACGCTCACCGCGCGACTCATCGGTTTCGCACCGAAATCAGTCCAGATCACACTCAGCCCCGGGACTGTAACGCAGAACTTCAGTCTTGCGAGCAATCCACTGCGTCTTGGCGAGGTGGTCGTCACCGGCGCCGGCACGAGCAGCACGCGCGAGAAGCTGGGTAACGTGATCAACTCCGTCGACTCGACAGCCATTGCCAAGAGCAACGAGTCGAATGTGGTCAACGCACTTGCAGCCAAGGCGCCCGGTGTGTCGGTCGTATCCGAATCGGGCGTGCCCGGATCGTCGGCGTACATCCGCATTCGCGGCATCAAGTCGCTATCGGGTGACGGACAGCCACTGTTCGTGGTCGATGGAGTGCCGATCGACAACACGACCAACGTCAATGGCAGCAACCTCACTGGCTCGAACACGCCGAACCGTGCGTCGGATATCAACCCCGACGACATCGCATCGGTCGACATACTCAAAGGCGCCGCAGCGGCCGCCATCTACGGCGCGCGCGCATCCAACGGTGTCGTGCTCATCACAACGAAATCGGGACAGGCGGGCCCGACGCGTTACTCGTTGAATTCGAGCTATTCCGTGGACGACGTCAACCACAGCATCCCGTTGCAGACCAAGTATGGCCAGGGCAGCCTTGGCAAACCTGGCGCATGCTCGACACCAGACTGCTCCGCGGCGAGCGGCTCGTGGGGACCGGCGCTCTCGGGAGTTCCGACGTACGATCACTTCAGCGAGCTGTTCCACACCGGTCATACGACGAACAACCACATCACGATATCGGGTGGAAACGAGCGCACCACGTTCTTCGCATCCGGCGGGCGCGATGCGCAGAACGGCGTGATCATCGGCCCGAACAATTACTACGACAGAACCGACGTGCGTCTCAAGGCGACGCACCAGGTCTTCGACAATTTCAAGCTTGGCGGCAACATCTCGTTCGCGGATGACCGCGGTGCATCGATCCTTCGTGGCGGGTCGGTGTCCGGTCTGATGCTGGGCGCACTGCGGACGCCGCCGGACTTCAATCAGTTCCCGTATCTCTCGACGACGACGGGGCTGCAACGTTCATATCGTTTTCCCGACCCATCGCCGGCATCGCTCACGCGGTCGCGTGGTTATGACAACCCGCTGTTCGCCGTATACGAGAATCCGAGCACGGAAGAGACGAACCGCACGATCGCCAATCTCACCGCCGACTGGCAGCCAAAGAGCTGGCTGCGCCTGGCGGAGAATCTGGGCGGCGACTACTTCGGCGACACGCAGCTCACGGGCGAGTCGTTCACCGCGAGCGAATCGCCACTCGGTCTCGTCAGACGCGCAGATCTGATGCACCTCCAGATCGACCAGAATCTCATCGCAACCGCAACGCACACCTTCAATTCCAACGTGAGCGGCACGTTGACGGTTGGGAACAACGTCAACAGCCGGCGGGGTCGCGAAGTGGATGCGACCGGCAACGGACTCATCGCACCGTCGCCGTTCTCTCTGAACAACACGGTGACGCAGCTCGCGACGGAATACGACTACGTGATCCATGCACTGTCGTATTTCGGCGAGGCGACTGTCGATCTCTACAACCAGTTGTATCTCACTGGCGCCGTTCGAAACGACGGGTTCTCGACGTTCGGCGCGAGCAATCCGCGTGCGTCGTACCCCAAGGCGAGCCTCGCCTGGACGTTCACGAATGCACTGGGCAATACCGACCATCGCGGACTGCTCAGCTACGGCAAGGTGCGCGCGTCGTACGGCGAGACGGGCAAGGAGCCGAACGTCTACTCCACTCTTTCGACACTCGGTCGTGCGACCTTCGCCAGCGGCTACACCGATCAGCTGTCATCGACGCAGGGTGGCTACGGCGGTCTGGTTACCTCTGGCACACAGGGCAACAACAACCTCAGGCCCGAGCGCCAGAAGGAGTTCGAGACAGGTCTCGACGTTGGTCTGTTCAATCAGATGGCGGACGCAGGCATCACGTATTATCGCGACAACTCGACGGACGTCATCCTGAGTGTGCCGCGTCCATCCACGACGGGCTTCTCGGCGCAGCTTCTCAATGGAGCGGCGATCCTCAACCGCGGTTGGGAGGCTACACTGAACGTGCGGCCGATAACGACGCAGAAGCTGACGTGGGAAATTGGTGGTCAGTGGGCACAGAATGAAACTCGCGTTCTCAGCCTCAACGGTGCCACGTACATTGGCGCTGGTGGCGGAACGTTCTCCGAAGCACAGCCTTCAGCAACAGTCGGTGGAACATTCGCGTTCCGCGGACTGGGCTACGTTCGCTGCGGCGTCACCACGAGCACCAATCTGAAGGATCCCGCCGGTCATCCGGTCGACCTTGCGTCAGCGTGCGCGGGTGCGCCGCGAGGCGCGTTGTACATCGGAGCGTCGGGCTTCCCGGTGAACGATCCTGTGAATCGTGTAATCGGCGATCCCAATCCGCACTGGACCGGCAACATGCACACGACCGTCCACTTCGGAAGCTGGGCGCTGTCGGCGCTGCTCGACCACAAGCAGGGTGGTATGGTCGCTAACATGACCAAGGGTGCACTCAACAACTTCGGGACGTCCATTGAAACAGAGCAGCGCGACGTCACCCGCACCTTCGGAGTGGACTTCATGCCGGGAGCAACGGTGGGACCGGGCAAGGGCACTCCTGTTCAGATCGGGCAGTCATGGTACACGGGGCTTGGAAGCATCTACTCCGGAATTGGCGAGCCGTTCATGGAGGATGGCACATACACCAAGCTGCGCGAGTTGTCGGTGACATACTCGCTCACCGGCGCATTCGTGCGCCATGCCGGGTTCAGCAGCGCCGACCTTCGGATTTCGGGGCGCAATCTGCACACGTGGACGAAGTACTCGGGCATCGATCCCGAAACCAATCTCGCTGGAGCAGACGCGCTGGTGCAGGGCTATGACTTCTTCAACATGCCGCAGACGCGATCGTTCGTGTTTTCAGTCGCTCTGAACCGCTGATCCCAAAGGAGATCCATCCGTGAAGCGATACATCAGAAGTGCGGCACTGGCGGCGGCGATTCCAGTCGTCGTTGCGAGCTGCGGCGATAACTATCTCAAGTGCGCCGACTGCATCACCAGTCCAAACGCACCGACAGCAGCAACTTCCACGCAGCGTCTCGTCGCTGTGCAGGCGAAGCTCACACAGTTTCTCAACGGCAACCTGCCACGCGTGGTATCCATGTGGATGCAGCAGATGGCAGGGACGCAGCTGCAGTATCAGGTGCAGGATCTGTACGTTCTGGACGGCGGTAGTGGCGACTTCAGCATGCCGTACACCGGCGGCGGGCTGATCGACATCCGCTCGATCGAGGCAAACTCGGCCGCGTCTGGGGACAAGATATTTCTTGGCATAGCGCAGACGCTCAAGGCATGGGAGATTGGGACGCTCGCCGACGTATGGGGCGACGTGCCGTACAGCCAGGCGGCCAAGGCCGATTCGTTCCCGACGCCAAAGTACGATCCGCAGCAGGTCGTGTACGACAGTGTGCTGGCAACGCTGGATCAGGCGATTGCGAATCTGAGTGGCGCTACGGGAGTCGGGCCAGGCGCCGCGGAGATTGTCTACAAGGGGAATCCAGCTCTCTGGTTGCAGCTTGCGCACACGCTCAAGGCCCGCTTCTATCTGCATCTGGCCGAGCGGGATCCCACGAACTATGCAAAGGCGCTGACCGAGGCCAATCTGGGCATCTCGAGCAACGCGGCTGACTACATCACCTACCAGACGAGCAACGCGAACGAGCAGAATGACTGGTATCAGTTCATGCTCACCGGAACGCGTACCGGCTTCATGCGCGCCGGCAAGTATCAGGTAGACCTGCTCAAGAGCCTCGGTGATCCACGGCTTGCCGAGTATTACCAGATTGCGGCTGGCGCGACAGATTACATCGGCGCGTCGCCGGGACAGGGGCTCGCGGGAAACATGTCCACGATCAGCGCGAAGCGACTTGCGCCTGATTATCGCCAACCGCTCGTCACATACAACGAGAATCTGTTGATCAAGGCGGAGGCGTTGTTCCAGCTGGGTAACACTCAGGCAGCGCTCGATACGCTCAACCGTGAGCGTGCCGCATGGGCCACCGCGACACCGTGGCACTCGGCGTTGACGCTTCCGGCAATAGCGGGGCCCGTATCGCTCGCCAGCATCATGCAGGAGAAGTACATCACTCTGTTCCAGAACGTCGAGGCGTGGAACGACTACAAGCGCACGTGCCTGCCCGCGCTCGTACCGGCGAATGGTGCGGCGTCGCTGCCTGGCCGAATGCTCTACACGAATTCAGAGCGTCAGACGAATCCGAACGTCCCTGCGGATCCGACGCTCAACTGGAACGATCCGCACGCGTGCGGCGCCTGATAACAACACACCGGGATTTCAATGCACAATCGCTCGATTTTCCTGATCGCCGCAACTATCGGAATAGCGACAACGCTTGGCCCTGCGTCCGCAGTGGCGCAGCGTACGGGTCCGCCAAATCGCGGGCTTGAAACGGAACCGTTTGCTTTCGAGTACATGGGGCCGGCGAACGGTGGCCGCATCGCTTCGGTGTCGGGCGTCGCGGGTGATCCGCGTACGTGGTACATGGGCTCGGCGTCGGGCGGTGTGTGGAAGTCGAGCGATAGCGGGCGCACCTTCGTGCCAGTGTTTGACAGTATGGATGTTCAGGCGATCGGTGCGCTCGCCACTGCTCCGTCGGAACCCGGCACCGTATGGGCCGGGACCGGCGAGGCGTGGGCGATTCGTGATGCGGACGTCATGGGTGATGGGATTTACAAGTCCACGGATGCGGGCAAGACGTGGAAGAACATGGGCTTGCGCGAGACGGGGCGAATTGGCCGGATCATAGTCAATCCGACCAATGCGAACATCGTATTCGTCTGCGCGCTCGGACGCACGACCGGCCCGCAGCAGGAGCGCGGAGTGTATCGCACGACTGATGGGGGCAAGTCGTGGACACGCGTGCTGTTTGTCGACGATGGCACGGGATGCTCCGGGTTGTCGATGGATGCGCACGATCCGAACGTTGTATTTGCAGGAATGTGGCAGGTCGTGATGCACACCTGGGTAATGTTGGGCGGTGGTCCATCGAGCGGACTCTACGTCACGCGCGATGGCGGCAACACGTGGAGCAAGCTCACCGATCCGGGTCTTCCGAAGTCACCGCTTGGCAAGATCGATGTCGCTGTTGCGCCGACCAATTCGAATCGCGTCTATGCACTGATACAGACCGCTGATCAGGGATCCGTCTGGCGATCCGATGATGCCGGACGCACGTGGAAGAACGTGAACTGGCAGCGAACACTCATAGGCCGCGCCGGCTACTACATCAACATCAAGGTGTCCAGCGGGAACGCGGATGAAATACTCATTGCCAACAGCAGCTTCTGGCAATCGAAGGATGGCGGGAAGACGTTCAAGGCAGTGCCGTGGGGCGGCGATACGCACGACATCTGGATCGATCCAAAGGACCCGGACAGCTTTGCGCTGACGGATGACGCTGGCGCGCACATCACGCTCAATCACGGGAAGAGCTTCACGCAGGTATCGCTTCCCAACGGGCAGATGTACCACGTCGCCGTCGATGCCAGGGTGCCGTACTGGATCTATTCCAACCGGCAGGACAACAGCTTTCCGATGCGCGGCGCGAGCGACGCACCAATTCGCAATTTCGAGCGCCGCCGTCCGGAGCCGCCAGCCGACACGATCCACGCCGACAGCATGCGAAGGGATTCGACGATCCGGCGCGGAGCGGCTCGTGACACGACAGCGGGCGAGGGACGCCGTCGCGCTCCGGCTACGAGTGAGAATCCGGAATTTCCGCCGCAGAGCTTTGGCAATGTGTACAGCCGCACGCCATGGGAGAATGGACTTGGCGGATGCGAGTCGGGCTTCACGCTGCCGGACAAGGCAAACACCGACATAGTGTGGGCGAGCTGCTACGGAAACGAGGTCACTCGTTACGATGCACGCACCAAGCTTGCGCACTCGGTAAGTCCCTGGGTTCACACACTCGATTCTCCGCCCGACAAGACGAAGTATCGCTGTCACTGGACGCCGCCGCTCGCCATCGATCCATTCGATACCAAGACCGTGTATTACGGCTGCCAGGTGATCTTCCGCACTTCGGATGCGGGACAGCACTGGACCGTGATCAGTCCGGATCTCTCGACGCGCGATCCTTCGCGCATCGTGTCGTCCGGCGGAATCGTTGCCGACAACCTCGGACAGTTCTACGGCGAGGTTGTATTCGCGATTGCTCCATCGGAGATCAAGCGTGGCCTGATCTGGGCTGGTACGAACGACGGGCAGGTATGGTACACTTCGGACGCTGGCGGTCACTGGAACAACGTCACGGCCAACATGAAGGGATTGCCGCCGTGGGGAACGATCCGGAGGATCGAGCCGTCGCACTTCGATCCCGCGACGGCATACGTGGCGATCGATTTCCACATCATGGATAACCGCAAGCCGTACATCTACAAGACGACCGACTACGGACACACGTGGACCAACATCACGTCGGATCTCCCGAACGATCACCCGCTCGCGTACGTGATGACGATCGCGGAGAATCCGGACAGGAAGGGGATGTTGTTTGCGGGAACGGGGAACGCGTTCTACTACTCGGTGAACGACGGCGCGCACTGGACGAAGTTCAACGCCGGTCTCCCGGCGGCGCCGGTGACGTGGATAGCCGTTCCGAAGAAATGGAACGACGTCGTCGTGTCGACGTATGGACGTGGGCTGTACATTCTGCGCGACGTTACTGCGCTGGAGCAGGGAGCGTCCGCGACGCCGGCGGCGCCACGTCTCTTCGCGCCGCATCTGGCATTTCGCCAGTCACGGTCCGGCCGCGCCGACTTCACCTTCGAGCTACCACAGGCGCAGGACAGCGTGGGCGTCGAAGTGCTGGATGCATCAGGCACCCCGATTCGCACGTTCCATCTCAGAGCTCGTGCAGGACTCAATCGCGTGCCGTGGGATCTGCGCTACGAAGCAGCGCCGCAGGTCGTGCTGCGCACGGTCGCTCCTGACAACCCGCACATCTTTGCCGATCCGCGATTCGCCGGAAGCTCGACTCGGCCCGTGTTGCACTGGGGAATCGAAGCTCCTGTGCGGACTGGCCCGATCGCATCACCGGGCAAGTATTCAGTGCGGCTCACGGCGTCGGGAAAGAGCTGGACTCAGCCGTTCGAAGTGATTCGCGACCCGGACATGCCATCGCCGACAGCGGACCTCGTTGCATCGACCCAGACCCAGCTGCGGATTCGCAACGACATGACCGAGGCGGTGAACATGATCAACCACATCGAGTCGATGCGGAAGACCATCGCCGACGAGCGCGCCGCCAATACGGGCAAATCGGACGTCGTTGCGGACCTGGATCGTCTGAACAACCAGATGCTCGGCGTCGAGCTGCAATTATTGACGCGCTCGGACATGCAGAGCGATGACAAGTATTACGTCGAGCAATTCAAGGTATACATGAACCTGGTCTGGCTCTCGGGCGAGGTGGGTAGCGGTGCTGGCGACGTTGCCGGCGGGGCGGATTATCGGCCCACATCGCAGTCGCTCGAAGTGCTGAGCGGGATCGAGCGGGATCTGGCCGCGGCACGGGCCAGCTATACGACCCTGGTCGATCGCGACGTACCGGCGTTCAACAGCCGGATGCAGGGAAAGGTGGGGGCGATCCCCACGTCGTTCGGCAGCGGCGGCCGCCGGTAGGTGTCGATGGACTGGTGCCGCGGCGGCACTCCGCACTTGCCGCGCGTCGAAAAATAGGATATTGTATCCAATCCACCAGCGCTGCTGGCGAGTCGCGGCAAGTCGGCTTATCTCTACGGATTGCTTGGCCCAACAGGCCACATCCCAACTCCGGAGAACATAGCAAATGGGTCGCACCCTCGGTTCATCCAACAAGGCCGTCAAGGCCGTCGGCAAGAGTTCGAACGAGACGAAGATGATGGTAGTGCCGATCACGCGCCAAACCGTCACGCACCAGGCGACGGAGGCGTTGCGCGAGAGGATCCTGCGCGGGGTTTACGCCGACGACACGCCGCTTCGACAGGATGCGCTTGCCGCCGAACTGGGCGTGAGTCGAATCCCGATTCGCGAAGCACTTCGTCAGCTGGAAGCGGAAGGACTCGTCGTATTCAATCCGCATCGCGGCGCGGTGGTTTCGTCGCTCTCCGTGGATGAGATCAACGAGTTGTTCGAGCTGCGCGCGCAGATCGAGGGTGACCTGGTCCGCCGCGCGATCATGCAGACCACGGTGGAAAGCATCTCCCGCGCCAAGGACATACTCAAGGCCTACGAGGCGGCATTCCGAGCTGGTGAGGTCGCCGAGTGGGGCAAGTTGAACTGGGAATTTCACTCGACCCTCTATGCTGCCGCCGATCGCCCATTCACCATGGCGATCATTCAGCGGTTGCACCAGCAGAGCGATCGGTATCTACGCATGCAGCTGGTGCTCACGCACGGTGAATCGCGCGCGATCGACGAGCATCGCGCCATTCTTGCGGCCGTCGCGGCACAGGATGTCAAGCAGGCTTGTTCGCTCATGCGGCAACACATACTCGGCGCCGGCCGTCAGCTCGTCAGGTTCGTCAGCGCGGAGCGAGAGGCTGAAGAAGGGCGACCAACAAAGGAACGAAGATCATGACAGGTAGTACTGCCAGACGACTGCAGCACTTCATCGATAATGGCTGGCGTGACAGCGAGACAGATGGATGGATAGATGATGTAAACCCTTCCGACGTGCGCGACGTCATCGCACTCGTGCCGAAGGGTTCGACGAACGACGCGCATGCTGCGGCAAGTGCCGCTGCGCGGGCGTTCCCGGCGTGGCGCGCGCTCACGGGTCCCGCACGCGCCGAGCATCTTTACAAATGGGCCGCGGCGATCGGCGACCGGGCCGAAGAGCTGGCGCAGGTCATGGCGCGCGAGGTCGGAAAGCCGATCGGCGAGGCGCGGGGCGAAGTATCCCGCTGCGTTGTGATTCTGCGGTACTACGCCGGTGACGCGGTGCGCCAGATCGGCGACGTGATTCCAGCACAATCTCCAGGCGCGCTTCAATTCAGTTTGCGCGAGCCGCTCGGTGTGGTGGCGATGATCACGCCGTGGAATTTTCCACTGGCGATTCCGCTATGGAAAGTCGCGCCTGCGCTCGCATTCGGTAATACCGTCGTACTCAAGCCCGCGGAGTCGTCGTCGTACCTCGCGGCGTTGCTTGCCGAAACTGCTTCTGCAGCGGGCATTCCTGCCGGCGTGTTCAATGTACTGTTCGGTGCCGGAGCCACAGTTGGCGCGGCAATACTCGAGGCCCCGGAAGTTCGCGCTGTCAGCTTCACCGGATCCGGCGCCGTGGGGGCACGTGTCGCTGCGACCGCGGCGGCGCGCAATATACGGTATCAGACCGAGATGGGCGGCAAGAACGTCGTCATCGTCATGCCGGATGCCGACATTGCAAAGGCTGCATCACTCACCGCGGCGGGCGCAATGCGCTACGCGGGCCAGAAGTGCACCGCGACGAGCAGAGTGGTCGTCGCCCGCAGCGTCGAGAATGAGTTTCTGAGCCAGCTTCGCTCGCAGGTCGAATCGCTTCCCATCGGCCCGGTCACGGACGCGAAGGCCGCAGTGGGTCCGCTGATCAGTCGAGTGTCGCACGATTCGATAACGCAGGCGCTCAGGGATGCGAACGCCGAGGCGCTGTTTTCGGTCCCCATACCGGGGTCCGCCGAGTTCAGCAACGGCAACTTCTTTCCACCGACAGTCGTGCGTGGAGGCGATCCGGATGGATTGCTCGCGCAGCGCGAACTGTTCGGTCCAGTGCTGGCCGCATTCACCGCAGACGACGCAGATCACGCAATCGAGCTGGCGAATCGCACGTCCTATGGTCTGAGCGCATCGATTTTCACGCGCGACCTGACGACGGCGCTGGATTACATCAATCGCATTCACGTCGGCCTGGTGCGCGTGAATGGAGACACCACTGGTGTCGACCCGCATGCGCCCTTTGGCGGAATGAAGGGCTCGAGTTCCGGTAGTCGCGAGCAGGGACCTGCTGCGCGTGAGTTCTACACCGAGATCAAGACTGTACAGGTGAATCCGTGACCGACGGCACCGCCACCATGGAGTCGGGTGTGATTGCAGAAGAACCGACTGCGACCTTTCCCGCGAAGATTCACGTTGTCGATTCGCACACCGAGGGCGAGCCCACGCGCGTGGTGCTGGATGGGTGGCCACAGCCGCGCGGCGCTACGATGGCGGAGCGGAGCGACGATATGCGCACGCACTTCGATCATCTGCGACGTGCAGTGGTGTGCGAGCCGCGCGGCAACGACGCGATCGTCGGCGCGCTGTTGACGCCACCCGTGAATCCGGATTCGACGACCGGTGTGATCTTCTTCAACAACGGAACGTATCTGGGGATGTGCGGACACGGCGCGATCGGTGTCGTGCGCACGCTGCAGCACCTCGGCCGCGTGCAACCAGGCACAATCCGTCTGGACACGCCAGTCGGGACGGTTTCGGCTGAGTTCAGTGTCGATGGCAGCGTGACGATCGAGAACGTCCCGTCATTCTGTCACGCGCGCAACGTCGAGGTTCAGGTGCCAGGCATTGGTCTCGTAGTGGGCGACGTCGCGTGGGGCGGCAACTGGTTCTTCATCACGCACGACACGCCGATCCCGGTAACCGCCTCGAACGCGAAGGAATTGACCCGCGTGACGCAGGCGATTCAGGATGCGATCAACGCCGCCGGCATCACCGGCGCGAACGGGGAGCCGATCGATCACATCGAGATCTCGGCGGCACCGACGCGCGCGGATGCGGATTGCAGAAACTTCGTGCTGTGCTCTGGTGGTGAATACGACCGCTCTCCGTGTGGCACCGGAACGTCGGCCAAGCTTGCCGTGCTCTATGCCAAGGGTGAGATCACGCTCGGGACTCGGTGGCGCCAGGAGAGCATCAGCGGAAGCCTTTTCACGGGTTGGCTCACGACGAACGAGCGCGGTGAGCTGATTCCGCACATTCGCGGTACGGCTTACGTGACCGCTGAGGCTACGCTGCTATTCGATCCGACGGACCCGTTCCGCGGTGGAATCCCTTCGGCGTGATCCGCACTGCACTGGTGCTGCACGTGGACGGGACGCGGTGACTGCGCACCACGACGCTGTGGTTGTCGGCGCGGGGATCGTCGGTGCAGCGTGCGCCGAGGCGCTGTCCCGGTCGGGGATGAGCGTGCTCGTGCTCGACGCGAGCTTCGCCGGAAGCGGTACGACAGCGGCTGGCATGGGTCATCTGGTTGTGATGGATGACTCGCCTGCGCAGCTCGCTCTCACCGCGTATTCAGGACGGCTGTGGGCGGCGCTGGCGCCAGAGCTGCCGCGTAACGTCGAGCACGAGGCGTGCGGCACCCTCTGGGTTGCGGAAGATGATGAGCAGCTCGAAGCAGTGCGCGCAAAGCAAAGTGTGTATGCCGATAGCGGCGTCGCGACTGAGATACTGTCCCCAGCGCAGCTTGCCGAAGCCGAACCGCATCTGCGACCCGGTCTGGCTGGCGCCCTGCTCGTGCGCGGCGATGCGGTCATCTATCCGCCGAATGGTGCGCGGGCGCTGCTGCAGCGCGCGATCGCCAACGGGGCCAGCGTGCGGGAGGGCGTTCGTGTAAACGCGATCGGCGCGCGTGAAGTGATTGCCGGCAACGAACGGATCTCATGCGACTGCGTGATCAACGCAGCCGGTGCGCTGGCGCCGGAGCTTACTCCCGGCATTCCGATCGTACCACGCAAGGGACATCTCGTCATCACAGACCGGTATCCGGGATTCTGCCGGCACCAGCTGGTCGAGCTTGGATATCTGACCAGCGCTCACACGATGACGACTGAATCGGTCGCGTTCAACGTTCAGCCGCGGGCTACCGGGCAGATGTTGATCGGTTCATCGCGCGAGCTCGTCGGATGGGACGGATCGATCAATCGGTCCATCGTGCGCAGGATGCTCGATCGCGCGCTCGACTTCATGCCGGGACTGGCGCTCGCATCGGCGATCCGGACGTGGACCGGCTTTCGTCCTACGACCCCGGACAAGCTGCCCCTCATCGGCTCATGGGACGAGATGCCGGGACTATGGATCGCGGCCGGTCACGAGGGACTCGGTATTACGACATCGGTTGGAACGGGACAGCTGCTCGCCGATCTCATCACTGGGCGCGCCCCCGCGATCGATCCAGCGCCATTCGCTCCGTCGCGGGTGCTCGCCGGCGTTGGAGCGCATTGATGGCAATCAACGGTGCCGCGGCGGAGCTGAACATCGTTGTTGACGACCAGCGCATTCGTGTAGCTGCCGGGACGACTGTGGCGGCCGCGCTGTTCAATCTTGGAACTGCGGCTTTTCGCAGATCGGTTTCAGGCGAGCCGCGCGGCCCCGTCTGTGGCATGGGTGTCTGCTTCGAATGCAGAGTGACGATCGACAGCAGACCACATCAGCGTGCGTGTCTCATCGCTGTCGCTGACGGAATGCACATTCGCACGGCCACCGAAGCATGATGGCGCCGCTAGCTGGCACGGATGCGACGCTCATCGTAGCTGACGTCGCGGTCATCGGTGCGGGACCGGCCGGAATCGCCGCCGCCACCCGCGCGGCGGAGTCGGGTTTGCGTGTTGTCGTGCTCGATCGCGGACTGGAGACCGGCGGACAGATCTGGCGTCACATGAGTGGCGGCCCGGTTCCGCGCATCGCGCAGCACTGGATTGCACAGCTCTCGCGTTCCGGTGCGCAGGTGATTCACGGTACATCCGTAGTAGATGTGCAGCATGAAGACGCAGAATTCGAGATTCTGGCGGATTCGTCCGGCAGCGCGCTGCGCGTGCGTGCTGGCAGGATCATACTCGCGACGGGGGCGCGCGAACTGTTCATCCCATTCGACGGATGGACCCTTCCCGGTGTAATGGGCATCGGCGGCGCCCAGGCATTGCTCAAGTCCGGTGCATCATTCGCCGGCAAGCGCGTGATTATTGCCGGATCGGGGCCGCTCATGCTCCCCGTCGCGGCATCGCTCGCGAACTCGGGCGCGAAGCTGATACTCGTCGCCGAGCAGGCCCGGCGCAGCGCGGTGATGCGCTTTGCAGCCGGCTTGTGGCGAGCACCTGCGCTGGTCGCGCAGGCGGCTCGCTATCGCGCACGCTTTCTATCGACATCATACTCGACCGGCACGTGGGTGACTGCGGCACACGGAGCCGATCGGTTGGAGAGCGTGACGGTAACCAATGGTCGCCGGACCTGGCGTGAGGCAGTCGACGTGCTCTGCACCGGCTACGGCCTCATACCGAACGTCGAGCTCGCACGACTGCTTGGTTGCGAGACGCGAGACGGGGCCATTGCAGTGGATGCGCAACAGCGCACCACCGTTGCCAACGTGCTCGCGGTAGGCGAGGCGACGGGGATTGGCGGAGCGCCGTTGTCGTTGATCGAAGGCGAGATCGCAGGGTCGGCCGTCTCGCCGCGGGCCCGTGTCTCCGATGCATTGCTACGAAAGCGAGCTGCGCTCGAGATCGCCGCTCGACGCATGCTCGACGCCTTCGCACTTCGGCAGGAACTGCGGTCGCTTCCTTCCGCCGAAACGATCGTGTGCCGGTGCGAGGATGTGTCGTACGGCGCTGTGAAGGATTCGGTCTGCGCGCGCCAGGCCAAGTTGTACACACGTGTCGGCATGGGTCCTTGCCAGGGCCGCACGTGCATGCCAGGGCTGGATTTTCTTCTCGCCTGGCAGCCGGACACGGTTCGACCGCCAATCGAACCGGCGCTGGTGTCAGTTCTGTCGTCGGAGCTCGCGGATGACGCGGCTGCTTCGATCCTTTTCAATTCCTCTGTCGGAGATGCGTACCAATGAAGAAGGCGCAATGGACGGGTGTGTTCCCCGCGATCACAACGCCGTTCAAGCAGGATCTGACTGTCGATCACGAATTCGTGGCACGCCATGTTTCGTGGCTCGTAGATCACGGCTGCACCGGTATCGTTGCGCTCGGGTCGCTTGGTGAAAGTGCAACACTCGACTTCGACGAAAAGGTCGAGGTACTTCGAACCTGCGTGAGCTCGGTCGGCAAGCGTGTTCCGGTCGTCGCCGGCATCGCGGGCCTTCAGACCGCTGAATGTGTCATGCTCGCCAAACGAGCGGCGCAGGCGGGATGCGAAGGCCTCATGGTGCTTCCTCCCTACGTGTACAAGGGCACGTGGCCCGAAATGCGCGCACACTTCAGCGCCGTGATCGAGGCGACGGATCTTTCGTGCATGCTCTACAACAACCCGATCGCGTACGGTACGGACGTCACTCCGGAACAGGTGGCTGAGCTGACGAAGCATCCGAATCTCCACGCAGTGAAGGAATCCAGTGGCGACGTACGCCGGGTGACGGCGGTCGTTGCGCGAGTGGGCGACAGACTCAACGTATTCGCCGGCCTGGACGACATGATCGTCGAATCCATCGTCATGGGCGCCAGCGGATGGGTCGCCGGCCTGGTCAACGCGTTTCCTGCCGAATCCGTGGAGCTGGTGCGGCTGGCCAGCGCGGGCAAGATCAAGGAAGCGCGAGCGATCTACGACTGGTTCCTGCCGCTGCTACGCCTCGATACCGTGCCGGAATTCGTTCAGTACATCAAGTTCGTGCAGCAGGAGATGGGTTGCGGGACGGCGTCCGTCCGTGCGCCGCGTCTCGAGCTGCCGCCTGCCGCAGCCGCAGAAACCAGAGCGCTGCTTCGGGATCACCTGGCGCGTCGTCCCGCCATCAAATCCACACCGATGACGACCACGGCGTCTGCTGCCTGATCGGTTACCCTCTTCACGGCAACTGTCATGAATCTTCATTCGAGCTGCGCCGTACGGTCAGAAATGCTTCACCGCCTGGCGTACGTCGCGGCAGCAGCGACCATCGTGTCGGGTGTTCCGGTACGGCTGCACGCGCAGCTACCCGCGCATGTCGATTCATCGCTACACCGGATCTTCGATTCAAGAGCCTACGTCGGCGATCGGGCCGCCCCCGCACGCTGGCGTGATGACGGGATTCACTACACCACACTCGAGCCATCGAAGGATGTCGCGGACGGCACCGACATCGTGCAGTATGCAGCGGGGACCGGCGCGCGAGAGGTTCTGGTCTCGGCACGACTGCTCCGTCCATCGACTTCGGCGAAGCCGCTCGAAGTGGATAACTACGCGTGGTCGCCGGACGGAAGCCATCTGCTCATATTCACGAACACCCAGAAGGTGTGGCGCCAGAACACACGCGGTGATTACTGGGTGCTCGATACGCGTTCCGGTGTGCTGCATCGCGTGGGTGCCAGCACTGAGCCGAGCACGCTCATGTTTGCCAAGTTCTCCCCGGACGGGTCGCACGTTGCGTACGTCTACAAGGGCGACCTGTACGTCGAGCCGACTGCCGGTGGTGCCGTAACGAGACTGACGAGCGATGCGACACGCACGCTCGTCAACGGCATGAGTGACTGGGTATACGAAGAGGAATTCGATCTGCGCGATGGGTTCAGATGGAGCCCCGACTCGCGACACATTGCGTTCTGGCAATTCGACATGTCCGGGGTCCGTGACTTCACGCTCATCAACGATACGGACTCGTTGTATCCCGTAACGAAGGAAATTCAGTACCCCAAGGCAGGAACAACCAATTCAGCCGTTCGGGTCGGCGTCGTCGATGCCACCGGTGGCCCCGTGGTCTGGGCCAAGCTCACCGGCGACCCGCGCAACAACTACGTCCCCTGGATGGAATGGGCCGACTCGAACAACGTAGTCATCCAGCGGATGAACCGGCTCCAGAACACGGATAATCTCGTGCTCGCGAGCGTGAGTACCGGTGACGTTCATCATCTGCTCACGGAACAGGATACCACCTGGGTCGACATGCGTGAGCAGGACTTCCAGTGGTTGAACGGCGGCAAGGAATTTCTCTGGCCGAGCGAGCGCGACGGATGGCGCCATATATATGTAGGCAGTCGTGCGACAAGCGAATTGCGGCTTGTCACACCCGGTGCGTACGACGTGATCTCCGTCGCTGGCATCGATCAGAAGCGTGGCTGGCTCTACGTCGTCGCGTCGCCGACGAACGCTACGCAACGGTATCTCTACCGCGTATCGTACCGGTCGCCAGGTCCGCCCGAGCGCGTGACTCCCGCAAATCTCACTGGCACCAACAACTATTCGATTTCGCCGAACGCACAGTGGGCAGTCCACGCGTATTCGACGTTCGACACGCCGCCCGTTACCGACATCGTCGAGCTGCCGGCGCACCGCTCCGCGCGCACGCTCGTCAGCAACGCGGCGCTCAAGACCGCGGTCGCGCCACTCATGCAGCCTCCCGTCGAGTTCTTCCAGGTTCACATCAGCGACGGTGCTACACTCGATGGCTGGATGCTGCGCCCGCGCAATTTCGATCCGAAGAAGAAATATCCAGTGCTCGTCCAGGTATATGGCGAGCCGGCCGCACAGACGGTGGTGGACCGCTGGGGCGGCCCCGGAATGTTGTGGCATCGTATGCTGGCCGACCTGGGCTATATCGTTGTCAGCTTCGACACCCGCGGTACGCCAGCGCCAAAGGGTCGGGCATGGCGTCACGTCATCTACGGCGCGATCGGTCCGCTTTCGAGTCAGGAAGAGGCGGATGCGGTACGCACCTTCGCGCGCACCAGATCGTACGCCGATAGCAATCGCGTCGCGATATGGGGCTGGAGCGGCGGCGGATCGAGCACGCTAAACGCGATGTTCCGTTATCCCGATGTGTACAAGCTCGGCATGGCCGTGGCACCAGTCGCGGATCAACGGTTGTACGACACGATTTACGAGGAGCGCTACGTCGGCCTGCCGTCCACCAATGCGCACGGCTACGATGTCGGATCGCCGATCAACTTCGCAGAGGGGTTGCGCGGCAAGTTGCTGGTGGTGCACGGCTCGGGTGATGACAACGTTCACTATCAGGGCACCGAGCGTCTCGTCAATCGCCTCGTGTCACTCGGCAAGGAGTTCGACATGATGGTATATCCCAATCGCACTCACTGCATTTGTGAGGGCGCGGGAACCACGCTTCACGTCTACTCGTTGTTGACGCGGTATCTGCTGACCAACCTGCCGCCGGCGAAACCCTGACGTTCGATCACGCGTAAATGGGCCAGGCGCGGATACATCCCACGGACATCCGATTCCGATCGCACGTAAATGGGCCAGGCGCGGAAGAATCCGCGCCCTACGCGAGACCGCCAATTCGGCGCGTGGACAGTGTCGTCAATTATGCAACTCTTACCGGCGCGTTGTGTTTTCCCGCCTGATCCGCCGGCAGCCATAGCGTGAACACGGATCCGCCCTCGAACCAGTCAGTCACCGTGATGTCGCCGCCCAGGAGGCGCGCGAAGCGACGACTGATTGCGAGTCCTACACCCGATCCGGCGATCCCTTCGTTCTCCGGCAACCGGAAGAACTCTTCGAAGATGCGCTCCTGAAACGGCGCCGGGATGCCGGGGCCCGTATCCCGCACGTCGATCGCGATTCGCGGATCGCTCTTGCTCGGTCCGCGCACCGACAGTCGCACGCGGCCGCCGGCCGGCGTGTACTTGATCGCATTCGAAACGAGATTGCCAAGAATCTGGCGTACGCGCGCCGGATCGGTGCTCGCAAGAATGGACGAATTGCCAGCGGCGCGCGGTTCATCCGATTCCATCAGGGTGTCGGTGTCGAACGCGAGGTCCAGATCGGAGTGCTGCGCTTCAGCCATGAAATCCGCTACCACGATTCGCGCAAGACTCTCCACTTCGGTCGGCACTCGCTGCAGTTGCAGACCGTCGGAGCCATCGCGATACAGTTCCAGCAGGTCATTCACGGTAGTCACGGATAATGTGACGAGTCCCTTGATCCTGCCGAGCATTTCGCGCTGCTCCGTGGAAACAGGCCCCACCATGTTGTCTTCGAGCAGCTCCGCATAGCCGTACGCTGCGCCGAGTGGATTCTTGAGGTCGTGCGTAAGGCCGCGAACGAGCGTGGCCTTGGATAGCATCGCACGTGCGAGCGCTGCTCTGTCGCGCTCCGCGGCGTGCGCGAAGAACAGCGTGCGCCGCCCTGTCCAGAAGAGCACCAGCGCCGCGGCAAGTGCCAGCGGTGCGAGTATGACGGCCGATATCAGGTTGACACGCTCGAGGCGTCGAATGCGCCCGCGTTGCTGCAGTCCCAGCGCCTGGAAATAGCTGTCCAGCGACTCGGCGGAGTTGAGAACCTGTTGCCCGGTTATGCTCAGACCTTTCGTGAGTCTCGCCGCCGCAACTCCAGACGTGGCCACCTCCGAATCCATCCGGTCGTGCCACGATTTTGCAAGCGTGCGCAGCTCCACGAATTGCTCGACGGCATCCGGCCCCACACGTCGTGCAACCGAATCGAGCGCCAATTCGTCGACCCGCTCACGCAACTTGGCGACCGAGTCACCCGACGCACTCGCCGCCGGCGTGCCGGCGGCATTCTCACCTTCGTGGATCAGTAGTTGTGTCGCGAACGCCACTTCGAGATCGTTGACGATCACTCGTCCCGCGCCGCTGCCATCGGTAAGTTGATCGCGCAACCGGCGCACGCGATAACTCACCAGCACCGGAGTCGCGGTCAGAACCGCGAGTACGACGGCGACGAATGCGAGAGGCGCCCACCATGCCGTTCGTCGCGTCGCCGAAGCGGAATGATCAATACTTCCGGCGCTATATCCTCGCGCCGGCGTCGCCCAACGCGTCAGGCTGGATTGAGTTGGCCCGCCTGTCATGCCGAGTTCCTCGATCGTTGACGTCGCGAAAGGGGGCGCATCGTGGCTCGGATCAGCATCCGGTCACGTCACCAGAAGCGATATCATACCCAGCGATCGGCAGCATGGTCCCGGGTCGCCCCGGAGACAAACGAGTATTTCTGCTACGAAATGAGAGTTCCGCGATTCAACGCACCGGCGGCTGGGTCGCCACGAGGACAGCCGTCGCCGCGATCACGAGCACTCCAGCTGTGAGCTCGATCCACACCGAGCGTCGGAAGCCGCCGACTGCAGATCCACCGGTCTCCCGATGAGCGAGTGCTCCCCGCATCCGCAGCCAGTTGAACGCACCGCCCGCGAGTACCAGCATCACGAACCCAAGCTTTATTAGGAGCACCGTCCCGTACGTCGAATGGAACAGCGCCGCAAAAGATCCGACACGCATCCACGCGGCAAGCCCTCCGCTGGCGACGACGAATCCCGCAGACACCAGCGCCAGCGGACTGAACGCATTCACCAGTCTTGCAACCAATGGCAGCCCTCCGGGCGCGCGCGCATCCGTGTCGATGGAATTCCCAATCGAGAGCGCCGCGGGCACGCCAACCACTGTGAGGGTCAGCAGGCCACCCAGCCACGCGCCTGCCGCAACCACGTGAATCACGTCGATGGCAATGGAGAGGCTTCTGTTTCCGGGCGCCGCCATGGCGTGTCCGGAGAATGCAGGCGTTGCAGCAAGCGCCACTGAAACAAACGCCACCACGAGCCAAGGTGTTCCTTGTCGACGCGAGCCACGAGCCGATGCAAAGGCGATGCACACGATCACCGTGATGACAAACTGCGTGATCCAGACTCTCCCCCAGAACATGCCCAGGAGCGACCCCATCGCCAGGTTTCCTCCGACGACGGCGTGCTCCGCGTACAGCCGGCATACCGAGGCTATGAGAAAGACGATTCCGGCGGCAAGCCCGAGCCTGGCCGCCTGCCTCGTCGCGCGATCGTCGAACGCCCCGACAGTGTCTGCATCGCCCTCCGAGCTCACCCTCGACAGTACCAGCAGTACGAACGCTGCCACGCCCACTACCGTTATAAGGGCGACGAAGGTCAGCCAGCGCGCCAGGACGTAGGCCGGCGCTTCCACATCCATTCCCTGCACGGGAGCGGGAGATGTCCTGGCGCTTGCTGCCCCGACGCTATCGTGCTGTATTGCGCCGGTGGATGTACTGCCGGCGCCTGTCGTTTCCCCGGCTGCGCTGTCGACCACGAAGGTGAAGCTGCCTCTGGAGGGGTGCCCATCATCCTTCGCGACCGTGCGCCAGGCTACCGTGTACTTTCCCGGCCGAAGAGGGGCATCGATCGTCGCAAGCAGGTGCAGCGGATTGGTGGGGTCGACCTTCACCGGCCCGACCGCTGTGCGGCTGGCACCCGGCCCGGTTATGGAGATCGTGGTCAGCGTGGCTTCGGCAGCTTCACTGTACCACAGTTCGATCCCGGTCGGCGCGACGGTCATGTGAGATCCCGCCGACGGTGTGCTCCTGACCAGGTGTGCGTGGGCCCACGCCGTTCGGGGGGCGGCGACCGTCAGTGCTGCCACGACGATCGCTATCAGCCATCGGGCAGTACGTGTCGCAATCACTGGCGAGCGGGCCGCCGTCGGCCGCCGTCCAAATGGTGCGGCTGGTACGTCGCCGTTGTCTCTATAGGGAGTCAAACGCCTTGCTTCGATCCCGGTCGGAGCGGGGATTCTCTGACCAGCCAAAATTTCCCTGTTCCCCGATCCAGCGCTCCGCCGGGGTGCCTCCAGTCCAATTTCTTGCGCTATCAAAGTCGAAAATATGGGGTCGTGATTCAACGCGTCTCACGGGGCTGTTTCATAGGAGAAACATACCGTCTTGCGCGCGCGCCGCTGGACCATATCCGAGCTCAACGGCATGATAAACATATGATTATTAGTCTGGCGCGATACTGGCAGACATTCACTCGAACAGCAGTCCGGAATATGCCCTCTGCGGATGCAGCGGCGCATGTAACCACTATGGGAGATCAGCATATATGAGTCGTGCCGCAAGATGGATATCACCAGCTGTCCTGCTGGCGATTACGCTCGCCGCTTGCCAGAAGGGTGAAAAGGGCACGAGTGCGGGCGCGACAACGTCAGCCAGCAACGCCACGGCGCCGGCCACCGATTCAACAACCGTGTCCCAGACGGCGGAGCTACAGGCACAGAAGGACTCGCTCATGGGCGTTACGCGCAGCCTTCTGGCGGCGATGGCGTCAATCGACTCGGCAACCTCCTCCGCTGGCATCAAGGCGAAGAACAAGGGAGAGCCGATTACTTCTTATGAAGAAGGCGTTCGCGCACGGACGGTCCAGGCTCTCGCGCGGCTCAAAAGCACTCAGGCCCGTCTTCGCACCATCGACGAACGGGTTTCCAGGTTGGGTGGCCAGAACTCCCAGCTCAAGGCGCAGGTTACAGAGTTCCAGACGACGGTCGCGGCATTGCAGACCCAGCTCGCGTCGTCGCAGACGCGGGCCGATTCACTGGTCCGGCAGCTCTACGCGGCGAACATTCGTGGCGATTCGCTGCAGTACCGTACGCAGCAGCTGGGCTACACCATCGATTCCACAGCCTATGAGAATCGCAGGGTGTTCGTCGTAAGCGGCACGGCCGACTATCTCGTGAAGCACCACATCGCGCAGGTGGTTGGCGGATCGCGCTTCCCGTTCATCGTGAAGATCGGCCAGACCATCCGACCGGCGAATGGCCATCCGGATTCCACGCTGTTCCGTGCGTTCGACATGTCTGCGATGACGACGGTTCCAGTAGATACGACGCGCACGTACGAGATCATCTCGTCGCAGGACCTCACCGGTGCAGATCGGTCCAATGCAAAGGGCCGGGTGTTCCACGGGGCGATTCACATTACTGACCCGAAGACCTTTTGGCGCCCCTCGCCGTACCTGATTCTGCTCGTGCCGTAGGCACGTTACGATAGGGCTCTTGATGAAGGGGTCCGGCGGCGTGATGCTGCCGGGCCCCTTTTTTTGTGTTACAATTTCCGACCAATCGATCCAGGAATTTCTCATGCCGGTCCATTTCCCGTTCGACGCGTCGATCGCGAGCGCATCGACGATTCCGTCGCGTCTCTATACGGATGCGGTGTATCTCGAGCTGGAGCAGGAGCGGATATTCGGCCGAACGTGGCAGCTCGTGGGGCGTGCGGAGCAGGTCGCCGAGTCGGGACAGTTCTTCACTGCCGACGTCGCGGGCGAGGGAATCGTGATACTGCGCGACGGTCCAACGCTGCGCGGCTTTCACAACGTCTGTCTGCACAGGGCCGGGATGGTCGCCGTGGGGTGCGGCAAGCGCAAGACATTGCAGTGCCACTATCACGGATGGACGTACAATCTTCAGGGCGACCTGATTCGCGCGCCGGAGATGGAAGGTGTCGAGCGATTCTCCATGGAGGACATGCACCTCAAGCCTGTCCAGGTGGCGCAGTGGGGGCCGCTCGTCTTCGCGAACCTCGATCTCAAGGCGCCACCGTTGAGCGAATTTCTGGAGGACATTCCGGATCGTGCGCGGCACTTTCGCATCGACGAGATGCGCTACGTGATGCGGCGTGAGTACACCCTCAACTGCAACTGGAAGGTGTACATCGACAACTATCTCGAAGGCTATCACATTCCGGTGGTGCATCCCGGCCTTCACAAGGAGATAGCGTACGACCAGTATCGCGTCGAGCCGCACCGGTACTACTCGCTGCAACATGCCCCGCTGCGCCCTGTCGCCGGGAACCGGGAGGAGCGCAACTATCTTCCTCCGGAGCAGAGCGGCACCGCCGACGACCAGGCACAATACTACTGGCTGTTCCCGAATGTCATGCTCAATGTCTACCTTGGTCAGATGCAGACGAACGTGATCCTGCCACTCGGCGTCGATCGCACGCTGACGATATTCGAGTGGTATTCCGCCAGCCCTCCGGCGGACGTGGAGGCCGACGAGACATGGACTCGACTGTTGAAGTTCAGCGATGAGATACAGGTCGAGGATATCGAGATCTGCGAGGCGGTTCAGAAGAATCTGAGATCCAGGATCTACGATCGTGGACGCTACTCGGTCAAGCGAGAGAATGGCGTGCACCATTTTCATTCGTTGCTGCACGAATTTCTGACGTGACCGAGAGTGCCTGAGCTTCCCGACATCACTGTCTACATCGAGGCGCTGAACGCACGAATTCTGCATCAGCGCCTCATCGCGCTTTCTGTATTGAATCCGTTCGTGCTCCGGACTTTCGATCCGCCAATCGCCGAAGCGAGCGGGCGTGAAGTCGTGGAGGTTGGGAGGATCGGTAAGCGAATCGTGATTGGACTGGAAGGCGAGTTGTTCATCGTCATCCATCTCATGATCGCCGGCCGGTTGCGCTGGTTGCCGGCTGGCAAGGCTGCCCCGAAAAAGCTGAGTCTCGCGACGTTCGCGTTTGAAACTGGCACGCTCGTTCTCACCGAAGCCGGAACCACGCGACGTGCCTCGCTGTCACTGATCCGCGGCAGGGAAGCGCTGTCGCAGCTGGATCGGGGCGGGCTCGATGTCTTCGCGTCGGATTTCAGCGAGTTCGCGACGCGACTGCGGAGCGAGAATCACACGCTCAAGCGGTCACTCACCGATCCGCGTCTGTTCGATGGAATAGGGAACGCATATTCCGACGAGATACTGCATCGCGCGCGTCTCTCGCCGGTCGCACTGAGCGGACGCATCAGCGACGATGACGCACTCAGATTGTACGACGCAACACGCGTGGTGCTGCGCGAGTGGACCGATCGTCTGCGCGCGGAGACCGGCGACAAGTTTCCGGAGCGTGTCACGGCGTTCCGTCCTGAGATGGCGGTGCACGGCAAGTACAGGCAGCCGTGCCCGGTATGCGGTACGCCAGTGCAACGTATCAGGTATGCAAGCAACGAGACTGATTACTGCGCCCGGTGCCAGACAAATGGGAAGTTGCTGGCGGATCGCGGACTGTCGCGATTACTCAAACACGACTGGCCCAAGTCGGTGGATGACCTGTGATGCGGAAGCATCGTCCGATCGGATTCAACACCGTCACGTAGCAGGCGTAACCGGCGGCAGGCGAATGTGGGGCACGGATGCATCCGTGCCTGTCACTGTAAATGCTATCGAACCCGCTTTCGCAGGGCTGACGTTCCTTCGACGGTTCCCGTCAGCTTGCTCCATCCTGCGCGAGTCGCTCACGGATCTGACGAATGCGTTCATCCCACCAGGAGAAATCATGATATTCGCTGATCTGTGCGGCGAGCTCGATCTCATTCAGCGCCGTGATTGCGGGGTCCTCGGGCGGCGTTGACGTCTCCGCGCTCAGGATGGCAGCGGGGGGAAGTGCGTGAATTTCGTAATCCGGCGCTGGCAGCATGCGAACGGCCGGCTCGCCAACCCGTATCTCGATCGGCGATATGATGGGGATGCTCATCAGCATTTTGTGTGACCTCCAAGACTGAGGGCGAATGCTGCGCCTGCGAGCACTTGCAGTGTGCACAGCATCAGCAGTGTGGCGTATGTCCAACCGTGATTTCTTACCGACTTCGGAAGCGTACGACGATACAGCAGCCATCCCGCGAGAATCGTCGCCGACTCCAGCGCGAAGTCGACCAACGGCCGCGCATAGAGATTCATACCCACGGTCGGTCCGCCCGGCCACGTCGGCTTGATCCCGGTAAAATAGTCCAGACCCCAGTGCGACACGACCACCAGTGCCACGATCAACATGCCGGTCACGTCGCGAGTGATTGCATATGCAAGCAACCCAAAGACGATCGCAGCAGCTCCAACGGGAATGAATCCGTGTGTGTACATGCCGTTGGGACCGCGACTGATGTCCGCGACACAGTATCCGGCGTCGAGCCAATCCGGGATCTGCGCCGCGACGAGCACGAGCCACAGAGGGAGCGTCTTCCGGAACGAGTACGCACCAAGCCCAAAGCCGATGTGACCAGCGTACACTATTGCACCTGACCCTGTCGCCGGGCTGCAGCAAGTGATCGTCTGTGAAAGAAGAGTGTGGTGACAACGGGCGCGAGCAACGCCAGTGCGAGGGTGAGGCCTTTTGCCAGATGGATCGGCATTCCGGAGGTAGTGTGTTGTACGCTCCCTAAACTTAGCGGGCGATCACTTCTTCTCTGGAGCCTTGTTTGGCTTGCTGACGTTCTCGCCTACGCCGGCCGCTATGGATGGCCGCGCGAACAGGAAACCCTGGCCCATGACGCAGCCCAGATCCTCGAGCGTCACGCGCTGCGACGCATGCTCGATTCCCTCGGCGATGGTCGAAAGGCCGAGCGTCCCGCCGAGTCCGATGATCGTGCGGGTGAGGGCAGCGCCGGCCGCGTCACGCTCCATCCCTTCGATGAAGGCCTTGTCGATCTTGATGATGTCGATCGGGAACTGCTGCAGATAGCTGAGCGATGAATAGCCCGTGCCGAAGTCATCGATTGCGAGATGAACTCCGAGCTCCTTCAGCTCCTGCAGCCGCTGGACCATCATCTCGGTACGGTGCATGATGACGGTTTCCGTGATCTCGAGGACCAGTCGCTCCGGCGGAAGTCCGGAGTCGGCGAGAGCAGCCGCGACGTCGGAAACGAAGGTCGCGTCCTGGATCTGCTTCCCGGAGACGTTTACGGCG
The DNA here is from genome assembly GCA_040388625.1 of Gemmatimonadota bacterium. Lineage (NCBI taxonomy): Bacteria > Pseudomonadati > Gemmatimonadota > Gemmatimonadota bacterium. The sequence continues at coordinate 256,938 of JAZKBK010000003.1, read as the reverse complement.
ACGCTCATGCGATGTTCATCCGGCAAGCCGTGCCACCAGGCGAAGGCCTGAGTGCAGGCTTCATGAAGCACCCATCGGCCAAGCGGAACGATGAGACCAGTTTCCTCGGCTACCGTGATGAAATCAGCGGGCTGCAATTCGCCGCGGCGAGGGTGATTCCAGCGCACGAGAGCTTCGACGCCGACGACGGTGTCGGTATCGAGCTGGACGAGCGGCTGATAGTGCAGCACGAATTCCGACGCTGGTACCGCCACTGCGTGGCGCAGGTCGGTCTCGAGACCGATCCTGTCGACCACGGCCGTGTGCATCGAAGGCTCGAAGAACTGGTAGCGGTTCTTGCCCGATCCCTTGGCGGAGTACATCGCCACGTCGGCATTGCGGAGCACCTCATCGGCGCCGTCGCTGTCCGAGTGTGGCCGCGCGATGCCTGTGCTGATTCCGACGGTCACCATCTCGTTTCCGATCGGGATCGGCTGTCGCATGGCGCGTGTGATGCGATCGGCAACGATCCTCGCCTCCTCGTCGTCGCGCACATTCTCGAGGAGGATAGCGAACTCGTCGCCTCCGAAGCGCGCGACGGTATCCGAGCCGCGCGTCGCGTTGAGCAAGCGGGCTGCTGCGACGACGAGCAGCTGGTCGCCCGCACTGTGCCCAGCGCTGTCGTTCACCGCCTTGAAGTTGTCGACATCGAGAAACATCACCACCACGCGATCACGGCGAGCTGCGCGTTGCAGTGCCATCTCGACTCGCTGCCTGAACAGCGTGCGATTCGGGAGGTCCGTGAGTGGATCGTGTGATGCCTGATGTGTGAGTCGTTCTTCGAGCGATTTGCGTGTGCGTATGTCCTGCACCATGGCGATGACGCCGAGCGACTTGCCGCTGGTTGCGCTGTGTGCGCGCGACATCGTCAACGCGGCCCATACGATCTCGCCATCGCGGCGAGTATAGCGCTGCTCGGTCGCGAGCTCCGGACTTGCGCCGCTCGAGATCGCCGCCATCGCTGCGGCGAGACCGTTGGCGTCATCGTCGGGAACGAGCTGGTACAGGTGACGGTTCAGCAGCTCTTCGCTGGAGTAGCCAAGGAACTGCTGCATGGCAGCATTCGTGGCGATGATCCGGCCATCGGTATCGATGAGTGCGATGCCGACGGCGGAGTGCTCAAAGACGGCTCGGAAGCGCGCCTCGCTGGCCAGCACGGCTTCGTAGGTCCGATCCTGTCCCGCGACATCCCGGCCGTCGCCGTGAATCGCGTTCCATTCATCGGACAAGCGTCAGCCCGCGTCTGGTGTGGTAGCCATCGTCGTGCTCATCGACTTTACGACGCATATGACAGCCCCTCCGCAACAGCGGGTGCAAAGCCGATACGGTCGCAATGTCAGCGGATTCCGGCCACCTTGTGCGTCTGCACCGATAGCCGCCACTTCGGATGATCGAGGCAATACTGGATTGCTGCTCGGGTTGCCTGTTCAAGCGCCGGTCCATCCATGGGCTGAAGGTAGAAGTGCGTGAACTGGAGATTTGCGAAATGCTCCGGAAGTGCGCGCTCCTGCGGATAGACCAGCTTGAGCTCGTCACCAGTCGTGATCGCGAGCGCTGCGTCTGATTTGGGGCTCACAGAGATCCAGTCGAGGCCGGCTATTGCAGGCTGCGTTCCATTCGTTTCGACAGCAACGCGAAAGCCACGGCGATGCAGTGCCTCCACCGCCGGCCCGTCGAGCTGCAATAACGGCTCACCACCCGTGCACACCACGAACCGTTCAGCACCGTCGTCCGTGGTCGGTCTCCAGGCCGACTCCACCGCACTCGCGAGTGCTTCAGCATCCGCGAACTTCCCGCCGTCAGGGCCAACACCGACGAAATCAGTGTCACAGAACGTACAGACGGCACTCGCGCGGTCGCTCTCGCGACCCGTCCACAGGTTGCACCCTGAAAAACGGCAGAACACTGCCGCGCGGCCGGTGTTTGCTCCTTCCCCTTGCAGCGTGTAGAAGATTTCCTTGACTGTGTACGCCATCGCGCTAAGCGCGCCCTGCGCGTGCGTATGCTATGGGATCGGTGGCTCCTGCCGCACTGAATCCAGCCAGGCGGAGCTGGCACGCATCACACTGGCCGCATGCCTCGCCGGTGGCGGATGGATCGTAGCAGCTCGTGGTCATCGAGTAATCCACGCCGAGCGACACGCCGAGCGCGATGATCTGCGCCTTGGTCAGATCGATGAGCGGTGTGCGGATGGCGATCGTGTTGCCTTCGGCACCGGCGCGGGTCGCGAGATTGGCCATGCACTCGAATGCATGGATGTACTCGGGCCGGCAATCCGGGTAGCCGGAATAGTCGACCGCATTGACACCGATGAATATGTCTCGCGCGTGGGTGACTTCAGCGAACGCGAGCGCGTACGAGAGAAAAATCGTATTGCGAGCCGGTACATACGTGATCGGCACGTCCGTCGCATCGCTCACGTCGCGTCCCTTGGGTACTGCGATGTCCGATGTGAGCGCAGAGCCGCCGAACACGCGGAGATCGATGGTCACGACCTCGTGACGTGCAACGCCATAGCTGTTCGCTATCCGGCGTGCAGCGTCGATCTCGCGGTCGTGTCTCTGCCCGTAGCTGAACGAGAGCGCGTTGACCTCATAGCCGTCGCGCCTGGCAATGGCGAGCACGGTTGTGGAGTCGAGGCCACCACTCAAAAGCACGACGGCGGGACGTGTGTGGGACATGGTGAAATCTACAACAGGCAGTGTCCCGCAGGCCCGCGCCGCGGTGCGCTTTCGGCGGCCATCGTCGTCGCCGAGACCGCCGATAACGAGTATCTTGCACCGCATGACAGCCGTTCTTCCATCGCTGAGCGATCTCGAGGCCGCGACGGAGATCGTCCGCGGGCTCATGCCGCCGACGCCGCAATATGAGTGGCCCTTGCTTGCCGAGCGCACAGGGACACGCGTGATCGTCAAGCACGAGAACCACACTCCCGTCGGAGCTTTCAAGGTTCGTGGCGGAATCGTGTACATGGATCATCTGCAGCGCGGTGCGCAACGGGTTCCGGGCATCGTGACGGCGACGCGTGGCAACCATGGCCAGTCCGTGCCCTTCGCCGCGCGGCGCTACGACATTCCGGTTCTAGTCGTGGTCCCGCACGGGAACAGCGTGGAGAAGAACAGTGCGATGCGAGCGCTGGGCGCCGATCTCGTCGAGGAGGGGCACGACTTCCAGGCGGCAGTCGAGGCGGCTGATCGGATCGCCGTGGAACGCGGCTGGCACAGATTGCCATCGTACCATCCGCATCTGGTGAGTGGCGTCGGTACCTACGCGCTCGAATTCCTGCGGGCTGCACCGGACATGGATACGGTCTACGTGCCGATCGGGCTCGGCTCCGGGATCTGCGGAATGATAGCGGCGCGGGATGGGCTCGGGCTGTCCACCAGAATCGTCGGAGTGGTTTCGACAGGTGCACCGGCCTACGCGCTGTCGGTCTCCGCTGGCGAGGTGGTCTCGCACCCAGTCACCACTGAAATCGCCGATGGAATGGCGTGTCGCACTCCACTCGCGGAGCCGCTCGCAATCATTACGCGCGGCGCCGAGCGCGTGGTGCAGGTGAGCGACGCCGAGGTGGAGGAGGCGATGCGCGCGTACTTCACCGATACGCACAATGTTGCAGAAGGTGCAGGTGCTGCAGCGCTGGCGGCACTGATGCAGGAGCGCGAGGCGATGCGTGGACGTAAAGTTGGTGTGGTGTTATCGGGGGGCAACGTGGATCGCGACGTCTTTGCTCGCGTGCTTGCCCATTAGGCGAGTCACCGGTATTCCTGGTGTGAAATGATGCTCTTACGCAGATCGCTCTGGCTGGTTGCGCTCGTCGCAACGCATCCGCTTGCTGCACAGCGAACAGCCCTGCCTTCCGGCTGGGATGCGTTCACGCAGCTGTTCGACCGCTGTTCCGCTCGCGACAGCATAGTTGGGGGAAGTCTGGTGGTGATGCGCGATGGGAACGTGGTGGCGCGGCACGAGTACGGCTATGCCGACAGGGTGGCGAAGAAGCGCATCGACGACAATACGATCTTCCACTATGGATCGATTACCAAGACGCTCACCGCGATCTCGATCATGCAGCTGCGTGATCGCGGCAAGCTGTCGCTCGACGATCGTGTCACCAGCTACATACCGGAACTGCGGCAGGTTCACGATCCATTTGGGTCGATGGACAGCGTGACGATCAGGATGCTGATGTCGCACTCGGCGGGATTCCAGAATCCGACCTGGCCGTACAAGCAGGGAAAGTCGTGGGAGCCGTTCGAGCCGACGACATGGAATCAGCTGGTTGCGATGATGCCATATCAGGAGCTGTTGTTCAAGCCGGGCGCGCGGTTCAGCTATTCCAATCCCGGCTTCATCTACCTCGCGCGGATTATCGAGCATGTCACCGGTGATCCGTGGGAGAACTACGTTCAGAAGAATATTCTCTCACCGCTGGGGCTCACACACAGTTATTTCGGAATCACACCGTACTATCTGGCGCCGGATCGTTCGCACAATTACACACTGCTGCGTGATTCGACCGGCCGTGAGCTGGTGCAGGACAACGGTACTGATTTCGATCCCGGGATCACGATTCCCAATGGCGGTTGGAATGCGCCCCTTGCCGATCTCGTCGCATACATGGGATTCCTGACCAACGCGACACACGGTGACTCCGCGAAACAGCGCCTCTACGACATCGTCCTCGCGCACTCGAGTCTCGAAGAAATGTGGCGGCCGATCCATCCAACCAAGCCTGCGACTGCCGACGAGACCGAAGCGATGGGGATGTCGTTCTTCGTGGTTCACAAGGGCGGTGCGACTTTCATCGGTCATACGGGCGAACAGGCGGGATTCGTGTCGTTCATGTACCTGAATCCCGCAAATCGCTCAGCCGTGATCGCCGTGTTCAATACGGACACGGATCTCGCGCCGGGAACGGGGCCGGCGGGAAAGGGGCCGTCGGCGTTCGATGCGATACGTGAGGCGGCGTTCGGACTGATCCGGTAATCATCCGGTTCCGGTGCGGTGCAGATGGATCGGGCGCGGTGTACGGCCGATGCCGCATCGTCGGAACGGCGTACGATTTTCGCCCGCGGCGTTTATGCGGTGCGCAATTCTCCGACCAGGTTTCGCAGGTGCGTGCTTCCGCGCAGCAACAGGGCCGATGCTGTCGTCATCTGTTCGCATGCGGCGCTCTGTTCCTCGGTCGACGCGCTGACCTGCATTGCTGTTGCGGCATGACCCTCGGCGGTGCGTGCGACGGCGGCAAGGCCGTCGGTTGCGCGCTGAACCACGCGAACGTTGTCGTCCGCGGTGCGCGCGACTCCTTCTGCCGCACGCGTAGTGCGCTCGGCCGCAGCCGCGATCGATGCGAGCGCGTCGTCGATGTCGCGAGAGACTCGCTCCAATTCGCCGACCTGATTTTCACCGCGCTCCATCGTGCTGTAGGTACGGCTGACGCGGCTCGTAACGGAAGTGGTGAGGTCGACGACATCGTCGGCGGCTGCACGTGACTGATCGGCAAGCTTGCGAATCTCGTCCGCCACGACGCCGAACCCGCGGCCGGCTGCGCCGGCACGCGCGGCTTCGATCGCGGCGTTCAGTGACAGCAAATTCGTCTGATCGGCGATACGTCCGACAGAGATGACGAATTTGTTGATGTCGCCTACTGTCGCATTGAGTGCGCGCACTTCCTCGGCGGCCTGCCGGACTATCGTGCGAACGTCCACGAGTATCGAGAGAGTCCGCTCCAGCTCCGTGCGCTTGTCGGCTGCCTGACCGTGAATCGACGCGGCGAGCGCCTGTACTTCCTCGGCGCCGGCTGCGACGCTGTCAGCCGCGTCGCGAATCGTGTCGAGCGAGTGGGTCACTACCTTGATTTGCCGCACCTGCGCCTCGGCGCCAGCTGAAACCTGCGTCACGGCTTCCGACACCTGGTTGGCGGTGTCCGAAATCTGCTGCGACGCGCTGGCGAGGTCACCCGCCGAGTGGGTCACATCGTCGGCAGTCTGCGTCGCGACGTCGATGACGCGCGACAGCGAATCTGCCGCGTGATTCATCGCGATTGCGACCGTCGCAAATTCACCCGGGAGGCCGGCGGTCTCGGTGCGGGCCGTGAGATCGCCTTCGCTGAAGCTGCGAGCGTGTCTGGACAACTCACGAAGTGGCGTCGCGATTGCGCGGATGGTGCGAATCGCGATCATGATGGCGAGCAACACGGCGATGGCGACGGCACCCAGTACCGCTGTCGCGCGCCACTTCGCCAGATAATCGATATGGCTCGTCGCGTTCGAGACATCGGTGGCCTTGGTGTCCTCGAAACGCGTGAGATCCCCGAGAAGACCGGCAACCACGACGCGCGCCTGCTCGGCCTGCGCGCGGGCTTCCTGTGTGCGTCCCATATCGCGAAGGCGATGCGCGAGCGCGTAGGCGTTCTCGAAGTCCGCAAGTCTGTTATCGACCGCGGCGATCGCTGCAACTTCGGTCGGCGTTGCACGTTGCGTGCTGCCGAATCGACGCTGCAGGCCGTGCGCCGAGTGTCCAAGCTGGCGAAATTCACGCAGCGATACGGAATCTCCATTGGCGAGATAGGCGGACGCGGCCTGGATCTCTCGCGTCACGATGTTCGAATAATCCGAGGTCTGCTGCGCCGTGGCGAGTACGCTCTGCAGCTCACCTGTAACGTCGCCCGCTCCGGCCCGCACCGCCATCCATCCGACAGTCCCGGCGATTACCAGGCAGAATACAAGCGCCGCAAATCCCACGAGCAGGGTATCCCTGATCGTCGTGAGACGCAGATGTTCGCGGATACTCATCGGCGCTCCACAGGAAGCATGAGCCCGTCGTGTATGCGGGTCATACGGAAGGTATCTCCAACTGGATCGGTGCCATTAAACCAGGTGGGGCCGGACAGGCTCGCGAATGCGGTCGATTGCTTCAGCGATGAGAGATAATCGCGAATTTCGGTTCTGGTGGTAGCGCCGCTCCTGAGCGCGCTCGCGATCAGCCGTGTCGCGTCGTACGCCAGCGCGGCATGTGCGTCCGGCACCATCCCGTACCTGGCGCGAAATGCGGACGCGAACCTCTGCGTTGCTTCGCTGCTGTTCTGCGCGGTGAATGGTGTTCCGACAAAGGCTCCCTCCGACGCAGGGTCACTCACCACACCCTGCCATCCGTCGCCACCCAGGAACGTGGCCGACAGGTGTTGCCTGCGCGCCTCGCGCAGCACCTTGATTCCAAGATCCTCATCGCTTGCGACGAATACGATGTCGGGAGCGTGTGTCTTGAAGTACGTGATGTACGGCTCGAGGTTCGTGTCGGTGCCGATCGGATCTGTGCTCAGAACCTGGCCCTTGAAGCTGTGCAGGAACGCGTCGGACAGCCCGCGTCCATACGAGTCGTTGTGATACAGAACGGCGACCCTTGCGGGACGGTGCAGCGAGTCGCTCAGCGACGATGCGAAGCGCGCGAGCGTTATTCCGTTCACAGAATCGCTGGTGCTCATGCGAAACACCCACGGCGAGATCCCGGTTATGTCGGGCGACGACGGCGTCGTGGCCACAGCTGGAAGATGACCGCCGTCGTATACGCGCGCAGCAGATACCTCGGCACCGGATCCCGCGTGGCCAATCACCGCAAGAATCTTCCGGTTCGCCACGAACTCACCAGCGACGCGAGCTGCGTCGGCTCCGCTTGCACGATCGTCACTTGCGACGACGCGTAGCGGCACACCGTCTATCCCGCCGGCGCGGTTGATCTCATCCACAGCGAGATCGATCCCGTGCTGGTTCTGGATTCCGTAGGCCACAGTCTGGGGACCGGCCGCGCCAAGCAGGTACTCCCGAGGCTGACGGGAGCAGGCGACCAAGGTGCTCAAGGTGCTTATGGACGCGGCAAGAGCCGCGACGACGATACGACGATCCAACAAAACCTCCAATGCCACCAATGCAACCGAGACAGCCAGGCAGGCCATCGGCTCGACGCCGCTCCACTCGATGCCGCCCTACAAGGACGACATGGACGAGCACTGTGTCACCATCTCACCAGACGGGGACGCAGCTCTAGAGAGAGTTTCGGCAGGCGACGGCGTCGATTGAAGCCAGCGGCCTCCGCCCACGGTCCTGTATGTAGCGGGATTCGGTTAATTTTCGCCTATGCGCAGAGAGCCCTTCACGGTCGGAATCATCCAGGAAGCGGTCGCCGCAACGCCCGCCGAGACGCTGGACCGGGCAGTGACCCGGATCCGGGAAGCCGCGGGCCGCGGGGCCCAGATCATCTGCCTGCAGGAGATGTTCAACTCTCACTACTTCTGCACCAGCCAGAGCTGCGAGCGGTTCGACATCGCGGAGCCCATTCCCGGGCCGGTAACGGATCGGATGCAGGAGCTGGCCCGGGAGCTCGAGGTCGTGATAATCGTCCCCATCTTCGAGCGTCAGGCCGCTGGACTCTATCGCAACTCGGCTGCGGTGATCGACGCCGACGGCTCGCTGCTGGGTGTGTATCACAAAATGCACATCCCCGACGACCCGCTGTACTACGAGAAGTATTACTTCACGCCTGGCGACGCGAACCGCACATACGAGAAGGAAGAACACCCGGGGGCTAGCGGCTTTCGAGTCTGGAAGACGCGCTATGCCGATGTCGGCGTCCTGATCTGCTGGGATCAGTGGTATCCGGAGGCCGCACGTATCACCGCACTACTCGGTGCCGACGTCATCTTCTATCCTACGGCGATTGGCTGGCATCCCGCGGAGAAGGCGGAGTTCGGGCCGGCGCAGCTGGATGCATGGCGTACGGCGCAGCGCGCGCACGCGATTGCGAATGGCGTGTATGTCGCCTCGCCCAACCGCGTGGGATTCGAGGAGGAGTCGGGCACCGATGGAATCGAATTCTTCGGCCACTCTTTCGTGTCGGATCCGTTCGGAAGAGTGATCGCCGAGGCGGGGCTCGAGCCGAGCGTGCTCGTCGCGAAATGCGATCCTGCCCTGATCGAGTACACGCGCCGCAACTGGCCATTCCTGCGTGACAGGCGTATCGACGCATACTCACCCATTCTGAATCGGTACCTGGGGTGACGCGCTGGCGCATGCCGGCCGAATGGGAGCGCCACGACGCGACCTGGATAGCATGGCCACACCACGAGCCCGATTGGCCTGCAAAACTCGAGGCTGTACGCTGGGCGTATGCCGAAATTGCACGGGTGCTCGCCATGCATGAACGCGTCGAGATCCTGTGCCACGACGAGCGCGTTCGCGATTCTGCCGTGGCGATGCTGCGTTCGCACGACGTTGCGATGCAGCGCGTCAATCTGCGGCTCGTTCCGACAGATCGCGTGTGGCTGCGCGATTCCGGACCGTCGTTCGTTTGGAACGAGAACGGCGAAGTCGAGATGATCGCGTGGGATTTCAACGCCTGGGCCAAGTACGACAACTTCACGCGTGACCGCCGAGTTCCCGACGCGATCCAGAACGCGACTGGGTTGCCCATGACGTCTGCGATGCGTCCGGACGACGCAAGTCGGAGATTGGTGCTCGAAGGGGGTGGGATCGAGGTGAATGGACAGGGAAGAATCCTCGTCACCGAGGAATGGTTGCTGAGCGACGTGCAGGTCCGCAATCCAGGTGTCACGCGCGCTGGATACGAAAAAGCATTCGCTACCTACCTTGGCTGTCATGACACCATCTGGCTCGGCAACGGATGCGCCGGTGATGACACGCACGGACACATTGACGACATGGCGCGTTTCGTCAACTTCGATACCGTCGCGTTGGCGTACGAAGCCGATCCGTCGGATGCGAATCACGCGTCGTCCGTGGACAATCTGGAACGGTTGCGTCTCGCGGCGGAGCGGCAGCCGTTGAACGTCGTGCTGCTGCCGTATCCGCGTCCGGTCATGATGGATGGACAGAGACTTCCGGGGAGTTACGCGAATTTCTACATCGCGAACGAAGTCGTTCTCGTGCCCACGTTCAATGATGCGAACGACCGCGTTGCGCTCGAAACCATCGCCACACTATTCCCGGATCGCACGGTGATCGGAATACATGCCGTGGATCTCGTGTGGGGGATGGGAACGCTGCACTGCCTCACGCAGCAGCAGCCGGCGATGGCGATCGATTACCGCGGCACCTGACCACGACGGGGAATGGCGGCACATGAGCGACGCGATGGGAACGCAGCTCACCGTTATCTACGACGGCCATTGCAGTGTCTGCACGCGGCTCGCGGAGCGGGTCGCCAAACTTGATACGCACCACGTTCTGGAGATCGTGCCGTCGCAGTCAGCGGGAGTTCGGGCCCGGTTTCCATGGATTCCCGCAAGCGCGTACGACGAATCGCTTCAGGTAGTGCGTGCTTCCGACGGCTGGACCTGGGAAGGGGCGGCGGCGGTCGAGGAGATCATAAAGGCGTTGCGCGCCGGATGGGTTGTATCGTGGTTGTTCCGGCTACCGTTCGCGCGGCAAGTCGCTCAGCGCGGATACCGATGGTTTGCCGATCACCGCGGCCAGCCTGGCTGCGGCGACCATTGTCGGATTCACGCAATTCCGCCCGCGGCGGGAACGAAAAACTCATAATTCCCGCGTCCCCGTGCCTTCGCTGCGTACATCGCGGAGTCGGCGTTGCGCAGCAGGACATCGGGATCTATCGCAGATTCGCGTTCGCGGGTTGTGTCGCCGAGTGCGGCGCAAACGATTCCGATGCTGGCGCCGACCACGACCTCCCGGTGGTCGATCCTGATCGGACCGCGCACGAGATGTAACACGCGCTTCGCAACCATGCGAACTTCATCCGCGTCTCGGAGACGCTCCAGCAAGATGGCGAATTCATCGCCACCCAGTCGTGCGGCGGTATCGGAGCCGCGTGTGGCGTCGCGCAGGCGGTCGGCCACCGTTGCGAGGACCAGATCGCCGGCATCGTGCCCGAAGATGTCGTTCACAGCCTTGAAGCCGTCGAGATCGATGTAGAGGATTGCGAGTCCGCTCCGTCCATCATCGGGTCTCTTGCCGGATCTGGTACGACCGATTGCGTCGACGACTTTCGCACGGAATCGTGTTCGATTCACGAGGCCGGTGAGGGTATCGTGATATGCGCGATGTGTGAGCTCGACTTCCAGTTGCTTGCGCTCGCTGACGTCACGCCCGTTGATGACGAGACCCATCACGACGGGATCGTCGAGCAGGTTCGTGCAGATGGCTTCAACCCATCGCTCGCTGCCGTTGGCGGCGCGGATGCGCCACTCGCACGGGCCGCTCGCGGTGACTTCTCCGTCTCCCGCAGCGATGGCCTGCGCGATGTCGGCCTGAACGACCGCCATGTCGTCGGAGACGAAGAACTCCCAGAATGTGCGTCCGATAACTTTTTGAGGGGCGTGACCGAGAACGCGAGCGACCGCGGGGCTGGCCTCGCGTACCGTTCCATCTGCTTCGAGCACCAGCACCATGTCGGACGAATGCTGGACGAGCGCACGGAAGTGTGCCTCGCGCGCGAGCCGCTCGCGGACGAGCTCGGCGTTTCTCCGCTGCGCCGCGACCTGACGCGCGATCACGATCGCTGTCACCACCATCGCTCCGACGACAATCGTGGTGACAGGGAAGTCCGCGGCGATGGACAGCCGGTGGCCAACTGGCAACACGCCTGCGGCGTGCGCCTCGGTTCGAAATGCCTCGACTATCAGCGTTGCGTAAATTGCCGCTATCGCCAGGTACGGAATGAGGCTCTGCGGATGATTGCGCCGTTCATGCGACGTGAGATGTACCGACCCGAAATCCTGCTGCACGTTCTGGTACTGGGCGAACACTGCCGCCGTGGCCATCCATGCGACCACAGCCCACACCACGTAGAAGAACCGGCCGCTCTGTGAGTCATGGGCGATGTATGCCCACATGTAGAGCAGATCGGCCGCTGTATTCAGAAGAATGCTGACGGCAAGGATGCGAATGGACCGCAGACTTCCCGGCATCGGACGCCGGAGCAACAACACCACGGCTGCGAACAGAAGCACCACGTCGGCAACCGGGTAGGCCAACGCGTACATGGCCGTGCGCCAGTCCGATCCGGCCGCGACGAGGGCAGCTCGTAGCAGCAGATGCCACGTCAGCAGGGTTGCCACGCCAGCGACGATTGCACCATCGAACCAGAACGTCGACCGGTCCCCACTGGCCATGCGCCGGACAGGGAAGGTAACGAGGGCCGCCAGCAGGAACACGTCGTACGTGGCGGCGATCAGTTGGAGAGCCAGCGGGCCTGCGACGTTGCTGCCGGATGCGAGCCGGTAAACCCATGACAGGCTGACGATTCCGGTCGCAATCTGGGCTATGGCGAAGAAGCGCCAGGCGCGCCGCGTGGCCCGGTCGAGGCCGTGGCCGGACACGATGGTGCAGAGGACCGCGGTCAGCATCGAGAGGACGAACAGCAGCGACTGGGTGACGATCGGAACGCGGGAGGCGGTGCCACCGGCGCCCATACTGTCGAAGCCGACCCAGACGAGATATCCCGCGAAGCACGCGGTCGCCAGCAGGAAGAGGCCGATCTCCCAGACTGAGGTTGTCTCGCGAGTTGCTTCCGCCGGAGTCGACGGGTTGGCCTGCGCTGGCGAGTTGCGCGAAGGGGTCACAGAGTCGCTGTGACGCAGTTGTGCCCGCCCTGCCGAGTGGCAGGGTGGCTATCAAGGCGCCGAAGTGGGGCTGACTTCATTGCAGATTTGCGCCAGCTGGCATGCCGCCAGTCGCCGCGAGGGTTTTGGAGTGGCTCCGAATTCATGAATACGACTCGAGCGTTGATTTCGTAACCGTGTATCTCAAGCTGGGGCGGCGGGATTCGAACCTGCAACTTCCCGAGTAACAGTCGGGCGGTCTGCCAATTGACCTACACCCCATCGGGATTGCCATGAGTTTCGGCAATGAGCGACGAGTTCTAAACGAAAAACCCTTCTGAGCGACGGCTCCGAAGGGCGAATGTGCAACCGGTATGTCTGGTGCTGTCAGATCATCCGCGCAACACGATCACCCTCTCCAAGCAGTTTCGCTCGAGATTGCATGGGACCACATTGTTTGCGTGTTTGAATGACGGCATTGAACCACGATACAGCTCCGTACTCGCGCCCGCAAGGAGGAACTTGCAGGCGGATGTGTCATGCCGCCGTGATTTACGACAGTCGTGTCAGATGCAGCTGTCTGGCGAGCTCTGCCGCGTCGGCTGGAAGAATTGCAGGAGCAAACGATTCAGGCACTGCGCGATCGGGATCTTTCAGTCCGTTGCCTGTAAGCACGCACACCGAGCGCATTCCTGGCGCGACGCGTCCGTTGCGAACAGCGATTCTGAGTGCGGCGATCCCCGCGGCAGAGGCGGGCTCGCAGAACACGCCTTCGAGCTCGGCGACCTTGTGATACGATTCAAGAATTTCATCGTCGGTGACTGCGCTGAATTCACCGCCCGATGACGTTACCGCATTCACCGCCGACTTCCAGCTAGCCGGATTGCCGATGCGTATTGCGGTCGCTACGGTTTCGGGATTCGCGACCGGTGCGCCGTGTACCAGCGGCGCGGCGCCGGCGGCCTGTGCGCCGATGAACATGGGCATGCGTGTACTGCGGTTCGCGTCCCGATAGATGCGGAAACCTTCCGAATACGCGGTGACGTTACCGCCATTGCCGACGGGTAGCGCGACAACTTCCGGTGCATCGCCGAGTACGTCGCACACTTCGAATGCAGCAGTCGTCTGGCCAGCTATGCGATGTGGGTTGACCGAGTTCACGAGCGCGACGCGGTAATCACGTGCGAGATCGCGCGCGACCGACAGTGCCTGGTCGAAGTTTCCATCGAGCGTGATCACAGTCGCACCGGCCATGATGGCCTGCGCAAGCTTGCCGCGCGCAACCTTTCCAGCGGGCAGCAACACTACAGCCTCAATGCCAGCGCGCGCCGCGTAAGCAGCAGCACTTGCCGAGGTGTTGCCGGTGGACGCACAGATTATCGTCGTCGAGCCAGCCTCGATCGCCTTGGCGACGGCGACCACCATCCCGCGATCCTTGAACGATCCGCTCGGATTGGCCCCTTCGTACTTGAGGTGCAGATCGTCCACGCCAACCCACTTCGCAAGGCGCGGAGCTGCAAGCAGAGGGGTGTCGCCCTCTGCGAGAGACAGGGCAGGGGTCGCTGCCGTCAGCGGAAGAAATTCTGCATAGCGCGCCAACACGCCCCGTGCTGTGGGTGGTCTGGTACTGGAGTGCGTTACTTCGGATGTCGCTGATTGCATTACGAGTGGATATATCAACTCCGAGCCATTCCCGCCAGTTCCGGCTCCCGCTGAGATGCGGCCGGCAGATCGGGTCTGAGTGATGCGGCGTCGCGGAGGTAGATCGGCACGAGCGGCGCTTGCGAGGCGCGCCGGTCGACGTGCAGGAGCACTCGAAGACAGCGCGGCTGGGCATCGGGAACGTCGATCTCGGACGCGCACAGCATCGGAACGTCGTTCCAGCCGAGGTCGCGTGCGGCGGTGGCGGGGAAGGCGGAACGCAGGTCCGTCGTGGCGGTGAACACTGCGCTGACGATATCGCTCTTTCTGATATCGTTGTGCGCCATGAGGGTGGTCAGCAGCTCGCGTATGGCGTCGTGGACGAGCAGCTGATTGTCTCCCGCGACGGTGGTTGCGCCGCGGACTGCCCGGACGCGCCACGCGTCCAGATCGGGTGTGATCACCATCGTACGACCTCGCTCGCGCGCGGCATGCGCGATGCACCGCTGTTACGCACCGGACGCGCCAGTATGAGAAAGTGTGTCACGTTGTCGGGGACATCCTGGATGTCCGCTTCGAGTACGACGAGACCATAGCGTTCGGCAGCGAAGCGCCCTGCGATTGCCGCGGCGTTACGCGTGCCGTGCATTGCGAGGTCACGGGCGGCGCCGGCGGTGTCATAGCCCGATATCGGCCTGATTTTCGGATGCGCTGCGAGGAACTTGCCGCACTGCGCGAGCGCGACGGGATGGCTGGTCACGGATTCGATGTCCTCGATTCGATGACCTGGAAGGGCGAGCAGATGGTGTCGCACGACGACGTGGGTATCCCCGATCACGATGAGCCCATATGGCGAGCTCCTGGCAAGCCTGACGGCTGCACATCCACCGGCGATGTCGCCCACCACGGAGTTCCACACGGGCAGTATCCCGAAATCGGCCATCTCCCACGCCACGTCGGTGACTACGTGCTCGAACGATGCCGATGGCGCTGGCACCGCATCACCGTGCCAGCGTTGCGCGATTGCCTGATGTCCGTATGCGCCGAGCTCGCCCTGAAATGCAACGTGGATACCGTCGTCGGGGTGTTCGTGTGTGGAAGAGAGTCGCGCGGTCGAGCGGTGTGTCGCGATCATGCGGCCACCACTGTCAGAGTCTCTTCCGCGAGAGTCTCCTCCGCAAGCCGTCGCGTGTCGTGCGACCTGGTAGCGACGTCGCTCGCAGCGATGTTAGGCACGACCGGAGATGGAATCGGCTTGCGGACCGCGCGGTTGGTCGCAGCGGCGATCAGTGAGATGCCATGCATGAGATCGGTGAACTGCGCGAACGTCAGCTGCTGATCTGCGTCGGAGCGCGCAGCCGATGGATCGGGGTGTACCTCGACGATCAATCCATCGGCGCCGGCGGCGATCGCCGCGAGGGCGAGCGGCAGCACGAGATCCGCACGACCGCCGGCATGACTCGGGTCGACGATCACGGGAAGATGCGTCTCTGCTTTCAACACGGGGATCGCCGATATGTCCAGTGTGTTGCGGGTGATCGTCTCGAACGTTCGGATGCCGCGTTCGCACAGTATCACGCGCTCGTTCCCGTTGGCCATCACATATTCGGCGGCAAGCAGAAGCTCCGAAATTCGCGCCGATGCACCGCGTTTGAGGAGTACCGGTTTTCCCGCCCGTCCCAGCTCGGCGAGCAGTGGAAAGTTCTGCATGTTGCGTGCACCGACCTGAAGCACGTCGGCGATCTGTGCGACGCGCGCGACCTGGCGCGTATCCATCACTTCGGTGACGATCGGCATCCCAGTCTGCTCGCGGACCGATGCGAGCAGCAGAAGTCCTTCCTCGCCGAGCCCCTGAAATGCGTAGGGGGATGTACGCGGCTTGAATGCGCCGCCGCGCAGCAGCGTGCCACCGGCCGACTGCACGTGCCGCGCGCTGGCGAGGAGCATGTCGTATCCCTCGACGGAGCACGGGCCAGCCGCGACGACCACATCATGTCCGCCGATGATCAGTGTGGGAGTCACGCGGACGGGCTTGGTCGATGATCTGGCGTCACCAACAGTTGTCGGGTGCGCGGCTAATGTGTATTCAGGAGCTGACTGGGACATCTGGAGCCTCGGTGGATCGGTCGGAAAAACAAAAAAGCCCTGAGGATTGAATCCCCAGGGCGTGATATCGAGAGCGCTGCTTCTGTACTTCTAGCCTTGCTGTCCTTGTCTGGCCAGGTACCCGCGTGCGACGATTACACCCTGGGGAAGTCCCCAGTAGCTGGCGTAGTAATAAAATCGCGTGGCGGGAGAAGAGTGGCGCATCGGAAATAAAATTGTGGTGATGGCCGCGATCGCGCAAGCCGGGATTTCATCTCGCGGCCGATTTCCGAGCGACCAGAGTCCCATGCGAGTCACGGCAATTGACGGTCACGGCACCGGCGCGAGCTGCTGATACACGATCGTTATCGTATTCCCTGTAGTTGCCGCGGTCATCTTGGTGGGCCACGCACCGGAGAGACGCGTGCGCGAATTGGCGCCGCCGCCGATGCGGTCGATCTCGACTGTCTTGCGCTGTACAGTGTCCTTGTAGCCGGAGTTGTCGGCCTTCATCCATGCCTGGATCGCTGAAACGAGCGCGGGATCGGCGGTCGTCAGCATGACGGTGCCCTGGTCTGCGGACACTATCTGTTTGGAGGGAAGGTTCGGAGTCGAATCCTGATGCAGAACGACGGCATTGCCTGGAAGATTCACCACGGCTGTCGCAGTACCGGCCGGCGCTCCGTCGATCGACACGCGGTAATCGCTGGAGGTCGTGTCCTGCGCTGAAGCACATAGCGGTGCGATCATGAATGCGGTCGCGATTACAGCGATCGCAGCAAGGCGGAGATTCAAACGCGTGTTCGAGGTCAGCGAATGCATAGCCTTCTCCCGGAGAGAGTTGGAAGCCGTAAGGGCAAACGTCGGACCAATGCGATCTGAAAGTCACGCATTCCAGCGCCCGGACGACAAGGGCACCGCGATTCGGAATGAATCGCGGTGCCCTTGTCCAACGGAACGCGTCAGGAGCAGCCTACCGTCGCATCAGCGAGCGGAGGACGTAGGGTAGAATGCCGCCATGCCGGTAATACTGCATCTCTTCAGGTGTGTCGATCCGTGACTGCGCCTTGAACGTGCGCACGGTGCCGTCTCTGGCTGTGGCCCGGACGGTGACCAGCGCGTGCGGACGCATCTCGTCGTTCATTCCGTCGATGTCGAAGGTCTCGAAGCCGGTGAGGCCGAGCGACTGACGCGTCTCGCCGTTCATGAACTCGAGCGGAATCACTCCCATTCCGACGAGATTGGAGCGGTGAATGCGCTCGAACGATTCTGCGATGACTGCGCTCACTCCGAGCAGCAGCGTTCCCTTCGCGGCCCAGTCGCGCGACGATCCGGTGCCGTATTCCTTTCCGGCGATGATGATCAGTGGAATGTTGTTCTTCTGATACTCCATCGACGCATCAAAAATTGTTGATGCTTCTCCACCGGGCTCCGTCGCGGTCCATCCGCCCTCGGTGCCGGGGGCCAGCTCGTTGCGGAGGCGGATGTTGGCGAACGTTCCGCGCATCATCACCTCGTGATTGCCGCGCCGCGAGCCGTACGAATTGAAATCCTTGGTCGCGACGCCGTGCGCGATGAGCCACTTGCCCGCGGGACTTGCGGCGGGAATCGATCCGGCCGGAGAGATGTGATCGGTGGTGATCGAGTCGCCGAGCATCGCGAGTGCGCGTGCGCCCTTCACCGGCTTGACGCCGGGCGGGGTCATCGTCATTCCTTCGAAGTACGGCGGATTCTTCACGTAGGTGGAGTTCTCATCCCACGCGTAGAGATCGCCTTCGGGGATGGGCAGCGAACGCCACGTCTCGTCTCCCTCGAACACGTTCGCGTACTGCTTGCGGAACATGTCTGCACGTACACTGCGAAGTATCTCGTCCGCGACTTCCTTGGGCGCGGGCCATATGTCACGCAGGAACACGGGGCCGTCCTTGCCGATTGCAAGCGGCTCCGTCTCGAAGTCGATGTCCATGCGGCCGGCGATCGCGTAGGCAACCACGAGCGGGGGCGACATGAGATAGTTGAAGCGCGTCATCGGATTGATGCGCCCCTCGAAGTTGCGATTGCCGGACAGGACCGCCGCGACTACGAGCTTGCCGGATTCCACGGCTTCCGCGATCGGCTGCGGCAGCGGACCGGAATTGCCGATGCATGTCGTGCATCCGTAACCAACGGTGTTGAAGCGAAGCTTGTTCAAGGCTTCTGTCACGCCTGCGGCGTTGAAGTAGTCCGTCACGACCTTGGAGCCGGGAGCGAGACTGGTCTTGACCCACGGCCGCGTGCTCAATCCCTTGGCGACCGCATTGCGTGCGAGCAGTCCGGCGGCGAGCATCACGCTGGGGTTGCTGGTATTGGTGCAGCTGGTGATCGCCGCGATTACCACCGATCCGTGACGGAGAGAGAACTGCTCGCCGTTCATCGTGACGCTCACGGATTCATCCGAGGGCAGTTGCTCGGTTGCAACGGTTGCGGGATCGAGCTGGTTCGGCGCGCTCACCGCTGTCGCGCGACGAAGAATTGCAGCTGCGCCGGCCGGCGTCGCGCGCTCGAGATCGACGGTCAAGGCCTCGCGGAACATGGTCTTGGCCTGGCGCAGCGGAATGCGGTCCTGCGGCCGCTTGGGACCGGCGATGCTCGGCGTAACGGTGCTCAGATCCAGCTCTACCGTATCGGTAAATTCAGGCTCGGGCATGTCGTCGGTGCGGAACATCCCCTGTGCCTTGCAATACGCTTCGGCGAGATCGGCGCGCTCCTCGCGTCCGGTGAAGCGGAGGTAGCGAATCGTCTCGTCGTCCACGGGGAAGAAGCCCATGGTTGCACCGTACTCCGGAGCCATGTTTCCAAGTGTCGCGCGATCGGCGAGCGACAGAGACGAGAGCCCGTTGCCGTAGAACTCGACGAACTTGCCGACGACTTTCTTCTTGCGAAGCATCTCGGTGACAGTGAGCACCAGATCCGTCGCGGTCGCGCCAGGTGGAAGCTTACCGTGCACCTTGAATCCGATGACTTCCGGAATGAGCATCGACACGGGTTGGCCGAGCATGGCCGCCTCCGCTTCGATTCCACCAACGCCCCAACCCAGCACGCCGAGCCCGTTGATCATCGTGGTGTGCGAGTCCGTGCCGACGAGCGAATCGGGGTATGCGATTGTCTCGCCATTGTCGTCGCGCGTGAATACGCAGCTCGCCAGATATTCGAGATTCACCTGGTGCACGATGCCGGTGTCTGGCGGAACGACGCGGAAGTTTCTGAACGCCGTCTGGCCCCATCGCAGGAACGCATAGCGCTGTCTGTTGCGCTGCAATTCCATGTCTGCATTGATGAGGAACGCGGCTTCGGAGCCGTACTCATCGACCTGAACCGAGTGATCGATCACGAGATCGACCGGCTGGAGCGGGTTGATGAGCGTGGCATCACCGCCCAGCTTCGAAAGCGCATCCCGCATCGCGGCGAGATCGACGACGGCCGGTACCCCGGTGAAGTCCTGCAGCAGCACGCGTGCGGTCTTGAAGGCGATTTCCTTTTCCGCCCTGTCCTTCACGCGCCAGTTTGCGAGTGCGAGGACGTCGTCGCGCTTGACGAAAGCGCCGTCCTCGTTTCGCAACAGGTTCTCGAGCAGGATCTTGAGGCTGACGGGAAGTCGGTCCGAGTTTCCGCCAGAAGGCGACGTGAGGGCGTCGAGGCGGAAAATTGTGTAGTCGCGTCCGGCGACAGATAGTGTCGCGCGGGATCCGAACGAATTCGGGTGCGTCATTTGTGTGGTTCTCGGTGCGGTCGCGCACGGCCGCGCGGGACTGCGCCGGCGTGCGGCGGTGCGCGGTGAAAGGCGGAGCCACTGCATGGCGCGAGCTTCCGAGCCATGCAGGCTGTTACAAATCTATACTAATTCGCCGTTGTCTGGCGCCTGTAAAGCGGGGTGCTTGCGAAGTTTCAGCCGCCGCAATGTCGCAGGACGCTCCGTGGCGCGCCCGCGGCGGGGAACATTGCCTGCGCGCGGAGTGCATGTGGGCGCGCCAGCGCACAGCCCTGTCGGTTGAGAGCGAGCAAGGCCAGCCGCATCTGGATCCGGTAGCTGCCGGGATCCAGGATGGCGGCCTGCTCCACTCTCCCGAGCCGGTCACCGGTGCCGAACGCCTGCATCGCGAATGTCATACCCGTGCTCTGCAGGGCGAAAAGGAATAGTGGTACGACGAGGACGAGCGACCAGCGCGCTCGTGAACCTGTGCTCGGAGTCCACTCGGAACGCGTTCGTCCCGTCGCGCCGAGCGCGCCGAGCGACGCCCAGACAATGAAGGCGGGGGCCGCGAGTATCAGGACCGCGTCGAAGAATCCGACTGCGATCGCGATCAACACAGTCGCCGTAACAGCGACGGGCAGAAATGGATCGCGCGCATCCGGATTGTTGGCAGTGCTTCCGCGTGTCAGTTGAAATGCATTGATGATGATTCCAGCGAAGGCCAACAGCAGCGCAACGACGGTAATCACTCCGCGCTCCGCAACGAGAGCGACCCAATCGCTACTCGGCCACGGGTTTGCGGTCACGTTGTCGTCGCGCGTCAGCGAGGGATCGTTACGGGAAGCGAATCTCGGGTAGTGCACCGGCCAGTTGCCCGGACCGACACCGAGGATTGGATATGCCTCGACCATGTGGAGCGTGTTGCGGTACTGTATGATCCTTCCGCGTCCACTGCCGCTGTTGTACGCGACCACACCGCGCACGGAGTCGAGATATGGAGAGTCGCTCTTCCAGTTGAGTCTGTTGGGAAGAACCAGTGAGAGCACGACGCCGACGACGGCGAGGATCCCGAGAAGGACCAGTCGTCGTCCGGCGTCCGCGTGCGGCACCCGGAGAGCGGCGCGCCACACTGGCATCGCGAGGAGAATCGCGACCACGAGGAGCGCCAGCCATGCGGCGCGCGAGCGCGATAGCACCAGCGCGGCGGCCAGAATCGCGCCGCCCAGCGCGCAGAGAAGCACTGCTATCGCTCGTCGTGCCGTTACTGCGTACCACACGAGGAGCGGCACACCGATCGCGGACACGTGCGCGACGAAGTTCCGATTTCCGAACGTACCGCCGGGTGCGCGGCTCAGCGTGAAGTAATCGCTTTCGAGTCCGTAAGCCTGCGCGAGCGAGCTGGCCGCGCCGAGGACCGTCGCCAGTACTATCACTGCCATGAGCGGGCGCTTTAGGCCGCTTGCCGCCAGTGATCGCGCGCACCAGAAAACGGCGAGTCCGGAGATCGTGATGGCCACGGAGCGCATCGAGAGCCACCGATTCGATGCGAAAATTGCGGAGACGACCGACAGCACACCGAACGCGACGAGGAAGAAGTCCACGCGGTCGAGCGCCAGTGTGCGCAGACGGCCCAGGCAGAACAGCACGCAGACGAAGGCCGCCACGTGAAGCGCAAGCTCTTTCGGTACGAAGAACCGGTCCAGCTCGAACGGCTTGAACGGCGTCGAGGCGAGAACGACAGCCAGCGCTCCGATCTGGAGCGCGCCCAGAGCCACGAAGCGCTTCGGTCCGATTGAGTTTGATCGCCCCTGTGAAACCATGTCCCTCAGTGTGACAGACTACGCGAATGCCGGCGTGATCGAGGTATAACTCGGGACGCGGATACATCTGCGCCCTCTGGCGGGTAATTTATCTGTAGAAGAATACAGTGTTCCCACCAATCAGAGGACACACAATAGTGCCCATCTCCCGTCATGCGTCCATCGCCGGCCTGGCGTTGATTCTTGTTTCCGCCGCCGCGGCTGCCCAGCAACCTGCAACTGCCGTGATGCCGGTTCGCGAGATAGACGCCAATCTCCGATTCCTCTCGTCCGATCTCCTTGAGGGCCGCGCACCTGCAACGCGCGGCGGCGCGCTCGCCGAGCAATTCATCGCCGCGCAGCTCGAATCGTATGGCGTGAAGCCAGGCATGAACGGCTCCTATTTTCAGAAGGTGCCCATCGACATCGTGACGGCGGAACCTGCGACGATCAAGGTAACGGCGTCCGGCAAGGCGACTGCAAATCTTCATTCAACCGGTGATGTGGTGGTCTGGGCCGGCTCTGCGACGCCCGCGAGCGAAGCACGGGGCGAGCTCGTCTTTGTTGGATATGGTGTGAAGGCACCGGAATATCGTTGGGACGATTTCAAGGGAATGAATCTCAAGGGGAAGATCCTGCTCGTTCTCGTGAACGATCCGCCGGCGACTTCGGCGGAGCCGGCGTTGTTCGGCGGCAAGGCGATGACCTACTACGGCCGATGGACCTACAAGTACGAAGAGGCGGAGCGTCAGGGCGCGGCGGGAATGCTGATCGTGCACACGACGTACGAAGCGGGTTATCCGTGGCAGGTGGTGGTCTCCTCGAACTCTACAGAGCACAGGACGCTTCCCCGTCCCGAAAACGGCCCTGCTCCGATCGGGGTGCGTGGCTGGATACAGCATGACGTCGCGGCCAATCTTCTGAAGCAGGCTGGGCTGAATCTCGCGGATCTCGTAAAACAGGCTGACACGCGCGCCTTTCGTCCTGTCCCGACCGGCATAACGATCGACATGTCGTTCAGAAATCGTGTAGCTCACATGTCGGCGAACAACGTGGTGGGATTGGTACCGGGCTCGGACGCGAAGCTCGCTTCGCAGTACGTGGTCTACAGCGCGCATCACGATCACTTCGGAATCGGACCGGCGATCAACGGCGATTCCATATACAATGGTGCGTACGACAATGCGTCAGGCGTCGCCGCGATCCTCGCTGTTGCGCACGCTGCGGCGAAGGCACCGGTAAAACCAAAGCGCTCGCAGGTGTTCGCATTCGTCACCGCCGAAGAAGCAGGGTTGCTTGGCTCGCAATACTTCGGCGAGCATCCGCCCGTGCCTGCGCGCGACATCATCGCGGATCTGAATGTGGATGAAGCGAATCCCGAAGGTCCGGTCCGCGATGTCACCGTAATGGGCGACAACAAGAGCTCGCTCGGTCCCGCGCTCGCGGCGATGCTCAAGCCCGAAGGCGTTCGCATATCTCCGGACGAGCATCCGGAAGCCGGTTATTTCTATCGCTCCGACCACTTCTCGTTCGCGCGCGTTGGAATTCCGTCGACCACCATCGCAGCCGGTGTGGACTTTGTCGGCAAGCCGGCGGGGTGGGGCAAGGCACAGGCGGACGAGTACGTCGCGAAGCGATACCATCAGCCATCGGACGAGTACAATCCAAAGTGGCCACTCACGGGAACCGCACAGATCGCCGACATCGCCTACCGCTTTGGAACCGAGCTCGCCAACTCGGCGACGATCCCGACGTGGAACAAGGACGCCGAGTTCCGTGCGATTCGTGAAAAGTCTCTCAGCTCACGGTAGAGTGGACGATACAGTGGCTGACGAACTGCTTGCATTCCGCGACGAATTTCCCATTCTCGCACGGACGAATTATCTGGTCTCCAACTCGCTTGGCGCGATGCCGCGTGAGGTGCCGGACCAGCTTGCGGAATACTCGCGCGAGTGGGCCGAGCGTGGCGTGCGTGCGTGGGCGCAGGGCTGGTGGGACATGCCGGTGCGCGTTGGCGATACGATCGCGCCATTGATTGGTGCCGATGCACGCTCGGTGTCCATGCAGCCGAGCGTCTCGATCGCGCAGTCGATCGTTCTGTCAGCGATGGACTTCACCGGCGAGCGCGACACCATCGTGATGACCGAGCTGGACTTCCCTTCCGTGCGATATGCCTACGAGCAGCTGGCCCGACGATTCGGCGCGCGCGTCGTCGTCGTTCCGTCTGATGACGGACTCAGCATCGATCAGAATCGCCTGATGGAGGCGATCGACGAGCGTGTGCGACTCGTCTCCGTGTCGCACGTTCTGTTCAAGTCGGCATTCATCATGGACGCCGATGCGATCTGTGCGCACGCGCACAATGTCGGAGCCCTGGTCTCACTGGATGCGTATCATTCGGTGGGAGTGATTCCGGTGGACGTGAAGCGATCCGGCGTGGATTTTCTCACCGGCGGCGTGCTGAAGTGGCTGTGCGGCGGCCCTGGCGCCGCCTTTCTGTACGTCTCGCCCGAGGTGCGAACGACTCTGGCGCCGGCGCTGACCGGCTGGCAGGCGCACGCGCATCCGTTCGCATTCGAACAGGATATGGACTACGCGGGCGGAATCGAGCGCTGGCTTACCGGCACGCCGGCGATTCCGGCGTTGTTCGCAGCCGTCGCCGGCCCCCGGATCGTACTCGACGCCGGCATCGACGCCATTCGCGCCAAGTCAGTACGGCAGACCGAGTGGCTGATCGCCGCTGCGGATGCGCGCGGCTACCGTGTACATGCGCCACGTGAGTCCGGGCAACGCGGCGGCACCGTGGCGTTCGACGTTCCGCACGGACGTGAGGTCGCGCAATTCCTTCTGTCGCGAGACATCATCGTTGATTATCGTGTCGGAGCGGGCATCAGAGTCGGACCCCATTTCTACACGCGAGATGAGGAGCTTGACACATGCATAGGTGCGATCGACGAGTGTCTCGCCAACGGCGATTGGCGTCGCTTTTCCGAAGCCGCGAGCGCTGCCGTCGTCACCTGACGCAGCAACCGAAGCGGCAACCAAAACGGCCACGGAAGCGACAACGGCCTGGCCGCTATTATTACCTGAGCGGTCAAGCCGAGACTTTAATGATAACTAGCCGCGGGAGTGGCAGGCGACTTGCCATTTGACCGGCTTGAGCACGAATCTGGTGACTGTCGAAGTAGCGGACCGCGTTGAATATTAGTTGTGTCGGTTCTTGAACAAACCGTGTGTCGCCGAGTAGAATACGACAGCAATGTATCCGATCGAGGGAGGTGTGCCGGATGCCCAGCCCATTCCTTTCGTCCGAAGAATATGACGAACGCGCGCACCAACTTTATAACGAGGGAGAATACGATCAAGCACTAGCAGTACTCCGCGAAGGTCTGACACTCTATCCGAGCGCCGTGGAGCTTCACATCGGCGTGGGATACGCACACCACGCGCGCGAGGAATACGCGTGGGCCCGTCGCGCCTTCGAGGAGGCGCTCATCCTGGATCCCGATCACGAAGATGCCCTTGCAGGCATCGGTGAAACCCTGCTCAAATTCGGCCTGCGGGACGCCTCGCTTCACTGCTTCAGGCGAACGCTCGAGCTTGGCTATGCCGACGATCTCGATCTGATGCTTCAGATCGGCCGCGCGCTCTTCAGGGAAGGGATGATCGGCAACGCGCGGGAGTTCTTCGAGATAGCCGTCCAGAATGCGCCTGAAAATGCCGAAGCCGTGTCGTGCGTCGGTTACGCGCAGCATCGGCTGGGCGAGGACGAGGCGGCGATAGTCACGCTCCGCTCCGCATTGCGACTGGACCCGGATCACGTCGAGGCCAGGGTCTATCTCGCCAACATCCTGTACGACCGCGGCGACTACGAGGCTGCGCTGTTCCATCTGGACAAGTCCAATCCGGACGACCACTGGGACGAGCTCGGCATCTGGCGCCTCATCGAACTCAAGAAAACGATCTTCAAGCTGACGGACGGAGATCCGGAGCTGAAGCCGTGGGAGGACCGTGTCCAGGAGCTGGCGGGCGAGCCGGACGAGATCGACGACATGCTGGCCGAGATAGAGGCCAGAGCCATGGAGCGGGATCAGCAGAAGACCCGGGGCCAGATCGAGATGTTCGGGGCGCTGCTGAATTCGCTGGTCGATGGCGGTACGCCAGCGGACGAAGCGATCGGAGAGGTCCAGGAGTTGCCAGTGACCCACCACAGTATCGAGAGTGGCGGACACACGTACCAGGGCACCTGGGAGGAGATCGTGCAGCAGATGCGAGACCAGAAGGCAGCGGGCCTGCCAATCGACCAGTACATGGCGAAGGAAGCCAGACGCGGATATGGAAAGACGGGCGTGGAAATTCCCTGGCGCGACCCGGAAAGCTTCATCAAGGGGAGCGCCACGGCGGGACTGCTGCGCATCGATAGGTGACGCCCTCCGATAGAGCTGCCGCTCAGGCTGCCCTGAGCGCTGGCCGGGTGGTCTACGCCCGGCTCGACCAGATCCGCGGCCCGGAGGACGCGGCAGCCGACATAATGGACCTCTGGACAGTCGCGGAAACCGCCATGCGAGCAATGCTTGGCGGTTCCACCCTTGCCGGTCAGGCCCTGGTCCGCGAGCTGCGCCAGCGCGGAGTTCTCAATCTCGAGAACGCGAATACCATCGCGAGCTTCTGGGATGCCAGGAACCGCTCCGATGATGTCGCGTACAAGCCGACGTTGACCGACGTCGGCTTTGCACGTGCCGGCTACAACGAGCTCACCCGCGTCGCAAACGAGCCGCCGACGACAGCAGCGCCGAACGCAACAGCCGCTTCGTCGACCTCCACTTTCGCGCCAGGCGGTGCGGCAACCGGTGCGGCAACCGGTGCGGCAATGGGTGCGTCGAGCGGTGCGACAGCCGGTTCATCCGCAGCCCCGCGAACTACTGGTTTTTCAGTAGATGATGCGACAGCCGCGCAGTCGCGCATTCCCGCGCGTGCAAGGAAGATTTCGCGTCCCATGATGATCGGTGCTGGCGTGATCCTGGTGATCATCATCGCGGCGGCGGCGTACCTCACGATGGGTGGCAATTCCAAGTTCGACGGCGAGATGAGCACTGCCATCGATCTGATGACCACTGGCCGCACCGAGGCGGCGCGTGCTGCGTTCGGCGCCATCGCACACGAGTACCCGGACAGAGCAGAGCCGCACGTCTTTCTCTCCCGGCTCGCGCGCAGCGACACTCCGCCCGACATGAACACAGCGCGGCAGGAGCTCGTCACGGCAATCCGGCTCGATCCGGCTTACGAGCCTGCTCAGCGGGAGATGGGGATATTCCAGCTCGCGGATCACAATCCATCGCTGGCCCGCAATTTTCTCATTCGTGCGGCTCAGCTCAATCCTGCCGACAGTGCGGCACAGGGCTACCTTGGGTGCGCGCTGATGGGACTGAACCGCGCGGCGGAAGCGCAGAAATTCTTCGCGCGTGCCGGCACGGGGACATGGTCTTCGTGCGTTACGATACAGCCCAATCCAAACGCGCCAGCGGGTCCCTGACACGGTACGCGCCTCAGGCTTCAGCTTCGACAATGATCCTCGGCCGCATAAGATTTGCGGCCGAGCTTTTTTCGTCCGTCGTGGCTCAACCCTGCTTCATCCTTGCTTCATCGAGAAATGACGACGTTCATCAATGCAGACGCAGTAACGCGCACGGTGCTCGCAAACGGCCTTGCCGTGCTCATCTATCAGAATCCGGCAGCGCCAGTTGTCGCCGTCAATACGTACGTGAGGGCTGGCTACTTTGACGAGACCGATGACGTCGCGGGAATCGCGCACGTGCTGGAGCACATGTACTTCAAGGGGACGGCGAAGTACGGAGTCGGTGAGATAGCGAAGGCAACGAAAGCGGCGGGCGGATACCTCAACGCTCACACGATCTACGACCATACGAGCTATTACGCCGTGCTGCCGGCGAGCGGATTCGACGAGGGTCTCGCGGTTCAGGCGGATGCGTATGCCAACTCGGCGATAGAGGCCGACGCGCTCGCGAAGGAGCTGGAGGTGATCATCCAGGAAGCGATGCGCAAGGAAGACAACGCGGGGGCGGTCACGACGGAGACGCTGCACGCGCTGTTGCACGACCGGCATCGCATCCGGCGCTGGCGCATCGGCAGACCGAGCGAGCTGCGCGGATTCACGCGCGACGACGTTTCGCGCTTCTACCGCAACTTCTACACACCGTCGAATACCGTCCTTGCGATCGCGGGCGACGTAGATCCGGTGAGAACCCTGGAGCGTGTGAAGGCACTGTACGGCGCACTGCCCTCAGGTGAGCCGGTACGAACGCCCGGACCGCCGGAGCCAGCGCATTCCGGGTTTCGCTACGAGGAGCTGAGCGGCGACGTGGAGCAGACGCAAGTCGAGATTGGTTGGCGCACCGTGCCGAGCGAGCATCCAGACGTTCCGGCGCTGGATCTCGCGGCGGCAGTGCTGGGAAGCGGTCGTGCATCGCGGTTGTATCGTGCAGTAAGAGACCGGAAACTGGCTGGCAGCGTCGGGGCATACAATTATTCACCCGCTGAAGTCGGCGTATTCGTCATGTCATCCGAGGGAGATCCGGCGACCGCGGCCGATGCTGCGCGTGCGATGTGGGCGCAGCTTGCGGCAGTGCGCGCGGGCGAAGTCTCGGCCGACGAAGTCGAGCGTGCGCACAAGCTGTTCATGTCGCGCTGGGCTCGACATCTCGAGACGACGGAAGGACAGGCGGCGTATCTCGCCGAGTGGGAGTCGCTGGGCGGATGGCGAAAGGGACAGGAGTATTACGACTCGTTCATGCGTGCGGACGCGAAATCGGTCGTCGCGGTCGTACGGAAGTATCTGAGCGAGGATCTCGCTGGCGCGGTAGTGTATCGTCCGCGCAACGAGGCTGTGATGGCAGTCGATCCAGCCGCATTCCACGCTCTCCTGAACAGCGGGAACGTTGCACCGCTCGATGCATCGGCGCCGTCAGTCGTGGAAGTTGCGCCGTCGCGTGCAACAGCCAGGTTCGTACGCGACGAAGCGGGCGTACGCGTGTACGAGCTCGAATCGGGAATTCCGGTGTTGATCAAGCATCGCGCAAATGCGCCGATCGCGCACATCGGTGTGTACGCTGCGTCCGGATCCGCGTACGAGCCGCGCGAGCGGGCGGGTATCTCCGCACTCGGTGCACGCACTGCGTCGCGCGCGACCAACTCACGCACCTCGCTTCAGATTGCGGAAGAGTCGGAGCTGCTGGGTGGCAGCATCGGAGCGTCGGTCGGCTCCGAGACTTTCGGCTGGTCGTTCTCGGTTCCCGCCGCGAACCTGCAGCCGGCGCTCGCGCTTCTCGGCGACGTGATACAGCACGCAACGCTTCCGGATGACGCGCTCGTGACCGAGCGGTCGGCGATGCTGACCGACGTCGCTCGGCTGCGAGACGACATGTATCGCTACCCGATGCGTCTCGCCACCGAAGCGACGTATGACGGGCACCCGTATTCGATTCCGGCGGGCGGAACGGAAGAGTCCCTGCGCTCGCTCGCGTTCAGTGATGTGCGCGATTGGTATCGCACCGCATTGCTACGCGCGCCGTTCGTGATCGCGCTGACGGGCGACATGAGTGCCGACGAAGTCGCCAACATCGTGGCCGATAATTTCAGCGAGCTGTCGCTCGCTGCACGGGAGAGTCTGTCCGTTCCGGAATGGCCATCGGAGTCCGTCGTGCGCCGTGTCGCGCGCGACAAGAACCAGAGTGCCCTCGTGCTCGGATTGCCATCACCGTCGCGTACGAATGACGATCGGTTCGCTGCGCACGTACTGGCTTCCATTGCGAGTGGCCTGGGCGGACGGTTCTTCGAGGAGCTGCGCGACCGTCGCTCGCTCGCCTACACGGTGCACGCATTCGGTAGCGAGCATCGGCTGAGCGGCGAATTCATGGCCTACATCGCGACGTCACCGGAACGGGAGGAAGAAGCACGCGATGCACTGATCCAGCAATTCACCAACCTGCGTACTGCACCCGTGACGGACGAGGAACTGACGCGCGCAAAACGTTACATGCTCGGCATGCATGACATTCGACAGGAAAGTGGTGGCGCGGTTCTCGGCGACATCATCAACGCGTGGCTGCTTGGAGCGGGCCTGTCGGAGCTGGACAGTTACGCGGCGAAGATCGCAGCGGTGAGCGCGGACGACATCCAGCGCCTCGCGCTGGACTACTTCGATACGACTCGGATCGTCGAGGGCGTCGTGCGTGGTGAGCCTGCCGGCATCGCCAAGTGATGCACGAGCAACTGCGACTACTGACTGGCTGACTCGCGCTCGGCATCGATCGAGCGCATCAGCTCCGCGAGCGCCGGACGAAAGCGGCCGTCCGGTGCTCGAAGCCCGCGTTGGGCATCGTAGTCTCCGGCGTCCGTGAATACGACGCCGCGGACTGCCGGCTGTGAGGTGGCCCACGCGAGCACTCCGCGCAACGCCATGACCTGACTGTTCTCGCCATGAGCGACTGGATAGCCACCAGCCGCGAGTATCCAGTGCGGTTTGGGACGAGGAGTGGCGCGGAGCCAGCGCTGCGCGATGCGCATGTGCGTGTCCAGCGACGTTGCACCATTGAAGCCGGGCATCAGCGAGAATCCGAGTACGTCGACCGGTGACCCACGCGCGGCGGCCCAGCGATACACGACGCTGTCGCGTGCGCCGAAGCTCGCCGCTGCGACTGCAACGCGAATGTTCGGATTGACGTGGTGCACGATCGCTGCAGATCGAGTGATGAAGTCGATCCAGTAGTCCGGCGTTCTCACCCCCAATGCTCGTGCACCTTCGCCGTAGGGCTCGTACGCCGGTACGATGATGTTGGGCCGGAGCGCGCGCGCAAGACGATTCACGTCGGCCAGCCGGTCGTTCATGTACGCTGACGGTGAGCGGTTCAGCGCTGCACGCGCGCCGCGCGGATACCCCAGCGTGACGATGAGCACCGTGCTGTCATCGCGAACGTTGTCCAGCGAGTGTACCAGGGAATCGAGCGCCTTTCCCCGCGCACCTTCCGGGTCCACGACTATCGAGATTCCGTCGACGCCGAGCGAGTCGGTGAGCTGAAAATCATTGTTGATCGCGACGGGTGGCGGCGCGGCACGCAGATCGGGAAATACCTTGAGGGCGAACTGAAAGTCGCCAGCTCCGCGAGCGGTGAGCGCGTCGTGCTGATAGCGGTTGTAGCTGCTTATCGTCTCGCTGGCGCCGGGAAGCTCCACCAGCACGAGTGCAGTGGCGATGCTCGCACCCAGCGTGAGCGCATAGCGAATTACCACGCGTACGCGTGAGTGCGACGGCAAGGCGGGCGAGAACATGGGGACCAGCAGCCAGGTCGCACGCGCCAGGGCGGCAGAGCCGGCGACGACGCCAAGTGCGTCCGACTGCGCGGCGGAGAGCACCAGCGAGAAATACGGCGGAGCAACTCCGAGCGAGTTCATGTATCGCGCGATCGAGACGATGGCGATCATCAGGTCGTACGCGACTATCGGAACGCCGAGCATCGACCCCACGCGCCCGGTCGAGAGCGCGGCGACGGCCTGGATCACGAACAGCACCGTCACGAGGGGCCAGAGCCACGCCACATGTTGAATCGCGCGTCCGTACACCAGCGAGGCGTCGGAAACCGTGACGACGAGGCCGGGCACGAGGAGCAACGCGGCAAAGCTCGTCGCGAGGGTAGAAACGGATGGCGACCGGCGGCCCCGAAGGATCAGAGTGGCCGCGGCGATGTTCCACAGGATGATCGCGGCGCCGAGCCCGAAATAGCCTGTCAGAAGCGCGCGGTACGTCGAGAGCATCGCGCCGAAGCTAGGGAGTGGACTCGGCGCTGGCAACCAGGCGGGCAGCGTCCCAGGATCGTCGTTCCCGCGAAAGCGGGAATCCATCCGCTGCCGACCAGCCTTCCTGCTCCTGTCGCAACCAGAGACTTATAACCTGGATTCCCGCTTTCGCGGGAATGACGGCTGAACAATGACGGCTCCGATTCACTCGACCGCACCAAAGCCCGATATAATTCGCCATGAACCGGAGCACGCGGTTGTGGAACGTACCGAATGTGATCTCATCGTCGCGCGTGGCGCTCGCGGTCGCATTCGTGCTGGTAAACGATACTCCCGCCAGGATCGTGCTCATCGCGGTCGCGGCGCTGACCGACTTTCTCGATGGGCTGGTCGCGCGACTTTCCGACCAGCGCAGTGTCGTCGGCGCGCTGCTCGATCCAATTGCCGACCGGTTGTTCGTCCTGGCGGCGGTTTCCGCGTACCTGTTCAACGGGCTGCTCACCACGGGCCAGTACTTCATCTTCATCTCGCGGGACATTGCGACCGCGGTTGGATTCATCGTCGCGCGGATCATTCCGTGGCTACGGCCTGTAACATTTCGTGCGCGTCTGCTCGGCAAGGCGGTGACGGTTCTCCAACTCGCGACGCTGATGGCGGTGCTGCTGCAGCCATCGGCTACACCCTGGTTGATCGTCGCCATTGCAATCCTGTCGGCCATGTCGATTTTCGATTATACATTGGCACTGTGGCGCGCGCGTGTTCGGTCGCCTGCATGAAAGCGCTTGCACACGAGCCTGCACAAACCGTCACGAGCAATCAGCGCTCGCCGTCACACCGTCAACGCAAGAGGAACTCCAACAGTGATGATTCACCGCGCGGCCGTCGTCGCCGCACCAAGAGCGTCTAACGAGATCGGTTTGCCGCGCCGTTGCCGGCGACTGGCGCCAGCGCTGCGGCAAGCGGTTCTGTCAGCCGCAATGATTCTCTCAGCATCGGCTGTCGCTCCGCACATCGCATCAGCCCAGACTCAGCAGGTCGCAGTTGCGGTCTCCTACATTCCGTCGCTGCGACTGGACGTGCTGGGCGGCAACCCGACGGCGCTTCAGGCGGGCGCGGGGATCGCGTTCCCGTTCAGCAATTATTTCAGCGTCGGCGGCACTGTCGGCGCTGGAATCAGCTCGACGGGCTTCAGCGGCCGCGGTGACGCATATGGTCAGTTCTCGCTCGATCCGTATCACCAGTACGAATGGGAGCCGTACGTGGGCGGTGGCGTCACGGTGCGCGGCGATGGCGGTGGGCCGGGCACGCGCACCTATCTGCTCGGCTTCATCGGCGCAAACGGGCCCAGCACCGGCAGCATCGCTCCCGGTGTCGAGCTCGGATTCGGCGGCGGAGTACGACTGGGCGTCACGATGCGATTCACGGGCAAGCCCGCTCATCGCTAGCGCTGCAACTGACCGACGAGCAGCGAGCGTGATTTCGCGCTCGCTACATGACTGAAAAACATAACGGGCGCCAATGGCGCCCGTTCGTCAAACAGCTTGTTTCGTCTTCAGCGGCTGAGCGAAACGCTCGCCCAACGTGCGGAGCTGTGTAAGCTCGAGCTTTGTAAGCTCGGGATACCGCTCAGCGAAGTACGCAATCGTCGCGTCGAACCACTCCTGCTGATGCTCCTGTTCGGCGCCAATGACGCCGCACCGCATGATGTGCTGAAATAGCTCGTCACGCGCCTCGTCCAACGGTGACTTCTGACTCGTTGGCGCCGAGTGCGCCTGGTATCTCGGTGAATTCTGCTTCTTGGCCATTAAACCCGGTTAAGAAAAGTCGCCCTGCTACAACACTCTAATTTAACTAATCCGTCGGTCATTTAATAGTGGATGCACTCGATCGAGAATCCGCAACCGCGCCCGCTGATCCGATGAATTCGAGCAGCTGTTCAGCCAGATTGTCCGGACTTTCTTCAGGGATCAATCGCGCCACTCCGGCCATGCGATGCAAGGTCGCGCGCGGAATGTCGGCTGCGAGTCGGTTTGCGACGTCCCGGCTCAACCACTCGTCGTGATCGCCGCGAATTATCAGCGTCGGTGCCCTGACGTCCGAAAGATCCAGATCCTCGATGTCCGAGCGCCGGATCGCGGCGCCGAGCGTCAGAAGGTGACTCACTCCATCGCGACCGGCAAACGGGGCCAGATATCTGGCCAGAAGCCGGGTGGGCATGTGGTCCGGCAGCGCGACGCTCCCCTCGAGAAGCGACTGGAGCAACGTCGTGGCGCCCAGCACTCCGCGCGTCACCTTGAAGGCGAATCTGGCCGTGCTCCGCTGCATCACGCCGATGTCGCGTGCGGGCAGCTCGTCGTACGCTGGAACGTTGATCAGGACGAGCCGGGCGACGCGATCCGGGCGTGTGGCCGCCAGCCGGAGTGCCACGTCGCCACCCAGGTCGACGCCGACGATGGTCGCGCGGGCGAGCCGCAGCGCGGTCATTGCCGCGTCGAGATATTCAGCCTGCGCCGCGATCCCGAAATCCGCGTCTGGCGTCCGGTCCGATTCACCGTGCCCGAACAGGTCGATGGCGTAGGCCGTATGGCCCGCCTCGGCCAGGATCGGCGCCACGTAGCGCCAGAGGAAAGTGCACGTGCCGAAGCCGTGCAGCAGGACGATCGGCACGCCGCCGTGGCCGTATCGCTCCACGTGCACCGCGCCGGGCCCAACCGGAACGCGTAAGACGTCAGCTTGCATCTGGAGATAAATTCACGGGATGGCGAATAATAATCCTCCCAGGAACGCAAAAAGCGCGGCAGCGAAGCCGTCGTCCAATCGCGGGGCATTCTACGGAATCCTCGTCGCAATAGTGATCGTCGGCATCGCCGCGATCCTCTACCTCAAGTCCAGTCCGCCCTCGGCCGATAGCGGCGCGGAAGCGCAGGCCGCATATGCCGCCATGCAGCGGGATTACGCGAAGGCCGGTCCGCCCAGGCCCTACGTGATGGGCGACAGCACCGCGCCAGTCGTGATCGAGGAGTTCGCCGACTTCGAATGCCCCGTGTGCGGATCGTATGCAACGGTCACGGAGCCGGACGTTCGCAGGATGATCATCGACACGCATCTGGCGTACTACAAGTACTACGATTTTCCGCTGCCGATGCACCACAACACACAGTCGGCATCGAATGCTGCCGCCTGTGCGGCCGATCAGGGCAAGTTCTGGCAGATGCACGACCAGCTGTTTGCAGGTCAGGATGCGTGGGGACTCAATCCCGACGGCGCCACGCAGGTTACGGACAATCCGAAGTCTGTCTTCATGGGGTACGCCAAGGCGATCGGGCTCAATACGTCGGACTTCGAGCAGTGCTACGACAGCAAGAAGGAGCAGGCTCGCGTCAACGCAAACGCGGCTGAAGGCTTCCGCCGCAACGTGAATCAGACACCCACGTTCTTCATCAATGGAAAGATGTTCGCCGGCTCGATTCCGTACGACGTGATGAAGAAAGCAGTAGACGACGCAGCGGCAGCGAAGAAGTCAGCTCCGGCAGCAGCGCCTGCGACGACACCAGCAGGAACCCCCGCGGTCAACCCCGCAGCAAAGCCAGCGGCGTCCAAGTAGAGCTGGCGATATGAGACGGATGGTGATTGCCGCGCTCGCGCTGATCGGCGTGTTCGTGGCGCTGTATCTCACGCTGTACAAGATGGGCGTGATAGGACATCTCGCATGCGGGCTGGGGGGGTGCGAGCGCGTCAACACGAGCAAGTGGGCGATATTCGCCGGCGCGCCGGTGGCCGCGTGGGGGGTGGCGTTCTACACGGCGACGTTCGTGGTTGCACTGGTCGGAACGTCGCCGTCGTGGATCGATCGCCGCGAGATTGCCTACGTGCTCGCGGGGATGTCGTTCGTCGGCGTCGCGTTCACCGCGTGGCTCACGTATCTCGAGCTGTTCGTGATAGAAGCGATCTGCAAGTACTGCGTGACGTCGGCGGTGATCGTGACGGCGATCTTCATCGTGAGCATCGCCGACGTGGCGATGGGGAATCGAGTGCAGCCCGGCGAGTAGTAGCGAGGTAGCTACGCTGTAGTTACACCCGCCGTATGGAGCGTTGACGTGCGGCCGCGTCGTCCAGACGGACACGCGGTTTCACTTCGACATCTTCCTCGCCTTCCTCGCGCGCGCGACGGCGGAACGGGACCAGGTCGCGCCCGAGGGTTACGAGCGCGCGCGTTGCAACCGCGCTCGCCAGCGGCTCCGGGA
This sequence comes from Gemmatimonadota bacterium, assembly GCA_040388625.1. Taxonomy (NCBI): domain Bacteria; kingdom Pseudomonadati; phylum Gemmatimonadota; species Gemmatimonadota bacterium. The sequence continues at coordinate 221,019 of JAZKBK010000003.1, read as the reverse complement.
TCGCCATCACGCGGATGTACGTGTCGATTGCGCGATCGAACGACAGGTCCTCCGCCAGCGTGTCCACGAACATGAGCGCGTTGTCGACGTGGGCGCGAATTATCGTCTCGTCCGCGCGGGCCTGGGCCAGCCGCAGACGCCGCTCCGCGTTGGGATGCAGCCTGCGGCCAAAGAGTGCTTCGGGAAACAGCGATCGAAAAATCATGGCTCCAGTGATTCGTACTGCTGCTTGAGGCCCTCGACGACTGCGGCATCCGCAAGCGTCGTGGTGTCGCCGAGCGCGCGACCTTCGGCGATATCACGCAATAAACGGCGCATGATCTTGCCGGACCGAGTCTTGGGAAGGTCGGCGGCGAAGATTATGTCGTCCGGCCGAGCTATCGCACCGATCTTATCGGCCACGAATTGCTTGAGCTCGGTGGCCAGCTCCGGCGACGACTGATGGCTCGCGCGAACTGTCACGAACGCTGCCAGCGCCTGCCCCTTGAGCTCGTGCGCCTTGCCGACCACCGCGGCCTCGGCGACAGCCGGATGCTCCACGAGGGCTGATTCGACTTCCATCGTCCCGATTCGGTGGCCAGCGACGTTGAGGACGTCGTCCACGCGACCCAGGATCCAGTAAAAGCCGTCGTCGTCACGCTTGGCGCCATCCCCCGGAAAATACAAATCCGGCCGGCCGGGCCATTTGGAGAAATACGTCTTCTGATACCGCTCGTCGTCGCCCCAGACGGTGCGGAGCATCGACGGGATGGGCCGAGTGAGGGCCAGAAGGCCACCGCCGACAGGTATCGAACGACCGTTCGAATCGAGTAGATCGGCGCTGCAGCCGGGGAGCGGGAAGGTCGCGCTGCCGGGTTTGGTGGAGGTGATGCCCGGAAGCGGCGAGATGACGATCGAGCCGGTCTCGGTCTGCCACCAGGTGTCGACTATCGGGCATCGGTCGTGGCCGATGTGTCTGGAATACCAGATCCAGGCTTCCGGATTGATGGGCTCGCCCACGGAGCCCAGCAGTCTCAGCGAGGAGAGGTCATGCCGAGCGGGGTACTGGTCGCCCCATTTCATGAAGGCGCGGATGGCGGTGGGCGCCGTGTAGAGGATCGTGATCTTGTGCTTCGCGATCAGCGCCCAGAAGCGGTCTTTGTCGGGCCAGTCGGGGGCGCCCTCGTACATGACGCACGTCGCGCCGTTGGAGAGCGGACCGTACACGAGATAGGAGTGGCCGGTCACCCAACCCACATCGGCCGTGCACCAGAATACGTCGTCCTCGCGCAGATCGAAGACGTTGCGTGTCGTGCTGGTCACCGCGGTCATGTAACCGCCGGTGGTGTGCACGACGCCCTTGGGATTTCCGGTAGTTCCCGACGTGTAGAGGATGTACAGAATATCCTCGGCGTCCATGGGGACCGGATCGCCGCCTTCCGGCGCCTTTTCCATCAACTCGTGCCACCAGAGATCGCGTGGCTGCTGCATGGAGCAGGAGATCTGTTCGGTGGATGTTCCGTGGTTGCGCTGCACGACCACGACGTGCTCGATTGATGGAGTCGCGGTCAAGGCTTTGTCGGCATTGGCCTTGAGCGCGACGACGCCTCCGCGGCGATAGCCACCGTCGGCGGTGATGAGAACGCGGGCCTTCGCGTCGATGATTCTGTCGCGCAGCGAATCGGGGGAGAATCCGCCGAACACGACCGAGTGGATCGCGCCGATGCGTGCGCACGCGAGCATCGCGACTGCGGCCTCGGGGATGAGCGGCAGATACACTGCGACGCGATCGCCTTTCGTCACGCCGAGTGACTTGAGGGCATTCGCGAAGCGCGTTACCTCACCGTACAGCTCGCCGTAGGTGATGGTGCGCTTATCGCCTGGCTCACCTTCCCATATGAGCGCTGGCTTGTCGCGTCTTGGGCCGTGTGCGTGCCGGTCGACGCAATTCGCGGCGGCGTTGAGCTTTCCGCCAACGAACCATTTGAAGTGGGGTGGCGTCCAGTCGAGAACCTGCGTCCATGGCTGGATCCAGTCGAGGCGAGCAGCTTCACGTGCCCAGTATGCTTCCGGATCACGTGCGGCTTCGTCGTAGATTGCCGGGTCGTTGACCACGGCGTTGGCGGCGAATTTTGTCGGCGGCGGAAATTTCCGCTCTTCGGTGAGGAGCGCGTCGATCTCGTTCATGAGTCTGAAAATACAGCTTCCGCGCCCGTGCGCGACGGCTGGTCCGGGCGAGTGGCTAGATTGGCCGCATGGATTCAGAGCGCAAGAGCATCCGTTTCGAACGACTCCGGGACGGGGTCGAATTTCCGGTTCGTGCGACCGCGCACAGTGCCGGCTACGATCTCAAGGCATTTCTGCTTGGTGATCCGACAGTCAAGTTGAGCCTGGGCGGCCGCCAGTACGAGGGCGTGCCGAAACCCACAGCTGATGGCGCGTCGCTGCAGCTGTTGCCGGGTGAGCGTGCGATAATCCCGCTCGGGTTTCGCGCTTCGCTGCCACCGGGTTACGAGGCGCAGATCCGTCCTCGGAGCGGCACCAGCTTCAAAACATCGCTCGCCATCGCGAACTCGCCCGGCACCATCGATCCCGACTACAACGGTGAGTGGGGCGTGCTGGTTAGAAACGACGGTGCGGAGCCCATCTTCATCACGCATGGCGAGCGCATCGCGCAGATGGTGATTGCGAAATACGAGGTGCTCGAATTCGAAGACGGAGATGTACGGCAGACAACAGATCGGGACGGTGGATTCGGCAGTACAGGACACAAGTAATTCGGGGGCATCCCGAGGTCAGATTCGCTCGCGATGACGATCCACCCAGTAGCTCCACGGCACGAACAGCCAGAGTCCGAGTGCGGTCCACGCCACTGCACGAGGACTGGGCGGCGGCGGGGTCACGTAGCCGCTCGCGAATATGAGCAGCAGCACCAGCACCATTGACCACAGACCCCAGGTGCCAACGCGATCGCGCGTGCGCGTCTGCCGAATGTAAAGCAGCAGACCGCCGCCGAATATTCCGAGCTCGAGGATCAACGTTGCAGGAATCGAGTCCCACAGGCCCAACCCGACGCGCGTGGATCCTCCCGGCCATAGCGGCAGATCTGCCGTGTGCACGGGAAAGTCCAGTATCCAGTGGCTGATCACGACGAGTGCGATGACACAGGCGGTGCGACGATTTCGCCGCGCGGCATAATGGATTGCGCCGATGATCGCTCCCCACAACACGGCCATGGCCAGACTGTGAGAGAAAGGATACGACGTGAACACGAGCGGATTGCTCGATGTCGAGCCTGGTGCAATACGCACCTGCTCGATGCCGAACAACAGAAGGATTGGCCACAGCTCATCGAGGAACTGAGCCGCGAATGCGAGCGTCCCCAGCGACGTATCCGGCACAACCCGCTTGGATCCGAACGCAATGCCGTAATGCCCGAGAAACATTGCTGCGATTCCTGGAATGGTGTGTGTAATCGTCGACCGACGGGACGGCCCGGAAGTGGCCGTCGCCGCAAGCTCATCCATAAATATGTGCGACGGGCCTGCTTGTTCGACCGTCGCGCCCGCTGCCGGTTTGGCATCGCTCCCGGTCTTCCATATGGCAACCGGCAGACGACGCCTGGTCCCTCGATTTGCTCCCGGCGTTTTCGATGCGGAACCCACCCGCTAGATTTCGCATCGAAACCCCTACCAAGAACGGCTCATCCGAGATGACCACACCCGGAACCACTCAGTCCACAGACAAGACCGCTGGCGATCTTTCGATCACCGACAAGCGGACCAACAAGAACTACGACCTTTCGATCAAGGACGGCGCGATCAGAGCCGCCGATCTGCGACAGATAAAGACCGCCGATCGTGACGACGTTGGTCTCCTATCGTACGATCCGGCGTTCATGAACACTGCCTCGTGTCGCAGCTCGATCACCTACATCGACGGCGACAAGGGAATCCTGCGCTATCGCGGATACCCGATCGAGCAGCTGGCCGAGAAGGCGTCGTTTCTCGAGGTAGCGTGGCTGCTGCGTCACGGAGAGTTGCCCAATCAGAAGGAGTACGACGGTTTCGTGCACGACATCACGTACCACACGTACGTGCACGAGAACATCCGCAACTTCCTGCAGGGCTTCAGGTACGACGCGCATCCGATGTCGATGCTGCAGAGTTCCGTCGCGGCGCTGTCGTCATTCTATCCTGAAGCGCGCAACATCTTCGATCCCGAGCAGCGCAACATCGCCGTGATCCGGCTGCTGGCCAAGACGCCGACGATCGCGGCTTTTTCGTATCGTCACTCCAAGGGTCTGCCGGTCGTATATCCCGACAACTCGCTGTCGTACGTCGAGAACTTCCTGTCGATGATCAACAGGATGACGGAGCCGCGCTACGAGGCGAATCCGACCTTCGTTCGCGCTCTGGAGATTCTGTTCATCCTGCACGCCGATCACGAGCAGAACTGCTCGACCAGCTCGGTGCGCATGGTGGGCTCGTCGCACGTGGATCCATTCTCTGCGATGTCCGCCGGCGTCGCGGCTCTGTTCGGCCCGCTGCATGGTGGCGCGAACGAGCAGGTGCTGCGCATGATCGAGGAGATCGGCACCATTCAGAACGTGCCGGCATTCATCGAGACGGTGAAGAGTGGCAGCGGCAAGCTGATGGGCTTCGGCCACCGCGTGTACAAGAGCTACGATCCGCGTGCCAAGATCGTGAAGCAGCTGGCGGACAGCGTGTTCAAGATCACCGGCGTCGATCGCGGCCTCGAGATCGCGCTGGAGCTGGAGCGCATCGCGCTGCAGGACGATTACTTCGTCTCGCGCAAGCTGTACCCGAACGTCGATTTCTACACAGGTCTCATCTATCGCTCGATGGGCTTCCCGACGGAATTCTTCACCGTGCTGTTCGCGATCGCGCGCATGGCGGGGTGGCTGTCGCAGTGGGAGGAGATGTTGCTGGACAAGGAGCAGAAGATTGCCCGTCCGCGCCAGATCTTTACCGGGCATGGCGAGCGCAAGTTCGAGCAGACCATCAACGTCGGTATCAAGTAGAAGCCGGTTCGGCACCAGGTGAAACAACGGGCGCGCCGAGAAATCGGCGCGCCCGTTTGACTTTCATGATCTGCGGCCGCGCAGGCGCCGCTGGACATGCGGCGCGCAGTCGGATGCGGCTTTAATTCAGCGTTGCCGTCAGCGTGATGTTCACGTTTCCCTTCAACGCCTGCGACACCGGGCATCCCTCCCTGGTGCCTTCGGCGATCTGTTGAAACTTCGCGTTGTCGATTCCCGGGACCTTCGCGTTGACCACCAGGCTCATCGTGGTGATCTTGAAGCCGTCGCCGGACTTTTCGATGGTGCATGCTGCGCTGGTCTCTACCTTGTCGGCGGGCGTGCCGTTCTTCTCGAGGCCCAGGGCGAGTGCCATCGAGAAACAGGCGGCCTCGGCGGCTGCCAGTAGCTCTTCGGGGTTGGAGCCGGCAGCGCTCTCGAAGCGGGAGCCGAATGAGTAGTTGCCGCTGATCGTTCCGCTTTCGCCCTTGAACGATCCCTTTCCGTTCTGAAGACCCTTCTCCCAGATCGCGCTTGCCTTGCGTGTGGGCATTTTTTCTCCGTTGATGGTGACGTAATGCAGTCTAGCGAATCGTCGCACGATATGCGCCGCGGACGCTTGTGGGCGGGTGCAGGCGCCACGTTGGAGTCCGTCCCTACTCCGTCCCTACTCCGTCCCCGCGCCGGCAAACAAGCGATTTCTCTCGTAGATTTGCGGCTGGAACGATGGTGTAACGCGTCGCGCGCAAATCAGCTCAGGAGCTTCAATGTTCAGCTACAAACCGAGCCGCAGGGCTTTCGTGACTCATCTCGCCGCGCTCGCTGGTGCCAGCGCGTTACTTCCGGACGTATCGCTCGCGGGCGTCGCGCCCGAGCCCGGCGACGAGCCGGAGGCGTGGCTCAAGGCGTTGACCGGGAAACACCGTCAACTGTTCCACGCGCATGACAAGTGGACCAAGGGAATCGAATACTCCATACGATACAAGACGGCGTATCCCACGGAATACGGCGTGAATCCAAACGACGTCAACGCCGTGCTCGCCGCTCACGGGAAGACGGGAGCTACCACGTACGTCGATGCGGCGTGGGAGAAGTACGGTTTCGGAAAGATGTTCGACGTGAAGGATCCCAAGACCAAGGACACGGCAACGCGGAACGTGTACTACGCCGGTGACGACGAGAATCCCGGCATTCGGGAGGCGCTCGCTGCTGGCGTCGTGGTGCTGTCGTGCAGAACGGCGCTGCGGGGAATCGCGAGCGAGCTCGCGGATCAGAAGAAATTCGGCAGCAAGGAAGAGATCGAGCGGGATCTGACGGCGTCGCTCATTCCGGGTGTGGTGCTGGTGCCCGCGATGATCATCGCGGTTGGGCGCGCGCAGGAGCAACACTGCACGTACGTGTATACGGGGTGATGGTGGGGGGATGGGGACATCGCATGAAACATCGTTTCCACGAACGATGACGACTCCATTCGACGCGCCGATCCGGTACGCCTGCGTAGGGCGCGGATTCTTCCGCGCCTGGCCCATTTACGCGCGATCGAACGCGAATGAACGCATCGTCAATTCTGGAACACCGCGTATCCAGCCATTACGATTGACGAAATTCGGATGATGGAATTTGGATCCCGCGCCGCTGCGGCAGCGGGCGTCATACGCCATCCCGTCATCCCCACCAGGCGCTGCGTGATGACATTTAACGACACCGGTGAATATCCAATTCCGATCCCACGTAAATGGGCCAGGCGCGGGTTTATCCCACGAATATCCAATTCCGATCGCACGTCAATGGGCCAGGCGCGGGTTTATCCCACGAACATCCAATTCCGATCCCACGTAAATGGGCCAGGCGCGGAAGAATCCGCGCCCTACGCAGGCGTACCGGATCGGTGCGTGGATAGCGTCGTCTTCCTACGAAACCGTTCTCGTCTTCTTCCGCAAAAAGTCCATCAGGATGAACTGGCCCAGCGTCATCGTGTTCGTGAAGTAGGCCTTGCCCTTCGCGATCGCTGATACGCGCTTCACGAATTCCACCAATGCCCGATCGCGCGCCAGCATGAACGTGTTGATGACGATCCCCGATCGGCGGCAGTCTGCCACTTCGCGCAGCGTCTCCGACACCACGTTCATGTCCAGACCCATCGAATTCTTGTAGATCTGACCGTTCGGAAGTGTCAGGGCACTCGGCTTTCCGTCGGTGATCATCACGATCTGGCGCATGTCCTTCTTCTGCGACAGAAGAATGCGACGCGCAAGCTTCAGACCTTCGGCCGTGTTGGTGTGGTACGGGCCAACCTGCGCGCGCGCCAGCGCGGAGATCGGAATCTCTTCCGCCGAATCGTGAAAGAGCACGATGCGGATGGTGTCGCCGGGAAACTGGGTGCGGATGAGATGCGTCAGCGCGAGCGCGACCTTCTTGGCGGGGGTGAAGCGATCCTCGCCGTACAGGATCATCGAGTGCGACGTGTCCAGCATCAGCACGGTCGCGCACGACGAGCGGTACTCGGCCTGGTGCACCATCAGGTCGTCGTAGTCCAGATCCATCGGCACGGTCAACGAGCCCGTGCGCGCCATGGAGCGCTTGAGGGTCTCGTTCACGTCGAGGTTCAGGACGTCGCCGAACTCGTACTGCTTGCTCCATCCGTCCGACTCGATTCCGGTGGCCAGATACGGAGTGTCGTGACTCCCGAAGCTGGACTTGCCGAGGGAGCTCATGATGTGCCGGAGCGCCTTGTAGCCCAGGAAGTCGACGCCCTTGTCGGTGAGATTGAACTGGACCGATTTGGAGGCTGCGTGGGAGAGACTGCCCTTGCCCTCGACCTGCTGGTGGCCGGCCGGCATCTGGGGCGGAGCTTCGAGGTTGAGGTAGCCTTCTTTTGTGAGGCGCTCGATCAGCTCGTCCAGGAACTTCGCGAGCTTTTCCTGCGCGTCCTCGTCGCCGTTGCCGCGCAGAGCTTCGAGCATCTCCGGCGTGAACTGGCCGCTCTCGATCATCGCGTTGAGGATCGCCTCGCGCAACGCGTCCACGGAGCGGTCGGCGTCCTCGCCAGTCATCCCCCAGTAGGGATTGAAATTCTCGCCGCCGGCGAAGCCGGACTGGAGGAGGAAGTCGGCCATCTTATCCAGGAGCGACTGAAGATCGACCGCGTCGGCCATCTCCGGGCTGAACCTGGAGTATGTATGGAACCGCATATCTGAATAATACACCCGGTACGCAATACATTTCCCGCGTGCAGAAGGCCGCCGCCAACAATCCGTTTCGTCCGCTCAAACATCGGAATTTCCGGATATTCTGGGGCGGGCAGACGTTGTCGCTCGTGGGCACGTGGATGCAGTCGGTGGGCGAGGGGTGGCTTGCGCTGCAACTGTCCAACAGCGCACTGATGGTCGGAGTCGTGGCTGGTGCGTCCGCGCTCCCGGTCCTGTTGCTCTCCCTGTACGGCGGCGTGGTTGCCGATCGGAACGACAAGCTCAAGCTGGTCAGAATCGCGCAATCGCTGCTGCTTGTGCAGGCGTCCGTGCTGTGGTGGTTCACCGCGTCCAACCATCTCACGATCAACTGGCTGATCATCCTCGCGACGCTCAACGGGACCATCAGCGCTTTCGAGATTCCGGCGCGACAGAGCTTCATAGTCGAGCTGGTCGGCCGCGAAGACCTGGTGGATGCGATCGCGCTCAATTCCGCCGGTTTCAACCTGGCGCGCGTTATCGGCCCGTCGATCGCCGCCGTAGTCATCGGCACGCTCGGCCCCAAGTGGTGCTTCGCGCTCAACTCCATGAGCTATTTCGCGGTGCTCACCGGGCTGTTCATGATCCAGGTCCCCAAGTGGCAGCGCGTCAAAACTCGCGTGTCGCCGATCGAGGGAATGCTGGAAGGTTTCCGCTACATGCGCGATACACCGCTGGTGAGCGTGCTGGTACGCGTCGTGGGAGTGACGTCAGTCTTCGGGATGCCGTTTCTCGCCATGATGCCTGTGGTGGCGCGTGACGTCGTGCATGCGGGTGCAGCGGGTTACGGGATTCTGCTCGCCTGCGTAGGACTCGGCGCTCTGATCGGTGCTCTTTCGATGGCGGCACTCGGCCAGCACATCGCTCGGGGGAAGCTGTACGTATGGTCTGCATATGGATTCTCCGCAGGCCTCATGGTCTTTTCGCTGATGAGCAGACTTCTGCCAGCAGCGGTGATCCTCGTGTTCGTAGGATTCGCGATGCTGGTGATGGGCGCGCTGGCGAATGGATTGCTGCAATCCATCGCGCCGGATGAATTGCGGGGCAGAGTGGTGTCCGCGTACGTATTCGTCGCTGTTGGACTGGTGCCGGTGGGATCGTTCATCTCGGGCGCACTGGCGCACGTCGTTGGGGTCGATTGGGCGATCGGCGGATGCGCGGTCATCGTGTTCGCGCATTCGGCATGGGCATTCGCAAAGAATCCGGCCTTGCGGACCGTTCGCTAGGTGAGCGCGCGCGAGAGCGTTAGGTCAGATGCAGTTCGTGCTATAGTTAGTGAACATCGTCAAACCAACCTCACAGCCATCAAATGCGCATCGCAATCGGATCGGACCACGCGGGCTTCCGTTACAAGGAAATGTTCAAGGCACGCCTCACCGAGCTCGGGCATGAAGTGAAGGATTTCGGAACTGACTCAGAGCTGCCGGTGGATTATCCCTTGTTCTGTCATCCTGTCGCCGCTGCCGTTGCGAACGGCGACACGGAGCGAGGAATAGTGATCGGCGGCTCGGGGAACGGCGAGGCGATGGTCGCGAATCGCGTGAAGGGTGTACGCGCCGCTCTCTGCTGGAACCTGGACTCGGCTGAGTTGGGACGACGGCACAACAATGCCAACGTGCTTTCGATCGGCGAGCGGATGGTGTCGGAGGAGCTGGCGATCCAGATACTGGAGATGTGGCTGAATACGCCGTTTGATGGCGGCCGGCATCAGAGGCGGATCGACGAGATCGACGCCATGTAGGTCCCCATAGGAGCGTTGAACAGCACTCTCGTCTGGCAGGCCAGCGGTCGCCACTGGATGCGATCGAGGGCGCGCTCCGTCATGGTCTGACGCGACCGTGGGAGCATGATCCATGCGTAAGGCCGGTCATGCAGTCGCCTCTTCCTCGGATTACGGGGTCTCACGGTGAGGCGATTTCCACATCGGGCTGGGGAAATGACGCGCATCAAGGTCAGCTTCTGGGTACTGTGCATCGGCATCACGGCTCTGTGGATCGCCGCCGATCCGATCCTGCTGCACACCGCTCCATTCTCGCAGGTGCGGCTGTCGCTCATCAACTACACTGGCATCCTCGCCATGGGCGTGATAAGTGTGGCGATGATACTGGCGGTACGATCGTCGAAGGTGGAGTCCTTCATCGGCGGGCTCGACAAGGGCTACCGGCTGCACAAGTGGCTCGGCGTCACCGGCCTCCTCATGGCGATCGCGCACTGGCTGTGGATCAGCGGACCAGGATGGCTCACCGCCCTTGGCGTGATGGCGCCGGCCGCGCGCCAGCCGGGACGTGCCGCGGCGAGTGCAGAAGGGCCGGCGCTTCTCCGCACGCTGCAGAATCCGGCGCGATCCGTTGGTCAGATCTGCTTCTACGCGCTCGTCGTCCTCGTGGTACTCGCGCTGCTGCGCTGGTTTCCCTATCGCTACTTCCTGAAGATTCACCGGCTGCTTGCGATAGTATTTCTCCTCCTCGTGTTCCACGGCGTGGTCCTGCTGAAGATCTCGTACTGGTCCCACGCGATTTCGTACGTGATCGTCGCACTGATGGCGGCGGGGACAGTGTCAGCGATCCTGATGCTGTTTCGCAGAGTTGGACACACGCATCGTGCTGTTGGTGAGATCGATGAAGTCACATCGCGCGCGGATGTGGGTATTCTGCAGGTCAGCATCCGTCTCAAGGACCGTTGGAACGGTCACAATGCGGGGCAGTTCGCATTCGTGAACTTCGAGGATGGGGAAGGGCCGCATCCGTTCACCATTTCGTCCACCTGGAAGGGCGACGGCCACCTGCTTTTCCTTATCAAGGGACTGGGAGATTACACGCGGTCGCTTCCGACAACACTGAAGCCAGGCACGCTTGTCACAGTCGAAGGCCCGTACGGCCGCTTCACCTTCGAGGGTGAAAGCCAACGTCAGATCTGGGTGAGCGCAGGAATCGGCATCACGCCGTTCGTCTCCCGGATGCAGGAACTCGCAGCCCACCCCGACGGAAAGGCCATCGATCTGTTCCACGCGACGGGCTCGCGTGACATCGCGCCTGTCGAGCAGCTACGCGCACTCGCGGAATCCGCGCACGTACTCCTGCGCGTCTGGGTCGCCGCCGAGGATGGACGAATGACCGGAGAAGATATTCGCAGAGTCGTGCCGGAATGGAAGTCTGCGGACATCTGGTTCTGCGGGCCGGTGATATTTGGGAAGGAATTGCGCGAGGACTTCGTCGCGCACGGATTCTCCGGAAGTGCTTTCCATCAGGAGCTCTTTCATCTGCGATGATGCCGGACGCAGCGCAGCGCTGCTTCCTAACGTTCTGGTCGGCCGCTCATCGTGAACAGCGATATCACGCTACCAGCCGCACACAACCCAGCGCAGATGAACATCGCGCGCGTGAATCCATGCGCCAGTGTCGCGCCAGACAGGCTCTGTGCGCCACCGAGTCCGGCAGCCAACGGGATTATCGCGGTAGCCAGCAATCCGGCGACGCGTGCAACTGAATTGTTCACACCGGATGCGAGACCCGCACGACTCTCACCCAGTGAAGCGAGTGCGACAGTTGTGAGCGGTGTGACGAGTGATGACAGTCCGACTCCGAACACGATTGCGGCGGGCAACACCGAAGTCAGATAGCTAGCACCAGGACGCACCAGAGCGAACAGCAGCATTCCAACTGCCGCCACAAACGCCCCGGCGGTCATCGGCAGCCGCGCTCCCCATCGTTCCGAGATTCGTCCTGAAAATGGCGAGATGATCAGCAAGAGAACATTGATCGGCATCAACGATGCGCCGGCCGCGAGCGCGCTGTAGCCGAGTACGTCCTGGAGCTGGAGCATGAGGAGGAAGAACAGGCCCGTCAGCGCGGCGTATATCGCAAACGTGGCAGCGTTCACGCCGGCGAACTTCTTCGATCTGAAAGTATTCGGTGGAAGAAGCGGCTCTCTCGTGCGATTCTCGACGACGACGAATGCAACGAGCAATAGAATACCCGCGACGCCGAGCGATATCGGGTAGAGCGTCGTGAATCCGCGATCGGGTCCCAGCATCAGAGCGCCGACGATCGCTGCAAGGCCGAGCGTCATGAGTGCGGCGCCTGGGTAATCGACGGTCGTTGCGGACTTACTTTCCTTTGCGGATCTGCCAGCGACCGTCACTGCGATGGCGCCTGCGATCGCGAACGGCACCATTATCACGAATACGAATCGCCACGACGCTGCATCCACGATCCATCCGCCGAGCAGCGGCCCTATCGCCGTAGATACTGCCGACCACGATGCCCAGTGTCCGACGGCGGCGCCACGCTCCTCGCCCTCGAACGTCGACTCGAGCAGAGCGAGGCTGTTCGGTATGAGGATGCCGCCGGCGATTCCCTGAAGCACGCGCGCTGTCACGAGCAGAAGCAGATTCGGCGCCACCGCGCACGCCAGCGAGGCGACGGCGAATGCGACAAGTCCCCACGCAAATACCTTGCGGCGCGAGAACCGGTCGCCGAGTGCACCGCCGAGCAGGATGAGCGCGCTCAGCGTGAGCAGGTAGCCGTTCATCGTCCACTGCAGGCCCGTGATTCCGAGATGCAGATCGCGCGCGATGGCCGGCAGCGCGACGTTCGTCACGCTCCCCTCTATGAAAACCGCACCGGAGCCGAGTATCGATCCGATGAGCGTCCAGCGCTTGGCGGACTCAGTCAATTGGACACGCGGGTTCGAGTGGACTTCCGGAATTTACCGCGACCTGGTGAAGAGGATACTCATGCCAGCAGACTGCCCCATTTTTTGCTACCATATCGTGATCGCACAGGACGATCACATTCATAGTGCTGGAGATGGATCATGAAAGCTGGAGTGAAGTACGATCGGGTAATCCGATTTCTCGGTAACAACGAGATAAACGTGCTCGTTTCAAGTGAGGAATCGGGTGGCGCGTACTGCATCATGGAGTTGGTGGTTCAGCCGCGCGGCGGCGCGACTGTTCTGCACACCGACCGCTGGCTCGAAACGTTTCACGTGATCGAGGGCGAGGTCGAGTGGACGCTCGAGCGGAACGGCGATCTCGTCACGTGGTTGGCGAACCAGGGAGAGACCATCGTGGTGCCGCCTGGAATTAAGCACCGGTTCGCAGGCGCAGGCTACGCGCCATCACGGATGCTCACCATCGGACCGCCTGAATACGAGCAGTTCTTCCGCGCGCTGGCTGCGGCATGGCAGGGCCCGTACGACCGCGAGAAGACGCCGCAGGCAGTCGGCCCGGTGTTCGAGAAATTCGGCATGCGCATCTGCTCGGCATAGTTTCGCCGGCGATCGCCGTGTCCTAACGCCGCTCCCTGGGTTGGCGTATTATATCGCACCCTCCACGTACGACCCGGTGCCTCCCGGCGCCACTCGATCCAACCCGAGAGGAAGACAGGATGTATCAGAAGTCGATCCGGAAGTATCTGACGACGTGCACGCTGGCCGGTGTAACGGCCGCATCCGGCGCGCTCGTGCTCCCTTCGATCGCTGGCGCGCAGCAGGCCGCGCATCAGGCGATCGACTCCGTGTACACAGCGCAGATCAGGAAGGATCTGGAAGATCCGCGCATCACGACGGAGCTCGTGGATTATCTGCCCGCGTCGTCGACAGTGCCAACGCCGCTCAAGTTGCTCGGGCACATCATCGGCGCGCCGGGCGAGCTGGATCGCTCTGCAGACATCTACAAGTACTTCGACGCGCTGGCCAAGGCGTCGCCGCGCGTCAAGGTATGGCGCATCGGCAAGACGGAAGAGGGGCGCGAGATGATCCTCGCGGCGATCGGCGATGAGGAGACGATCAAGAACATCGACAACTATCGCGGCATGCTCGCGCGGTTGAGCGATCCGCGCAAGACGACGCAGGAAGAGGCGCAGAAGCTGATCCACACTGCCAAGCCCATCTACTACATCACCAGCGGCATCCACTCGCCCGAGTTCGGCGGCCCCGAGATGTTGATGGAGCTGGCGTACCGGCTCGTCGTGGATTCGTCTGCAATCGTTTCGAACATTCGAAACAACGTCATCACACTGATCACGCCGGTGATCGAGCCCGACGGCCGCGACAAGGCTGTCGACACCTACTACTACAACAAGAAGCTGCCCAAGGGCGCCGAGCGGTTGCCGCTGATGTACTGGGGCAAGTACGTGCAGCATGATAACAACCGTGACGGAATGGGTCAGTTCCTCAAGCTGACGCAGCACACCACGCAGGCCGTGCTCGACTGGCATCCTACTGTGCTGCACGATCTGCACGAAGCGCAGACGTATCTGTACGCATCGACCGGTACCGGCCCGTACAACGAAGCCGTCGATCCGATCACGATCGACGAGTGGTGGATGATGGCCGAGAACGACGTGATGGAGATGACGAAACGTAACGTGCCGGGTGTGTGGACGTACGGATACTACGACGGGTGGACGCCGAACTATCTCTTCTTCATTGCGCACACGCACAACGAGATCGGCCGGTTCTATGAAGTGCAGAGTTACGGGCCGGATAATTATGTAGTGAAGCCGCGCAACACTACTACAAGCCGCGAGTGGTTCAGGCCCAACCCGCCGCTGGACAGCATCAACTGGGGGCCGCGCAACAACACCAATATCCAGGAGTCCGCGATCCTGTTCGCGCTCAACAACGTCGCGAAGAACAGGGACCAGTTCCTGGACAACTTCTGGCGCAAGGCGCAGCGCGCGGTGGACAAGGGAAAGACAGGGCCGATCTTCGGCTGGGTGATCCCGGCGTCGCAGCGCCGCAAGGCCGATGCGGCTGACGCGGTGAACGAGCTGCGGGCGCAGGGACTCGAGGTGGATACCGCAACTACTGCTTTTACAGTTGGTAAGCTTTCGGTCAAGCCCGGCGACTACATCGTGCGTGGCGATCAGCCATATCGCACGATCGCAGACATGTACTTCGCTCTACAGCATTTCGCGCCCGGTAACCCCGCGCCGTATGACGATACGGGCTGGACATTCCCTTTGATGCGCGACATCACGATCGCGGCCGTGAACGACAGGAGTCTGTTGACGCAGCCGATGACGTTGCTCACTGCCAACGCTGTCGCCGCTGGCGGGATCTCGGGCACCGGCAACGTCGTAGTCGTCGACAACACGGCCGACAACAACATTGCTGCATTCCGCTTCAAGTTCGCGAAGACGAAGATGTCGGCCGCGGAAGAGGATTTCGACGCCGACGGTCATCACTTCCGCGCCGGCGCGATGATCATTGCGAACGCCAATCGTTCGGCGCTGGAGCCCGAGCTGAAGAAGCTCGGCCTCTCTGCCTACGCGATGTCGGCAGCGCCGAGTGTGAAGACGCACGATCTCGACGTTCCGCGCATCGGTTACGTCCACAGCTGGTCGCGCACGCAGGACGAGGGGTGGGTTCGTGCTGCGCTCGACACTTACGGCATTCCGTACTCGTACTTCGGCGACATCGATCTACGTAAGGACAACCTGCGCCAGAAGTACGACGTGATAATCTTCCCGCACATCGGTGGTACCGTGCAGACGATGGTGAACGGGATCCCGAAGAACGGCGCGACTCCGCTTCCATACAAGAAGACCGCCGAGTTCCAGGCACTCGGCACACCCGACGCGTCGGATGACATTCGCGGCGGGATGGGGCTCGATGGTGTGAAGAATCTCGACGAGTTCGTGCGGCAGGGTGGAACGCTGATCGTCGAAGGATCGACGTCGACGATAATGCCGAGCTACAACCTCACGCCCGGCGTGACGATCGAGGAGCCGGACAGCCTGTTCGTGCGCGGCAGCATCATGCGCGGAGTGATCAGCGACATGAAGAGTCCGATCGTGTATGGATACGGGCACGACCAGATCCCGGTGTACTTCAATCAGGGACCGGTGATTCGCGCGGGTGGTGGCGGTGGTGGATTCGGCGGGTTCGGACGCGGTGGTGTGAACAGCCAGGACATCACGCCGATGGCGACGGTGCAGCAGCTGTCGCCGTGGAATCCGGATGCTGATGCGTCGGCTGGTGAGGGGGCGCGTCGTCGTCCTGCACAGCCTGGCGCTGCTGCGGGTGCTGGCGAAGCTGGTGCGCAGCGTGGTGGGCGCGGAGCTGCGGCTGGTAATGCTGATACTGACGGACCGCGTGTGATTCTGAAATTCCCGACGAGGCCCGCGGACATGTTGTTGTCGGGGGTGTTGTCGGGTGGTGAGGCGCTGTCAGGGCGCGCGCAGGTTGTTGACGAGTCTGTAGGGAAGGGGCATATCGTGATGTTCGCGATAAGGCCGTTCTGGAGATGGCAGACGCAGGGGACTTATATGTTGGGGTTCAATGCGATCATGAATTGGAATGATCTGGGGGCGGGGAAGGCAACGGCTCCGGAAGTGCAGGCCGGCGGGCGGTAATCTCGCTTCCATTGACCGGCGCGGGCCTCCGCGCCGGTCTCGTTCTGGTGGGTATGTCGGATTATCGATAGATTGAGATATCGTCATACGATAGCGCTATCGATCGAGGTCGCAATGGACGTAGTGACTGTTTCGCCCAAATTTCAGGTCGTGATCCCGCTCGCCATTCGCGAGCGGCTGGGGCTGGAGCCTGGGCAGAAGGTCCAGGCGCTTGCGTACGACAATCGGATCGAGTTCATCCCGGTGCGCTCGCTCAAGAGCATGCGCGGCTTTCTTCAGGGTATCGATACGACGGTGCGCCGAGAGCGCGATCGCGTGTGATCGCACCACGCAAGCACACCGGGCCGAATGTCGTCGATTCTTCGGCGTGGCTGGAGTACTTCGCCGATGGAGCGGGGGCGGTGCACTTCGCGGGAGCGATCGAGTCTGTCGGTCGCCTTGTGGTGCCGGCCGTATGTCTGCTCGAAGTGTTCAAGGTGGTCTTGAGGCAGCGCGGTGAGAGTGACGCGCTGCAGGCAGTTGCATTGATGCAGCAGGGAACGGTGATCGATCTGGACGCGTCGCTGGCACTTGCTGCGGCGAAGGTTGGCGTTGACCACGAGTTGCCGCTTGCGGACAGTATCGTGTATGCGACTGCGCAGAGCGTCGGTGGTGTAGTGTGGACTCAGGATGACGACTTCGATGGGCTGATGGACGTCGAGTATTTTCGTAGGGGCGGCGGGAAGTCGTAACACGTTTGGCGCGGGCAGGTATCACGTTGTGCCCTTCCTTCTGAATTCGCGCATCAGGATGGTGAAAATAGGGTCAGAGTGCACTTCTTGTGGTGAGTGCCGCTGACTGTCCGCGTCAGGATGCTTCGCAAGAAAGTCCACTCTGACCCCGGTTTGACGCAAATGAGCATTCCCGAGTTCGTCTCGACGGTTCTAGCGATTCCATCAATCGTAGACGAAGCCGCTTCTCCTGATGAAGCCTGGAGGAATCTCCGGTCCAGAGTAGGTGCGAGGTGGAACTCCGCTTCCGAAGTTCTGAAGAGCGGTATCAGTCGGGAAACCAAACTGATCGTCGCTCAGTTGCGAGAGGTCTTCGCCGAGGCTCCGCCTCCATCGAACTTGCAGTTATTGTACTTTGGCCTCTTTACCGGTGTCAACCCAGATACGTCCCAGCAGGTCGCTGGCTACTACGTTTCCGGCACCACGCGAGCTGTACCATTGGTTGATTCGAGCTCTGAATTGTCGGGTGGTATTCTCGACTATTTGTCGGAGAACAAATATCTCTGGAGTCCAATTCTACAACGGATCAAGGAAGCCGCCCTAGCCAACGAGTCTCAGCACGACGAGTACGATTATGCGCTGATGCTTTGCACTGCATCGATCCTCAGCTACTTCGCGGTCAGGCAACTTGACATGAGATGTCGCATAGTCGTGGGTTTTGACTCAGGCGACGCCGTGGAGTTGCCGACGCCCCTCCGCGGCTCAGCTCAATCGTTGGGCGGACGCCTGTCAACACAGCGAGGAGTAAAGTCATGACGGTAAATTGGCTTGTGATCGCCGCAGTGCTCGCCATATCGACCACTGGTTCAGCAAAGTATGATGCGCCAACTCAAGCCGCAGCGACTGCTGCCACTTTCGTCAGCGCAGGAGAGATCAAGGCAGCGGTGCAAAAAAGCGACAGCGGTGCGTTTTCAGATTCTCCGCTCCGCGTAGTACCGATAGAGTCAAAGTAC
Organism: Gemmatimonadota bacterium; assembly: GCA_040388625.1. Lineage (NCBI taxonomy): Bacteria > Pseudomonadati > Gemmatimonadota > Gemmatimonadota bacterium. Next base: position 202,686 of record JAZKBK010000003.1, on the reverse strand, counting down.
AACGTTGGGGTGGCCGTGATTCGTCGGACAAGAATCGGTGGCCGCATGCTGCCCGATGCACTGATTCATGACGATGTTGCCGAGGTTTATCAGATTATCGAGGGTGAAGGAGTTCTGATCACGGGCGGGACGCTCAGGTCGGCAAAGCCTCTGACCGCTGCCGCTGTCGTGGGTGAGATTGGTCCGAGCTCAGCGGGTCAGTCCATCGCTGGAGGAACATCGCGTCATGTAGTTCCCGGCGACATCGTCATTATTCCGCCGCACGTACCGCACGGCTTTGTTGACATCACGACGCCACGCATTGTGTACACGATCATTCGCATTGACCCGCAGAAAGTTCTTGAGCTACGCAGCAAACCGCAATGAGTGTGCGTCACATGCCATCGACCAGTCGATCATGGCAAGCCGCTTATCCGTAGCGTCAGGTAACGGTGTGAATCCCGCAAGTTCATGGAAATAACCGCGGACCGCACACCACATGCGTAGCAAACCGAGATGACCCGGGACAGGAGCGAGACATGAACGTAAAGGCGCAGATCAACGACTACCTTGCCGCTCAGCCGGAGCCGAAACGCGGTGACATGCAGACGCTGCACGGCATGATACTGAAGCTGATGCCCCACTGCAGGTTGTGGTTTCTGGATGGCAAGGACGAGAGCGGTAAGACGGTTTCCAACCCGAACATCGGGTATGGACTCCGGACCATAGCCTACGCCGATAAGCGAACCCGGGAGTTCTATCAGATTGGCCTGAGCGCCAACACCAGCGGAATCTCCGTCTACATCATGGGGCTCGATGACAAGACGCATCTGGCCAGGACCTACGGCGGTGACATCGGCAAGGCGAGTGTGACGGGGTACTGCATCAAGTTCAGCGCACTTCGCAACATTGACCTGGCCGTGCTCGAAGCGGCGATCCGCGACGGGATTGCGCAGACCAGCGCGTGACGACGCAAGGCAATTTAACCGAGGATTCCGTGTGCTGAGAAAAACGCTTTCGCTGTGCGGATTCGTGGTGGCAGCTGCGGGCACGTTGTGGCTGTTTGCCATTCATCATCTGTTTGCGACCAACCACGTGCTGCTAGTAGTTCAAGCGTGTGCCGTTCTTCTCATGCTTTGGGCACGCGCGACGTTTGGTCTTCGCAGCTTTCACGCAACGGCTAACACAACCGGCGGCGGCCTTGTTACAACCGGGCCGTACCGCTATTGGCGGCATCCCATTTATGCCTCCATCATCTATTTCGTGTGGGCTGGCCAGGTGGAGATGCCAACCATGGTTTCTGTTTTGCTGGCAGTCGCAGTAACTGCTGGGCTGGTGGGCCGAATGGTGCTCGAGGAGCAGTTCCTCGTCACCGCGTATCCCGAATACTTGGAGTACATGCGTCACGCGAAACGCTTGGTTCCATTCGTCTTTTAGGCGCTCGAGTCGCCGCCTGACAATTCATTCAAGCGTGCGCCTTCGACGAAAGTATCTGCGTCAGAACGCATAAACGGACGACATCTTCCGGAGGCGTATAGTGAGTGCTTCTCTTCAAGCCGTGCATCCTGTTCTTGGTGCTCGCGATGTAAGTGACGTAGTACGGTTCTACGAGACTCTCGGGTTCGTGATTGTCTTTCAAGACGACCTGAAGAATCCGAAATACGTCGGCATACAGCGAGATGAAGTGCAGTTGCATGTTCAGTGGGCTGATGCAGAGCAATGGGCGTATCCGATCGATCGCCCTGCGTTCCGCTTCATGGTCAGCGATGTCGACGCGATCTTTGAGGAATTTCGTGAGAGCGGAGCCGTCCGCCCGGATACGAGCGACGGCAGCCCATGGGCCGTACCTGCTGACACACCATGGGGCACGAGAGAGTTTCATCTCCGCGATCCGAGTCGCAATAGCCTGCAATTCTATCGTCCGCTGCCCGAATTGAGCACGAATTGAGCACGAATTGAGGGTCAGATCCCGCGCGGTGCACAGCGCGCGTGCATCAACTCCGATCTGACCCCGAATTGCCAAAGTGCCCCCACGGCCTAAGGCTTGGCGTCGAGAAAGTCGTTCACCATCGGGACGATGATGGGTATGCGCTGCATCAGTGTCACGTGAGTGGTGTTGGGCAGAATTGCCAGTCGCGATGCGGAGCGTTGCTGCATGTCGCCGTGGACCTCGCCACCCTTGAGGCGAAACATCTCCGCGACGTGCGCGAGCCGTATTCCGTCAGCGTCACCGAAGATGAAAAACATGGGCGCCGTGGTGGCCTTGAGGTTGTCGGCTCCGAGGTCGTACCCTTTCGCGGCCGTGGCGGCGAGTCGCTTGACGAACTTGGGAAAGTCGTCCGGAGTGGGACTCAGCTTCTTGTACTCGGTCTCGATGGGCGAGCCTTTGAAATCGTCAGCCGTGAGATTCCGGATGGCCTGGACCGCTGCCGGGGCCATGCCGTCAGTGCGGAACGTTGACGAAATGATGACTGCCTTCCGCACTTTGTCAGGGTGTCGGATCGCACACTCCATCGCCACGGTTCCGCCCATGCTGTAGCCGATAAGGTCCGCTCGCGGGATCTTGAGATAATCGAGCAGTCCAGCCACGTCGTCGGCGAGGTTTTCGTAGGTGATATCTCGTGCGACGTCCGCCGTCCGGCCGTGACCCTGCATTTCGATGGCAATCACTTTCCGCGTTTTGGAGAGCTCCTCGATCCACCCGCCCCAGTTGTTGGTGATGGTCATGAACGCGCCATGAAGCAACACCACCGGTTCGCCGCTGCCGTGGATTTCGTAGTACATGTTGATTCCGTTGACTGGTGCGTAGCCGCTCGTTGATTCCCGCTGCGCCGACGCGGCGGTCGCCGCGAGCGTCATCAGGAGGAAAGCTGCTGTCCGCATGCTGGTGTAATTCCGTTTCATCCAAACACTCCTTGGTAATCACCCATTACGGGAATCTCTGGTGGACGATTGACTGCGTCATCTTGTCTCTGTGTTCGATCACAGGCTGGCGAGAAGCTCGTCGAGCTGGTCCAGCGCCTCGGGCAGCGCACCCGTCGATCCGGTGTCGACAGCTTCTGCCGATGGATAGACATCGTGCACTACCAACAACGTCTTGCCGCCCTTCTCCTCGAAGGTCACCGTGGTGATGGTCTTGCCGGCGTCTCCTTCATCATTGGTCCAGACGAGGCGTGAGTGCGGTGTCACTTCGACGTACGTGCCGAAGAACTCCATCGTCGAATCTTCAAAGGGAAACACCAAACGATACTGCCCCCCGACGCGAACATCCATCTCGCAGGAAAGCAGGGTCTGCCCATACGATTTAGGCACCCACCACCTTCTGAACAGTTCTGCCTTCGTCCACGCCTCGAACACGATGCGCGCAGGAGCGTTTACGGTTCTTGTGACGACGACTTCGCGGTCGGACTTCCGTTCCAGCGTCGTGTGATTCTTCGTGGGCGTGGCCTCACTTTCTCTTCTTTCGTCCATCGACTCTCTCCTTGTGTTTTAGTTCGTCCACAACGTTGTCCAACTCGTCGAAGCGTGCGCTCCAGAGCTGGCGGTACTTCTCGATCCATGCCGCCTCTTCCTGCAGTCCGCGGACGCCGAGCCTGCAGGTCCGCACGCGGCCGACTTTCTCCGTGGTGACGAGGCCCGCCTGCTCCAGGACGCCTACATGTTTCTTCATGCCCGTGAGGGTCATGTGAAACCGCTCGGCGAGGGTCGAGATCGAAGCGTCCGCACGCCCCAGTTGCTCCAGAACGCCGCGTCGGGTGGGATCCGAGAGCGCGCCGAACGAGGCGTCGAAGTGGCTTTGGAAATACTGAACCATATGGTTCAGTATATAACATGAGGTGACGCCACACAAGGGGGGCTGCGGACCAGCAGCGTTGCCGGCAATCCACGTGGACTCAGGAAACTCGACTCCGATTCCGTTTTCGGCGTCGGATCGGGCGCGTGGTATCACGCGAAGAGAATCGATACGGTGGCTGTGGTACTGACCACATTCCGGTATTGATGTAGCCGCCGGCCTTTGCTACGTATAACGGTATGCGTTATACTACGACGTTGTCGCTCTTCGGTCGCCGGCGTGATTAAGTCTTTCGCAAATGCCGGCACGGAGGACGTGTTTAACGGCATCGATTCGCGGGCCGCGCGGCAACCAGAAATTCCGGATCTGTTTTGTCTGGGCATCGGATGGCCCGCGCGAGGTCGAGATAGTGAACTACCATTAAAGAGGAAAGCATGGTTCGCATTCCAACACATCGTCCGCCCACACATCCTGGAGAGATGCTCATCGAGGAATTCCTCAAGCCGCTCGGTTTGACGCAGACCGAGCTCGCGGATCGCCTCGGCGTATCGTATCCGCGTGTCAATGAGCTCGTGCATGGAAAGCGCGACATGACGCCGGACACTGCACTTCGCCTGGAGAGGTTGCTTGGTGTCGAGGCGCAGTTCTGGCTGAATCTCCAGTTGGCGTGGGATCTCTATCATGCGAAGCATTCGGTCGCCGCAAAGGCGATCGCAAAGATTCAGCCGTTGAAACGTCGTGTCAGATTGAATGCTGGAGTAGGATCACGAAGCGCGTAACGGGTTACGTTTTTCGCCACGCGTTCGCGACGCGTGTCGGTTTAACCAACAATCCACACCGGTAATGAAAACTCTTCCAATTCTTGCGACTCTTGTCGTGGCCGCGGCGTGTGCGCGCTCGACTCCACCAGTTGCGCGCGCGGCCTACACTCCGCGTACGCGCGCCATCACCATAACGACGGTGCCGCTGCTCGTGAAGGAAGAGCAGAGCATGTATCCGTTTCTCAAACCAGCCTTCGCCAAGGGCGGCGTTCTCGACGGAAAGGAGGTCTACGCTTTTTCGCCGAGCTCCATCACGGTGGTCGAAGGCGACACGCTCCGGCTCGACATCATCAATCCCGAAGATGACGCGCACTCGTTTGTGCTGCCGGATTTCGCCGTTTCATTGCCCGGCGGAACGGCCACCCAGGCGACATACGTTGCGAAGCACGCCGGCATCTTCACCATCCAGTGTGCCGTGCCGTCACACCTGCCGATGATGGCGGGGCAGTTGATCGTGCTTCCCGCTGCGACGATGGCGGGCGTCGCGCGACAAACATCTTGACACCCGCCGCCAGCCGCGGCAGGTTCTACCGCGTCGAGTTGGCGTTCCTTGCTGTAAACTCCTGTGTTGCTCCTCCGTTCACCGGTGTTCTGAATGCCGACGTCACGAATGCGTCATGCAGCCGCCATCGCGCCTCTCCTGATTCTTGGGACGGCGTCGTCAAACCGTACACCCAACAGATGGAACGCCGGCGCAGCGCCACCGCCAGTCGCGTTCAACGACAATCGCGTTTCAGCCGGAGTGGTTCGAGCCGGCGTGCTCGACGTGCATCTCGAGGTGGACACGGGTGAATGGCATCCGTATTCCAAGGACAGCGCCGGCGTTCGGATCCTTGCATTCCGCGAGGCGGGACATCCGCTCGAGACGCCGGGCCCGATGCTGCGTGTGGTTGCCGGTGAGCGAATCCATGCATGGGTCACAAACCGCGCCGCCACCACGCTGGTGGTGCATGGGTTGTCGTCACGTCGCCGCACAGTCATGGACACGCTGGTCGTGCCGTCCGGCGCAACCCGCGACGTGGAATTCACCGCCGACGCCGAGGGGACGTACTACTACTGGGGCTCGACGACGGGTACTGATTTTGAGAAGCGGCTGTACCAGGACGCCCAGCTCAACGGCGCACTCATTGTGGATCCCACGGACGCGAGCCGGCGAACGCCCGATCGTGTCTTTGTCATTCAGTGGTACATCCCGGGACACGACTCGGCGGGCAACCCGGACCGGTCGAACGGAGTCTTCACGTTCAACGGCCGGCCGTGGCCGAATACGGAGCGCCTGTCGTACCAGCAGGGCGACAGCATTCGCTGGCGAATCATCAACGCAAGTGCGGACGTGCATCCGCTGCATCTGCACGGCTTCTTTTATCAGATCCGCGCCCGTGGAGATGTTCAGCAGGATTCGGTGTACTGGCCGGAGCAGCGCAGAATGGCCGTCACCGAACTTCTGCTCGACGGCACCACCATGGACCTGGCCTGGTTCGCCGACAGACCCGGCTCGTGGCTGTTTCACTGTCATCTGAACTGGCATGTGGTGCCGAATCCAGCTGTCGGAGCGGAGATGCAATCCGACTCACTCCGCGACCATGAACTGCTCGTTGGCCCCGTGATGCACGACATGATGGACCATGCGCGCACTGGAATGGGTGGCCTGGTGCTGGCGATCAACATTCATCCCAGAAAGGGATGGCATGATTATGCCGGACCACGCCGTCAGCTCCACCTCTACATCGAGAGTGACTCTGCGTCCGCGGACACCCTGCGCCGCTTCGGGTATGTTCTGACCGAAGGCAACGCCCCCGAGCCACACGGCGCCGCGATACAGTGGCCAGGACCCACGATCGTGCTGCACCGCAACGAACCGACGAGCATCACGGTCGTGAACCGTTCGCCAGAACCGTCGCAGGTGCACTGGCATGGGTTGGAGATCGACAGCTACTACGACGGCGTGGCCGGCGTCAGCAGTGACGCGGGCAAGATGGAGCCGATGATCATGCCGAACGACTCCTTCGTGGTGCACATCACGCCGCCCAGGACAGGAAGCTTCATGTACCACACGCACATCAATGATATCCGGCAGCAGAGTCACGGCCTGTATGGCGCGCTCGTCGTCCTGGACAGCGGCCAGAGGTGGAATCCCGACGCGAACCGCATCTACATACTGAGCACGAACGCGCAAGACGAACCCATTGTGAACGGCGGAGACATGCCGCCTGTCGCGACCTTCCAGGCGGGCAGGACGTACAGGCTTCGGCTCATGAATATCACGCTGGACTCGCCTGGACTGGAATTTCGCCTGGTGCGGGACGGCGCACCTGCCGAGTGGACGCACGTGGCCAAGGACGGATTCTCTCTGCCAGCGTGGCAACGCGAAAGCAGCCGCGCACTGCAGCGCGTGAGCATCGGGGAGACGTATGACATGCAGGTAGAGTTTCCCAAACCGGCCGAACTGACACTCGAGGTGCGACGGAGTGATGAGAAGGTGATTGCGCGGCAAGCCATCCGGGTTGTCGCTGCGGCAACCGCGAGCCGATAGTCGCGGAATAGCCGCGGGGAGCGATCTTCCCGATCTACTCTTCCGGCTGGCGGAAACTCTCCCGCAGGCGCAACTTCCTCGGAACACTCACCGATGCGGGAGCTGACGTATGGTACGAATCATTGGAATAGTCTTGATTGTCGGTGGCGTGATCGGCCTGGTTTACGGCGGCATCACATATGGAAGTCACCGCGACACGGTTCAGGTCGGCCCGCTCAGCGCGAGCGTCACGCAGCGTGATACGTTCCCCGTGTCTCCTGTCGTTGCGGGACTTGCGTTGATTGCGGGCATCGCACTACTTGTGGTTGGCAGTCGGCGAAAGATCTGATTTTGATGCGTCGCAACGGTGTCTCGCGTCTGATCCCAGTTCCCTCTTTCGCGCAGGAGTCGCGGGGCATGCACACATCGCCGCGGAGTATAGAGTGTCGTTCGATACGCGTAAGGCGTCAACAAGCAGACTCGAGTGTCACGTAGCTCCAACCTGAGCCGCGCCGGCTATCTCTTCATCGCCGCAGGATGCGTATTCTTCGTCGCTGCCTTGCTGGGCAAGCAGGTGGCTTTCACTGGTGTCGGTGTGGCTTTCATCGCCATTGGCGCTTCCTACCTGGTGCGGGCGAAGCGTAGCTAGCGTCAACGCGCAAGGATCAGTACATGCCGGCATTTGAACACCTGAGTGTTCTCGTGTCGATCGTCGTCGGCATGGCGGTTTCCCAGCTACTGTTCGGTCTCGGGCAGCTGATGCGCAGGCAGCTAGAGAGTGGATCCGGTTTACATCCTGGCCAACGTCGTCATCCTGCTGGTGCTGGTTGATTCGTGGTGGTCGGCCTTCTCGTGGCATGCCGTTCCCGATTGGTGATACGCAAGAACCCGATCAGACAGGCTCGCCCAAGCAATCGGCGGCGATCGATTCGCTCGTGATGAGCGCGTTGCTGATGCGACGGTTCTAACCTGGGATACGCCCATGGAGGTTCAAATGCGAAAGCTCAGACTTATTGAACACATCTCGCTGGACGGCGTGATCCAGCATTCCGCGGACGAGAACGGTTTTCCGTACGACGCCTGGACCACGCCCTACCGAACCACAGTGGGCCGTGACGCTGTCCTCGCGACACACGGCGACAGCTTCGATCTGCTGCTCGGGCGTCGCACATACGACATCTGGTCGGGCTTCTGGCCGAAGGCGCCGAGCAGTCCGTTTGCGGACGGGCTGAACGCGGCGACGAAGTATGTCGTCACGCACCATCCGGACAGTCTTTCGTGGGGACCGTTCGAGGGCGTTGGACCGGACGTAGTCGATGGTATTCGCCGGATCAAGTCGCAGAGCGGGCCGGATATCGTGCTTTGGGGCAGCTCGACGCTCACGACGACGGTGCTCGAGCATGGGCTGGCGGATGAAGTCGTCCTGATCGTGTATCCACTGGTGCTCGGGACGGGAAAGCGAGTCTTCGCGGAGGGAGCGCTGGCACAGAAGTTCGAGCTCGTCAGGACGACTACAACGCCGACAGGCGTCCTGATCAATACCTACAAGGTTGCCGGGGAATTGAAGGTGGAGTAGTTTCGCGCACCACCGACTTCTGACCAGGAGCAACACCTTGAAGCTGGCCCTTGTAGTCGCCCTTCTCCTTGCTGTACCCGTTCGTCCGTGTGCAGCGCAAGCGACGGCCGTCATCGGCCGATCGAACGCCGACACCATCCTTGAACGTGAATTGCGAAAGGTGGCGCGCGAAAGGATACTGGCGTTCGACAAGGGGGATACGGCCCTGTGGTCGCCGTACGTCGATGACGCGTATATCATTGCCACGCCTTCGGGAGGAATCAGGACGAAGAAGCAGGTGATGCAGGGATTTCGACCGCCGCTCGCCGGATACCGTGACGTGTTTCAATTCGAGGATGTTCACATCAGGCGTGCCGGCGACGTGGCGATGATGAGCTACATCATCGACGAGCACGAATTCTGGGATGACGAGAGATACGACATACCGAAACTTCGCAAGACTGACACATACATCCTTCGCGGCGGCCGCTGGCTGATCCTCGCTTCCCAGGAGACGTTTGTCCCGCCGGAGCACAAGGCCGTTCGGATCAACCCGAAGACGTATGATGCATACGTCGGGCGGTATCAGCTGATGCGCTCGCTGGTGTATTCGGTAACGAGAGATGGCGACAAGCTGTTCATGCAGGAGGTCGGCCAACCCGATCGGCGAGAGCTTCTCCCGGAGTCGCCTACGGTATTCTTTTCCCGAGACGAGAGCGGGGAGATCATTTTTGCGAAGGATGCCAAAGGGAAGGTGACGCACCTGATCATTCGCGACAACGGCTACGACATCAACGTCAGGAAGATCAAGTAATCATCGCGAGCAGGACGGAGTGGGGACGGAGTGGGGACGGAGTAGGGACGGACTCCGGCGGAACTTTCTGCCGGGGGGACGGAGTGGGGACGGAGTGGGGACGGAGTAGGGACGGACTCCGAATTACTTCGGAGCGTTAGCTATCGCCGGGCTCAGCCTGCGCTCCTCCGAGCCGTCAGAACCACTTTTGTCCCAGTGTGCGCGATTCTATCGGACATCTATGCGGAGGCATGAGGACATGGGCAAGCTCGTATTCGGCATGATGCAATCCCTCGACGGCTACGTCGATGGCGTCGATGGGAAGCTGGAATTGCCTCCGCCTGGCGTTGCGCTTGGCCGTCATTTCACGGATCACGTCCGCGGTCTGTCCGGCGCCTTGTATGGTCGACGGATATACGAGATCATGCGCTACTGGGACGAGGATCGGCCGGAGTGGGATGCGGGTGACCACGAATTCGCTGCGGCATGGCGCGCGGTCCCGAAGTGGGTCGTATCACGTACGCTCAAGTCGGTCGGCGCGAACGCCACACTCGTCGGCGATAACGTCGATGCGTTCGTGCGCAGACTGAAGACGGACATCGAGGGTGACATCGACGTCGCGGGGCCCATCATGGCGGCGAGCCTGACTGACCTCGGTCTGATCGACGAGTATCGTCTCTACTTCCGCCCCTTCGTGCTTGGCGGCGGCAAACCGTACTTCGCCGGCGCGCGGCCACCGCTCCGCATCATTGCCAGCGATCGCGTTGGCGAGGACGCGGTTCGGGTGACATGTGTCCCGGCCTGAACGCGCTATTCCCCGCGCTGCACGCCAGTAATGCGTGGCTGGTCGTCCCACTGGACGAATCCACCGCGCCGAGCGAAGTTGGGTGCGTCTCCAGCCCTCACTCCCATGCCTGACCGCCGCACGTTCCTCGCGTCCATGCTCGGCGCGAGCGTCACAATGCCCACTGTCCTGCCCGCCATGCGGGCCGACGCATTTCGGCACCTTCGGCGTGCCGACGAGAGAGCGCGCCGCGGTCCGCCGGCAGCCACCAGTGATGACGAGTCTTACTGGGGCGAGATCCAGCGCGCGTTCGACATCGATCGCACGATGGTGAATCTCAACAACGGCGGTTGTTCGCCCGCGCCCACGCACGTGCTGGAGCAGATGATCCGCGACCTTCGCTTCTCGAACGAGCTCCCCGTGGATCACATGTGGCGCGTGCTCGAACCCCGCATCGAGTCGGTGCGCCGAGATCTCGCCACCGAATTCGGATGCGATCCCGAGGAGATGGCGATCACGCGCAACGCGTCGGAAGCCAACGAGACGATGATCTTCGGCACCGACCTCGCGCGCGGCGACGAGGTCGTCTTCACGACGCAGAACTATCCACGCATGCAGAACGCGTGGCGGCAGCGTGAGCGTCGTGAGGGCATCGTGCTGAAGCCGGTGAAGATCGAGACGCCGGTGCAGAGCACGGCGTCATTCGTCGATCACATCTCGGCCGCGATCACGCCGCGCACCAAAGTGATCGAGGTGATGCACGTCAGCTACCAGACTGGATACATCGCACCCGTGCGCGAGATCGTCGAGCTGGCTCGGCCGCACGGGATCAAGGTGTTCGTGGACGGCGCGCATGCATTTGCGCACTTCCCGTTCAAGCGCGACGATCTGGGATGCGATTACTATGGCACGAGCCTGCACAAGTGGATGAACGCGCCCATCGGCACCGGTTTCCTCTACGTTCGGCGCGACAAGGTCAAGTCGCTGTGGCCGCTGATGGCAGGCGGGGTGGAAGAGGAGGACAACATCCGCAAGTACGAGGAGATCGGAACGCATCCAGCCGCGAACCACAACGCAATCTCCGTTGCCATCGCCTTTCACCGATCGATCGGGGCGGAACGGAAGATCGCGCGCCTGCGGTTCCTGCGCGATCGGTGGGCGCGTCAAGTGCTCGCGTCGAGCGACCGTGCGCACATGATCACGAAGATCGGCCCCACTGAAAGCGGAGCCATCGGCGTGCTGGCGATCGATGGGATGGATATGGGCAAGCTCGGTGGGTGGCTGCTGGACAAGCATCACATCGTCACGACACCCATGGTGACCGACGAGTTTCAGGGAATCCGCATCACACCGAGCATCTATACCACTCTGGACGAAGTGGATCTGTTCGCGGACCGTGTCTCGCGGGCGATCAGGACGGGCATGGCATAGCGACGCGGGCCAACGCCGCGTCGCTACACCAATTCCGTCTTGCGCGATGTTCGATTACGCGAGCAGCCGCGTCCACTGTTCAGTGTCCGTGTACTGATGGAACGACGCGATCCCGTCGCCATCGAAGCGATAGACGTGACAGAACGGCGCGTCCAGCCTGGCGCCTGTGTGCTTCATCGTCCCACCGTAGCGGCCGAGCACGATGATGCGGTCGCCGCCGTCCACAAAGTGATCGGGCGCCACGCTGAAGTTGTCGATCGCGGCGAGCAAGCGGCCGAACACGCCTTCGCCTACCGCCTGCGGGCCGACGTACGGATTCTGGTCGGACAGCGGGCTGCCCGCCGCCTCCCACCAGTGAATGTCGGGCGCCATCGCGCCGAACAGCACCGAAGGATCGTTCTTCGCAAACGCGGCATAAGCCGCCTGAACGGTCTGCACTCTCGACATTGGCTGCTCCGGCTCCAGATGATGATTTCAATCAGGAAGTGCGAGTGATAACGTCAATCCGTGCGTTCAACAAGGGGCGGGGACGGAGTGGGGACGGAGTAGGGACGGAGTGGGGACGGAGTGGGGACGGAGTAGGGACGGACTCCGCACGGAATTGATGATGCGTGCCCTCGCTCGCGCCTCGCCTAAACTATCTGCGCCCGCGGCTTCGGTACGAATTCGAGATGCGGATCCGGGACACACGCCTTCACTTCCTCCCGGACCTGCCCCTTTACCGACCAGCACTCGTCGAACACCGAGCAATAGCAGAATTCGACGCTCAGGCGCTTTGCGTTCATTGCGTGGTCGAACATGTCCCAGTAGCGTGCGTTCGCTTGCGTCTTGTCGATATGGAAGATCAGCCCGTGGTCCCTGGACGCGATGAACCGCGTGGGCTCGTCGTCGTACACCGGCGTCAGAAGCTCGACTGCCTTGTCGGCCTCGGCGGACCCGACTGCGGTGCGGATAAGGTCCTTAACGTTGGTGACGTACTGGTCGCCGAGTCTGATCTTGAGACTCTGTTCGTTGGCGGGGCCGACGCCGTTGTTCAGCAGCTCGATGGTGATGCTCTCGGGCCCATTCGGTCCGGCGAGCTGGCCGTCACTGATGCCGGCGACGAGATACGGATAGGAGTTGGCCTTGAGAAGCCGTGACTCGATGCGTGCGTTGTAGATCGCGATGCCGATCGAGCAGACGGAGATGATCAACGCCGAGATGGCGGTCGTCCATTCCAGCCAGCGCGGCAGACCGGACGGCTTGTGCGAATGATGCGGCAGTTCGGGGATGTCAGGCTCCATGCGACTGTCTCTGATTGTTTTTCGTATTTACGAAGGACCACAAAAAACGAAAATCGCTGGTCACTCGAGGCTTCCTCACGGATGCTGTTTTATAGCGGCGGTCGAACGGGCGCCATCCATAACCTAACAAAAACCTAACAAAGCATTCCCCGTGGACGCCACGCCGGGTTTTCTACCCCTTACCAACTCGCGCTTCACGCGCGATTCTCTGCATGCGTAAATCACCCCTCCCAATCACAGCCATCGGAGCACTGCAGTGAGCAATCCCGAGGACCTGTTGGAGCAGTATCAGACCGATCTGGAATCTTCCGACTTCGACGCAGAAAAATTCGGGATCGATCGCCGTCAGTTCGTCTTCTTCTCACTCGCTGCCGCGGCAGCCTCTGCGCTCGGGGTCAGACCTGCGCTCGCTGAGTCCAGCCTCGGGACTGCCGCCGGCTCTCTTGGGCGACCGCAGCTCCTCCAACAGGAGACCGCGCTCGCGCTCGGCAACGGCGAAGCTCCGGCACTCCAGTTTCAGCCATACCCGGGCGGCACCGGTGCGCTCATGGAAAAGCTCGTGCGTCAACGCGGTGCTGCGGCGTTCGACCGCGGCACGTATGAGCCCGAAGCGTGGACCGGTGCGGTGCCCGCCTCGGACGACGACATCGCCTTTCTCCCCGCGCACCAGCTCTCCGCACTCATCAAGGCTCGGCGGATCACATCGGCGCGCCTCACCGACATCTACCTCGCGCGACTCAAACGCCTCAATCCAACTCTGCTCTGCGCGGTCACCATCATGGAAGACCAGGCGCGCGCCGAGGCCGCGCGTGCCGATGCGGAGCTCGCCGCCGGTCATTACCGCGGACCGCTCCACGGACTTCCTTACGGTGTAAAGGATCTGTTCGCCACCAAGGGCGTGCCAACTACCTGGGGTGCGAAGGATTTCGAGAATCGCATCATCGACATGGACGCTGAAGTTGTCGTGCGTTTGCGCGACGCTGGCGCGGTATTGATCGCGAAACTCGCCACCGGACTTTTCGCGCAGAACGATCAGTGGTTCCGGGGACGCACCAACAATCCGTGGAATCTGTCGCAGGGTTCCAGCGGTTCGTCCGCCGGTCCGGCATCTGCTACAGCGGCAGGCTGTGTTGCATTCGGAATCGGCACAGAGACATCGGGCTCGATCGTATCGCCGACCATCCGCTGTGGCTTGAGTGCGCTTCGTCCCACGTTCGGCAGTGTAAGTCGTTACGGCGGCATGGTGCTGGCCTGGTCCCAGGATCGCGTGGGACCCATCGTGCGTAGCAGCGAGGACGCTGCCATGGTGTTCAACGTGATTCACGGTGTCGATGAGAAGGATCCGTCCACGGTGACGATGCCGTTCCAGTTCAACCGGAGCATCGATGTCGGTGCACTCCGCATCGGTGTGGACGACAAGGCACCAAAGGAGCTGGTGGACAAGCTGAAGGAACTGGGAATGAAGCCCGTGACCATCGGAGCCCGTCCGACCGTACCTGGTCTCACCGGCAGTGGCGGACTCGACGTCGAAGATGCAGCGGCGTTCGACTCGTACGTGCAGACCAAGGCAAAGGAGATCGGACTCGATCTCAACAACCTGCCGCCGTTGCCGGTGCGCGGCAGCGGCGAGGGGCGTGATAATCGTGCGACAGCGCCAACCAATCCGATGGCGCCAGCGGACTGGAATCCCCGGTTCGTCAACGGGCGGCGCATAGCGGGACTGGAGTTCCTGCAAACCGAACGTCGTCGCTACGTACTGGTGACCAAGTGGGCGGAGTTCCTCAAGGATCTGGACATGTACATCGGAAGCCCGTTCGCCGACATCGGCGCCAACGCGCAGACCGGACACCCCAGCGCCGTTCTACCGTACAAGTTTGGCGTACCGCAGCCCGCCGGTGGCAGACCTGGCGCCGCACCAGCCGCGCCGGCGCCGCAACTCAATCCGCAACCCATCTGCGGTCAGATAATCGGCAACCTGTACAACGACGATCTGATCCTGTCCGTCGCGCACCAATTCCAGATTCACGACGACACCGTGCGGCGGCACCCGACGCTGTAGCAAAGCAAGGAACGAGCAGGGTTGGCATCGATTCACCGAGCACCACTACCGGTGACGGAGGGCGCGCGAGCGTGTCGGCGGTGGAAGACCAGCTCGCCGGCACCCCGCCGCCGGACCGGCGGGTGTCGATCCGGCGGGGTCGAGGACACGGCCTTACCGAGTAACCGGATATTGGATAAACTATCCGTGGCGATTCCGGGAATCGCCGTCGGGGCCTGTATCATGATCCCCGACTCTCGCTGGCAATCACGGCCGCGCGGTATCTCGCGTTCCGTGAACGGCGCGGAATTCACACTTGTTCTGGAGCGTTGATGACAACACCGGCCAGTAGCACTACTCGTCACACTTCGATGCCGCTGCTGCTCGGAGTTGGCGCAGCTGCAAACTTCTTCGACACACTCGGCATTGGCTCGTTCGCAACGACGACCGCTGCACTGGTACTCGGGCGCATGGTGGAGGACGACGACATACCCGGGACACTCAATGTCGGGATGGCGCTCCCGACTGTTTCAGAAGCGATCATCTACATCATTCTGCTGGGAGGATTGATCGATCTGCCGACCATCACAAGCATGGTGATCGCGGGCGGCATCGGCGCGTGGTTCGGCACCGGCATCGTCGTCCACTGGCCGCGTCAATTGATGCAGCGCGCGATGGCGATCGCGCTGCTGATCACGGCGGGATTCATGGCCGTGCGCATGCTGGCGAGTCTTTCGCTGAGCGTCGGGACCATCGGTCTCTCCGGCATGGCACTTGTCATCGCGGTCCTGGGCAGCGTGCTGATAGGGTCGCTCACCAGCCTCGGGATCGGCAATTATGCGCCAACGATGGCGATGACGTACATGCTTGGCATGAACACCAAAGCGGTGTTCCCGATCATGGCCGCATCCGCGGCGCTGATTCTGCCTGCTGCGGCGATCCGCTTCTATCGCTCCGGCCGCTTCGACCGTCGCACCGCGCTCGCCTTCGCGATTGGCGGAGTGCCCGGAGTGCTCGTCGCCGCATTCGTCGTCAAGGAGCTGCCGCTGGGTGTTGTCAAATGGGTAGTGGTCGGCGTCCTTCTCTACACATCCGCCACGCTCTGGATGTCGTCTCGCAATCCGAGGAATGTCGTCGCATGAAGATCTCTGCAATTCGCGCGTACCAGATCGACCTGCCGCTCCACGAAGGCAAATACAGCTGGTCCGGCGGCAACGCCGTGTCGGTCTTCGATTCGACTGTCGTCTCTGTCGAGACCGATGAGGGACTGACTGGCTGGGGCGAGGTCTGTCCGCTGGGGCCTGCGTACCTGCCTGCATATGCGCGCGGTGCGCGCGCAGGTATCGCCGAGCTCGCTCCCCAGCTGCTCGGTACGGATCCGCTTGCGCTGGGCGAACTGAATGAGTTGATGGACCGGTCGATGCGCGGTCATCCGTACGTCAAATCAGCGATCGACATGGCGTGCTGGGATATACTCGGCAAGGCGAGCGGGCTACCGGTCGCAACGCTGATGGGCGGACACGTAGGGCAGGACTTCGCGCTGTATCGCGCTATTTCGCAGGAGTCGCCGGCGCAGATGGCGAAGAAGATCGCGCTCTACCGCAAGCAGGGCTATCACAAGTTCCAGCTCAAGGTGGGCGGCGATCCCGACACCGACATCGACAGAATTCGCGCCGCCGCCGCAGAGCTGTCGCGGGGCGACGTACTCATCGCCGACGCGAACACCGGGTGGACGCAGCACGCCGCGATCCGGGTCGCTGATGCGGTGCGTGACGTGGACGTGTATATCGAGCAACCGTGCATGACCTACGAGCAGTGCCTCGCGGTGCGCCGTCACACCGACCGGCCGTTCGTACTCGATGAGGTCGTGGACGGAATCGACATGGTAGTTCGTGGTGTTGCGGATCACGCCATGGATGTCATCAACCTCAAGATCTCAAAGGTGGGCGGCCTCACTCGCGCGCGTCAGATCCGCGATCTCTGCGTGTCACTCGGCATCGCAATGACGATCGAGGACACATGGGGCGGCGACATCACCACGGCCGCCATTGCACACCTCGCTCACAGTACGCCTGAGCGCTTCCTCTTCTCGTCAACAGATTTCAATTCATACGTCACCGTTGCATTCGCCGATGGTGCGCCGCACCGGCTCAAGGGCCGGCTCGCGGCGTCGCGTGAGCCAGGACTGGGTGTTCGGCCGAATCTGAAGTTGCTGGGCAAGCCCGTAATAGATATCGGCAAGGCGCAACGACGGAAGTGATACGGCAGGGGACGGAGTGGGGACGGAGTGGGGACGGAGTGGGGACGGACTCCGTGTGAATTAGCTTAGTGAGAGTCGGGCAGAGTGCACTTCTAGTGGAAAATACCGCCAACTGTTGGCATCAGGTGAGTCCGCAAGAAAGGTCAGTCTGATCCCAATTGTTCCCCGGCGATGCCTCGCATTTGATGTCCAAGACCTTTCAGTCGCTCGGCAACCGCAACTTTCGTCTGTTCTTCATCGGGCAGTCCATCTCGAACAGCGGCAACTGGCTGACGAGCATCGCGCTGACCCTGCTCGTGCTGCGGCTGACGGGGAGTGGAATTGCCGTCGGCTGGCTCGCGGCATGTCAGTACGGGCCGATTCTGCTGCTTTCTCCCTGGGGTGGCGCGTTCGCGGACCGTTCGGACAAGCGTCTGCTCCTCTTCATGACGCAGGGGCTGGAGATGGCGCAGTCGATCGGGCTCGCCATTCTCGCCTTCCAACCGCATCCGTCGTGGATCGCATTGTACACGCTCGCGATCGCGGGCGGAGTGGTGCTCTCGCTCGACAATCCACTGCGCCGCTCCTTCGTGACGGAGATGGTGCCGGAAGAGCACCGGCAGAACGCGGTGGTCCTGTACAGCATGATCGTCAACCTGTCGCGAATATTTGGCCCGGCGCTCGCAGGGCTGCTCGTGACGACACTGGGCTACGGCTGGTGTTTCACCGTGGATGCGGTGACGTACCTCGCGGTGATCGCCTGTCTTGCGATGATGCGTTCCTCGGAGTTGCTGCGCGTGCCGCCGCATCCGAGACGCCCGGGAGAAGTGCGCGAAGGGCTTCGCTACCTGCGCTCGATCCCGGCGCTCTGGATCACCTACGCGATGCTTGCAGCGATCGGATCACTCGCCTACAACTTCAACGTGACGCTGCCGCTCTTCGTGACACGCGCGCTGCACGGAAGCGACGCGGAGTTCACGATGGTCTACTCGATTCTCAGTGTCGGGAGTCTCGCGGGCGCGTTCTGGGTGGCGCGTCGGGGCCGAGTGTCGGTGCAACATGCGATCGTCGGCGCAGCGGCGCTCGGCGTCACCCTGCTCGGGCTCGCCACGACTCCGAACGTCCGGATCGCCTTGCCGGTGGCGTTCGCTGTTGGAATCGCGAGCATTCTCTATACGACTTCGACGACCGCGCTGGTGCAGGTGCGCGCGCGGCCGGACATGCATGGTCGGCTGCTCGCGATTCAGACCATGTTTCTCGTCGGGAGCTCCGCGGTCGGCGGTCCGATCTCGGGCTGGATAGCCGATGCGTTCGGGACGCGCGCGCTGATCGCCATGGGAGGCGTGGTGTGCGTCATTGCGTCTGCGCTGGGCTACGTCGCCGCGCGCGGGACACCGTGAAAACCGGGGTCGGAGTGCAAGCAATCACGCGCGACCGGTCGGCGAGATCGGTCCAATCGAACCGGGTTCTCTAGCGGAAGAAGTCCATCATGGTGCCGCGACCGCCTGCAATTGCCTTTTCGTAGGTCAGTGCTGCCGCCGCTGCATCCTGGAGTGCGGTGCCGGTCGAATCAAAAATCGTTATCTCGTCGTGCGACGAACGTCCACTCGACCGACCAGAGATGAGATCACCCAGCTCGGCTTTGACATTCGCAACAGTCACGATGCGGCGATCCAGCGCGTGATGCAGCTCGCCGACGTGCGCGCACTGCTCGGTGATGTCGGTGAAGACAGTAGCGCCGCCCATGATTTCCGGGTCCAGTTCCTGTTTGTCCGGACTATCCGCGCCTACGGCGGCCACGAACGTGCCCGGCGCAATCCACGATCGCTGGATTATCGGTTGTCTGCTGGGCGTGCAGGTCACCACTACGTCGCTCTGCTCGAGCGCGATCGGAAGCGACCCCGCGGGCTTGACCGATATTCCCAGTTCTGACGACAACTCCGACGCTGCAGCGGCGGCGTGATCCTGATTCCGGCTCCAGATGAACGCGTTCTTCAACGCCACTGTGTTGCACAGCGCTCGTAGTTGAATTCGTCCCTGCCGTCCGGCGCCGCAGATGGTAGCGGTGCTCGCATCGTCGCGTGCAAGATATCGGGCGGCAATCGCTGTCGCGGCGCCAGTGCGGAGCGCAGTGATGTAGAGCGAATCCATGATTGCCAGCGGGAAGCCATTGGATCCATCGGCCAGGTAGATGATGCCGAGAATATTGGGAAGACCGTTGCTGGCTGCGTTGCCGAAGAAGCCTCCGTTCGCCTTCAGCGCGAAATAGCTTTGCTTATCCATCATCACGCCACCGGCCTTCACATGAAACTCACCGCCAATCGATTCGATGTGCAGGAGGCCGGGCGCCAGTGACCGTCCGGTCGCATGCGCAAGAAATGCGGCCTCTACTGCATCGGTGCATTCGGGCAGTGTGAGGAGCGACATGACGTCGCTCCTGTTGAGCAGAAGTGTTGCTGGCGGTGTTGCCGAGCGTGTTGCCGAAGGTGTTGATGCAAGAGTCATTGTGCTACCGGTTGCACTACAAGACCCCGCGGTTCCGTTTAACCCTGTATCGGTGCTACGATATTCTGGAACGCGCGCAGTCGCCGCGACGCACGGTCACCGGCCGGCAGCTGATCGACGATGGACTTGTCTTGCGACGGAATGTACTTGGTGCTAAGGTAGGCGGTGAATTTGCGCGGAACCCATCCATCATCACCAGAGGCGCTGTAGCCAGCCATGCGAGCGAGCTGGGCAAGACGTCCGTCACCCGCGTCCGGTACGCCGGACCGGCGCGCATCCGCGATTGTCTCCCAGGATCTGGAGCTCGTGCGGCGTGTTCGTCTTGGGGATGAAGGAGCATTCGAGCAGATCTTCCGCGCGTATTACGCGCGGCTCGTCTCCTTTGCGCGCACAGGCATCGACTCGCAGGATCTCGCAGAAGAAACGGTGCAGGAAGTGTTTCTGCATATATGGATGCGGAGAGAAACATGGGTCGTCGAGCGATCGCTCGCGGCGTACATGTTCCGCGCAGTGCGGAACAGAATCTCGAATGCGCGGCGCTCGCTCAGACTCGAGACGTCCTACAACGCCGATATCGCGCGCGAAACCGACGGCGGACTGGATGTGTCGGGCGACGGGCGACTGCACGAAGCCGAAATCGAGGCGGCGCTGGCCAAGGCGCTTGCGTTGCTGCCCGATCGGGCGCGCCAGGTCTTTCTCCTGAGCCGGCGCCAGCATCTGACCTATGCCGAGATCGCCGAGGTGATCGGCATCAGCGTCAAGACGGTGGAGATGCACATGGCCAGAGCGCTCTCTCAGCTCCGGCTCGCCCTCAGCGAGTGGCGCCAGCCGTAGCTTAGCGGTCCGTGTCGTTCCATCCCGTGCCCTTCGAGGGCGATACAGGGTAGGGCGTGCGGCGCGTGACCTTGTACGTATGACGCGGTCCAAGGACTTCGACGCGGCGATGGCCGCGCGCTATCTGTCTGGTGAATCGACGCCGGCCGAATCGGCGCTCGTGGACGCGTGGATCGCGAGCGATCCGGGGAAGCGTGCTGAATTCGACGAGATTCGTCGAGCATGGAGTGCGTCATTCCCTCTTGAACGATCGATCGACGTGGATGAGGCGTGGGCACGCACGGCCGCGCGCATGCATCGATCGGAACGGGCCACGCCGGCTCCGGCTCACGCCGAACACGCACTGGTCCTGCACACCGCGCCGGTGCGCTCCGACGCGTTTGCAGATGAGAAACCCCGCAGGAGCCGGAGACCGTACAGCGGTGTCTTTCGGCTCACGCATGCAGATAGATCCATTGGACTCCGAGCCGCGGCTGCTGCAGTCGTACTGGCCGGTGCCGGCGTCGCTTACGTGCAGCTTGCTGCACGCTTGCGTGACCGTGACGTTCCGGCACGAACGACTCGCGAATTCGCCGCCGCAGCTGGACAGCGCGCCATCATAGATCTTGGTGATGGAACGCACATCGTTCTGGCGCCGTCGAGCCATCTCAGGATGTCGATGCCGGTCCGCGGAACCGGTCTGCGTGAGGCGGTGCTCGACGGCGAAGCGATGTTCACCGTGGCGCACGATACGGCGCGGCCGTTCGTGGTACGCTCGCGATATGGAAACACAGTCGACATCGGAACTGCCTTCGCAGTGCGGGCATACTCCAACGAGCCTTATCGTGTGTCAGTGCGCGAAGGGCAGGTCGCACTCGATCAGTTGACGCCCAAAGACTCGAATCGGCGCTCGCGCATGACGAGCGGCGTTGTGCTCGACGCCAGCGCACCGGTTCTTGTAGCGGGCGACGTTGCCACACGTAGCAACGACGGACGGATTACGATCGCGCATGCCCAGGACGTCGCGCAGATGCTCGACTGGACGAGCGGGCGACTGACTTTCGACCATGAGCCGTTTGCGGAATTGGTCCCGGATCTCGAGCGATGGTACGGCGTGGACATTCACATCGAGAGTCCTGTGCTTCGGACGAGGACTGTCACCGGACAGTTCGACACGGAATCCAAAACCGAAGCCTTCAACGCTCTGGGCCGTGTCCTCGGCGCGAGGCACAGAGTGGATGGCAGGCGAGTGACGTTTTACGTGCGTTGAAATGCAGTAGTGATGCAGTAGTGACGCAGTGGCGGCATGCATGCAACGGTGTTCCGAAGTACTGGCTCTCCTCTCAGGGATGTAGTGATGATCAAAACAGGTCGATCGGCCGGCTGGTGTCTCGCGTTGGTGTTTGCGGTGATGGTTCCTCCGCTCTCCGGCCAGGCTTTGGGTCGCGGATCCGCGGTCGCGGAGTCTGCATCATATCGGTCGGCGAGCGCCGCTCAGTTACAGGCGACCACGATATCTCTCGATCTGGACGATGTTACCGTCAGAGCTGCGTTGCGCGCAGTCGCGGACGACGCAGGACTCCGCGTTCTGGTGCGAGACGATATCCTGCCATCGGGTCGGATTTCGGCGCACATCCATGATGCATCCGTCGAGGACGCCGTTCGCCAGGTTCTTCTTGGTACGAACCTGGTTGCTCGCATCACATCGACCGGACTGATCGTAGTCACGACTCAGTCGAGCATCGCAGCTGCTGCAGCGCCGGGATCCATCGCAGGAACGATCGTGGATGCAAGTACGAAGCGACCCATCGTCGGAGCCACCGTCACGCTCGATAGCTCGGAAAAGGTGTTGATCTCAGGCGATGATGGAAAATTCCGGTTCATCAATGTCACGCCGGGTGAACACACGCTGGCAGTGCGCCGGCTCGGCTACGTCCCGTCCACCCGGCGGGTGACGGTTGGCGACGGCGTCGCGGCAACGCTCAGTATCTCGCTTCAGGTCGCTGCCAATACTCTGGATCAGGTCGTGGTGACCGGCACCGTCGTGGCGACGGAACGCAAGGCTGTTCCCAATGCGATGACTGTCATTACCGCTCAGGACATCGAGCGTCGCGGCGTCACCGACTTCGACCAGCTGTTTCGCGGTGAGGTACCGGGCGTCTTCGACCAGAGCAGGGGTGCGGGCGGAACATCCACGAACGGTTACGGGTTGAGTTACATGACCGCGCGTGGGGTGAGCACTGTTGGAAGCACGGCGATCGCGACCGTCACACCAATCAAGACTTACGTGGATGGGGTGGAAATAGCGTACCCGTTCTATCTGTCGGCAATCGATCCGCGCACGATCGAACGTATGGAGCTGATTCCGGGCCCACAGGCGAGTACGATCTACGGATCCGGCGCGCTGGGCGGCGTGCTGCAGATATTCACGAAGCGCGGCGATGGTCCGGCAGGACGCCCCAAGGTCATGCTGAACCTGCAGACTGGCGCGATACAGAGCAGCTACAGCAACTCTCTCACGCCGCGCCACGACATCTCGGGCCAGTTCTCCGGTCAGGACGCAAGCGGGTTCTCGTATTCGGGCGGCGGTGGCTACAAGTACACTGGTCAGTGGCTTCCCAATCTTTACACCCGCGACGCGAATGGCTATGTCGCAGCGCGGTATGAGCCGAGCAGTACGCTCAGCGCCGACGTGTCGGTCCGTGCGTCTCAGCGGGCCAGCGGCGGCAATTCATACACGTTTCTTGTAGAGGGCCAACGCGCCGGACTGTACGCCTACAATCCCGGCAGTTTCGCGCCGAGCAACGTAACCTACTCGGTCAAGACGCAGACGGCCGGCGTGGGTCTGTCGTGGAAGCCAACTTCCTGGTGGCAGCATCGCGTCAATGTTGGAACCGACGAGACGAACCAGGCATCCTACAAGAATGCGCCGACATTCCTCACCGCGTCGGATACGTTCCAGACGGCGGTACTCATTCCTGTGCGGAAGCAGACCGTTCAATACAGCACGACCGTACAGGGGCGATTCAACGATCAGGTTGGAGGCAACCTGACGGCCGGTGCCGACGCGATGCAGTACGAGACGACTACATCCGTGGCGACGACGCCCTCGTTGACCGGTACGCTCAGCGGAGGTGCAAGTGCACCTCCGTTCATCTCGCGCACAACCGAAACCAACCGCGGCGCATTCGCACAGACGCAGCTGGATTTCTGGAAGACGCTGTATCTCACGGCCGGACTCCGTGCAGAGAAGAATTCCAATTACGGAAGATCGTATGGTGTGAACTACGCGCCACGTTATGGAGCCAGCGTGGTTCACGCGCTCGGGCCTGTCACGGCGAAGCTCAGGGCGGCATACGGAAGGGCAACTCGCGCACCGTCATCCGGCGCGCGACAGGCGGTGTTCCTGACCAATGCCACGTATGGCACATATCAGTCGCAAATCGCTGCACCGCAACTCGCACCCGAATTCCAGGCTGGTACCGAAGGCGGTCTGGAACTGTACTTCTCCGGGCACGGAAGCCTCCAGATCACGCGCTATGACCAGCACGTCGACAATCTCATCATCGGGATACCTGTCGATAGTGTCCGGTCGCTGAACCCGAATACCGCCGGGAATTATCTGTACGCAACGGTATCACAGCGCATGAACGTGGGTGCCGTACGCAACACCGGATGGGAAGGACAGGGAACAGTCAACCTTCCTGCAGGGCTCAGCATGACCGGCACGCTGTCCAATACGATTACACGCTTCCAGCATCTCAACTCATCGTACCAGTGTGCCGCCGCCGGAACGCCAAGCGGGGACCAGTGCCTGTATCCCGGTGCGGGACTGTTCAACATGGCGGAGCATACCGGTGCGCTCTCGGCCAACTATGCAAACGCGCGCATCAATCTCAATACGTCCATGTCATACATCGGGCCGCGACATTTTGCGTATGACATCGGCGACTACTATGCCGCGACGAGCGGAAGATTGTCGACCAGCACCTTCACGTATGTGCCAGTGACCGCTCCGGGCTATGAGACGTTCGATGTACGCGGTGCCTATCAGCTGACGCCGAAAATGCAGGCTACCGTCACGGTTCAGAACGCCGGCAACAATCACGATGGCGATTACACCGGCAGGCGCTTCCTGCCGACCATCGGCAGAACTACGATGTTCGGCATCCGCATCACGAACTGAATCACGGCGGGTTCGTCAGGGCATAAAGCTGCATCGTAGAGTCGGTGACGTCGTCAGTGGACCGGGAAGGCGGCGCAGGAACGGTCGCTCGTGTGCGCGGTGTGCGGCGCGGGCGACTGTGGTCCGTCATGTTTCTGCTGCACCAGGTGCTCGGGATCGCGAGCGGGCTCATCGTGGCGGTCGTCTGCCTCACCGGCGCGATTCTCGTCTTCAAGGTCGAGATCATCGCAGCGATGCATCCCGCGCGAGTGCACCTTGCGTCCGGCGGCATTCGTGGCGGAACCGCACTCGGAGTCGATGCCCTCGCCGACTCGGTGTCGCGCCAATCGCGATCACATCTCGAAACAGTGACGCTGTATTCCGGCCCGCAAAGGCCGGAGATCTTCACGCTTGCCAACGGCCGCCGGATGTACGTGAACCAGTACACCGGTCGTGTCGTGGATGTGCAGCGTGGAGACGAGCGATTCTTCGTGATCACCGAGGCGATACACCGGCGCTTGCTGGCCGGTGAGATCGGGCGGAGAGTCGTCGGTATTGCTACAGTCTGCTTCGTCGTCATCCTGATGAGCGGAGTCGTGATCTGGTGGCCCCGCACGGTGCGCATGCTCCGCACTCGTCTCACGTTCAAGCATCCCACCGGCTGGAAGCGGCGCAATTACGACCTGCACGTCGTGCTCGGCATCTATTCGACCGTGATTCTGCTTGTTGTCGGCGCAACTGGACTGGTCTGGTCATTCAGGACTATCGGCAATGCGGTCGATGGAATGACGCCGCGCGGGAAAGCCACGCCGACACCTCCGCATTCGATGCCATCATCGGGTGGCACGCCCATCTCGCTCGCGAACGCATTCCGAGCAGCCGGTGTCGCACTCGGGCCCACGACGACGCTCGTTCTCTACCTCCCCGAGACGCCGCGTGATGCGTTCACGGTTATGGGGCTTCCACCCGACGCTCCATATCGTCAGGCGATGGACATAGTGTATCTGGATCAGTTCAGCGGACGCGCACTGCGGGTAGATCGATTTCGTGATCGCCCCCTGGGTGAACTGCTGCGCCGCGGAACGAACCCGGTGCACGTGGGAACACTGTACGGGCTGCCGAGTGAAATCGCGGCGTTTCTGGCCTGTCTCATCGGAACCATCGCGCCGATCACGGGCGTCATCATCTGGATAAACCGCCGCTGGCCGCGCGCGTTCAATGCGCGGCGCGCGAGTCACACATGACGGATACCGCAATGTATTCGTGCGCAGCTTCGAATCAATTCTGATGAGGAACATCCTCCTGAAATCACATGCTGTTCGCCCCCTTGCGGCTTCGCTGCTCGGTATGCTCGCTCTTGGAGGCTGTCACGCCTCGCGGCCGCCTGGAGTTGCACCGGCAGCCGTCAGGAGCGAGTCGCCCGCGCGGCCAGTTGCGACATTGTCTGCATCCGGCATCGACTCCGGTCACAGCGCCAGCGGCAATACGAGGATCCGGCCCTACAGCGCCGTCGTGATGCGCGGTGCCGTGACACGCTCGGGCTTCTTCACCACGCACACGGTGGGCGACCGGCTGCTCTTCGAGATTCCCCGGTCTGCGATGAACGTCGACATGCTGCAGCTTGGCCGCTTTGCCCGTGCAGCCGCAGCCGTTCCGTCCAGCGCATCGGAATATGGCGGTGATCAGTTCAGCGAACGCACCATTCGCTGGGACAGAATAGGGAACCGGGTCTTTCTGCGCTCACCGTCGTATTCGATAATGGCGGACAGCACGCTTCCCATATACCGCGCAATACAGGGAAGTAACTACCCGCCGATAATCGCCGCATTCGACGTACTTGCATACGGACCGGACAGCGCCGCCGTGATCGACGTCACAAAGCTCTTCACGACTTCAGTTCCGGAATTTGCGGCACTGCACGGCCAGATCGATCCGCAGCGATCGTTCATCGAGCGCGTGGTCGCGTTTCCAGACAACGTGGAAGTCGAAGCGACGCAAACGGTAACGCCCAACAGTTCCCAGCTCACGTCGCTGGCACGTACTGCGGTGCCCACGCGAAGCGTACTTGCACACTGGAGCATGATCCGGCTTCCGGAGCATCCGATGATGCCGCGGCTCGCCGACGATCGCATCGGTTTCTACTCGCGGACGCGCGTCGATTTCGGAACCAGCGCCGACCGCGCCGTGGACCAGCGTTACATCGGCCGCTGGCGCCTCGAGAAGAAGTTTCCCGACTCCGCCGTTTCGGTGCCCGTGCATCCGATCGTCTATTACATCGATCCGGCGACGCCCGACAAGTGGAAACCCTGGATCAGGAAGGGAGTGGAAGCGTGGCAGCCCGCGTTCGAAGCGGCGGGATTTCGGCACGCGATCATCGCGCTCGATCCGCCCGCCAATGATCCGGACTGGTCTGCCGAAGATATCAGACACACCGTCATCCGATGGATGCCGTCTACTACGGAAAATGCCGCAAGCGATGGCACTCGCGACATTCGTACCGGCGAAGTGCTGAACGGATCCGTGCGCATTTTCCACAACATCATGAACATCACGCGCGACTGGTATCTCACACAGGTCGCGCCACTCGATCCCCGGGTGCAGCACGGGGAGTTTCCGGATTCGCTGATGGGTCGGCTGCTACAGTACATCGTGTCCCACGAAGTGGGCCATACCATCGGACTGTACCACAACCACAAGTCGAGCTCGCTGTATCCCGTTGACTCGCTTCGCTCGCGTAGGTGGCTGGCCAAAATGGGGCACACGGCATCCGTGATGGACTACTCTCGGTTCAATTACGTCGCGCAACCCGAAGATTCCATACCTCTGTCCGACCTCATCCCGCGTGTGGGTCCCGCTGACACCTACACAGTGAAATGGGGCTACACACCCATTCCCGGCGCCACTACGCCGGATGCGGAACGACCGACTCTCGATCGATGGGCACGAATGCAGGATTCGATTCCGTGGCTCCGGTTCGGTCACTCGACGGAAGTCTATACCACCGCGAACGTCGATCCAGGTGACGAGACGGAAGCCGTTGGCGACGCTGACGCCGTCAAGGCGACTGGTTACGGTCTCAGGAACATTCGCCGAATCGTGCCGATGCTGCTCGCGATGACGACAAAGCCAACCGAGGACAATTCACAGCTGCGGGAGTTGTACACTCGCCTCGTCAATCAGTGGCGCATCGAGCTGACGCACGTTGTGAATGTTGTCGGTGGTTCCGACGTTCAGACGAAATACGGGAGCCAGCCAGGCCCCGTATACACGCCTGTGCCCAGGGCCAGGCAGATTGCAGCCATCCAATTCCTGAACCGAAACGCGTTCCA
This sequence comes from Gemmatimonadota bacterium, assembly GCA_040388625.1. Lineage (NCBI taxonomy): Bacteria > Pseudomonadati > Gemmatimonadota > Gemmatimonadota bacterium. The sequence goes on along the minus strand of JAZKBK010000003.1, from coordinate 174,646 downwards.
GACCCCGGCCTTCCTGTTCGACGAAAGCATCACCCGCCGGCTGGAACCCACCGGAACTCTGCTGCGCATCTCCTCGATTCAGGCTCGACTTCTCTCGGCGCTGCTCCAGAATGCACGACTGGCGCGGCTGCGCGAATACGCCGCGATGGACCCTGCGACCTCCTATTCACTCGATGAGATGCTCGGCGATGTTCGCCATGGCGTCTGGAGCGAACTCTCAGCACCAAGGGTATCGATCAGCCCGGAGCGCAGGGCTCTCCAGCAGAGCTATCTCATCGACCTGGCAGGCAAGGTCAATCCGCCGGCGGGTTCGGGCCCGCGGGCTGGCACGACCGGCGCCCTGACCGACGCGCCGAACGAGCCGGACGTTCAGTCGATCCTGCGCGGAGAGCTGGTCGATCTCAGACGCGAGATCGAGCGGGCGCTCCCGCGAGCGTCCGACCGTGATACCCGGCTGCACCTGCTCGATGCCCGGGCCCGTATCGGGCGCATTCTGGAGCCAAAATGATCTCCGGCCCACCGGTGTTACAGGGTATCACGCGACTGACGGGTCTGTCTTATGTACGGACGCGATGCTGCCACGGCCTCGCTCAATGGATGGTGAGTCGATCTCATGATCCGCGAGACCTGCCCAATTTCCTCGTCAATGGATTGTTCCGCATGAAGCCAATAGCCCTGGCGCGCTGTGTTCTGATTTCCACGCTTGTGACCCTGGCGGCATGCGGATCGGACAGCACTACCGGAGCGCCGGCAAAGCCGGCACTGGTCAGAATCGTCAATTCCGTTTTCCAGTACACCGATGCGACCAACGCCGCATCGAAAACACAACCCCGCTCGATCGACATGTTGATTGATTCGAGCGCCGCAGCGCCGAGCTTGCTCGCGATTGCGCCGACCTCCGTCGCGACACCGACCGGGGCCGATGCATCGCTGTATGAGCCGGTTACGCCGGGCGTTCACTCGTTCGTGGCCAGGCTCGCAGGCAGCAGCGGTCCGCTGTCGTCGTTCTACACCAACGCCAACAGCACCGAGTATCTGCCGCGCCAGTATCTCACTTCCGGAATTCCATATACGGTCGTGGTCGCTGGAATCGTACCGGTGACTGCAGCGTCCGGAGCCCCGCAGCTGCTCACTCCGCCGACTGCAGTGCCTTTCGCCATCGTCACCAACGATCCATTCTCGCCACCAATGGTGAATGGAAAGTACCAGGCGCGGTTCAGGCTCATCAATGCAGCGCCATTCGCGACCGCAACGGGGCTCGGGGCGACGGTGTCGATGTACCTCACCCCCGGAACCACTGCGCCGGCCACTCTCACTGGACTGACAGCATCGGCGCTCGCGGTCTATCGCAACGCGAGCATCTATGTAAACGCCGACGCGGGGCCGTACACGCTCACGGTCGCGGTCGGCAGCACGATCCTGGCTCAGGCTGCCGTGACGCTCGGATCCGGAGAAGTGCGTACATTCATTCTGCAGAGCAAGCAGTACGCGGCAGTTCCATCCACGGCGAACCACGTATTGCAGTCGCTGCTTGATTCGCAGTACTGATTCGTCGCGCCGCACCAGGTGAAGATGCGCGGAAACGACGCGACGTTGCGCGCCATCAAGGCTGGCCTGGCGCTCGTGGCGGCGACGCTCGCGTGCATCACGCCGTCCGTAACCCATGCGCAAGCCGGCGAGTCAGGCCAGTCCGTGCAGCCGCCCGCATGCACGGCGGCGGGGGACGCGAAGTCCGGGCTTACGGTAGACGGCGTCCTGCATCTGCATGGTCAGGGGCTGGGCCGAACGAATCCATTCGGCGCGTACGATGTGAGCCACGACGGTAAGCGTGTGGCAGTACAAATCGGCCGACGGCTGGGCGATCTGCGCGCGCATGCCACTTTTACGTTTTTCTGGCTGCACGCGGATCTTGGCGTGTACGACATCGCGACGTCGCGACAGGTGGCCTTTCTCGATGACGCCGCCCGGGGCGACAGCTGGGCGAGTCCGTTCTGGTCGCCATCGGATCGATACCTCGCCCTCACGCACGTCGGACCCAACTCGCTCGACCGGGAGCTGTACACCTGGGAAGTTGGGCGAAGCGCTCCGAAGCAGATCGTTCCGGGCGCGCTCGCAGCATCCCTTCGTTTCGCCATCGGTGATCCCAACGGACGCGCTGGTGCGTACGCATGGCTCGATTCGGTCACGCTCGTCACCGCAATGCTTCCGCCCGGCACGGGGACGCTGGATCAGGACGACGCGATTGCGGAGTGGCCGAAGCTGTGGAAGGCAGCTTCGTCGGGGCTGCGTGCTTCTGCGTCAATCACCGATGCGCACCTTCCTTCGTTCATCCAGCCGGCGCATCCCACGCTCGGCGATTCACTCACGCTCTGGCGCATCGACGTGCGCACTGGCCAGCGACGTGCGCTCCTCAGAACCGCGTCGCTGCGTGGACGCACACCTCGCGACATTCTGATTTCCCGCGATGCACAGTGGATCGCGTTCACGCCCGATGTTCGGCCGATAGACGCATCTGCTGCTTCGATACCGCCGCTCAATCGCGCGGAAACCGAGCTGATTCTCGTCAACCTGCGTGACGGACGAATCCTGCATCCACTACCGGGAAGACACGTCACGCTCACGCGCTGGTCCGACGACGATTCGACCGTGGGCGCGCGTCTGATCGGTGACACGGTCGTTCAGGTTCGGCGTGACGGATCGGTGTTCCGCCCCGATCCGCCAGTGATCGAGCCGATCACCAGGCGCGCCCCGACACCACGCTCGCTTGCAAATGCTCAGGATGTACCGCATGTCGAGACGCGAGTCGATGATGCCGGTGAGCATCTGCTGGTGCGTCGCGGCAAGACGGTGCGCACGATAATATCGCTCGACCAGGACATCGCGAAGCTCAATGTGTGTCGCCCGTGGTACGTGCGTTACACGACCGACGCCGGAGATACTGTATTCGCGCGCATAACAATGCCACCGGGATACAGCAAGGGCACGCGATATCCGCTGATCGTGCAGATGTATCCGGGCACGGTTCATACGAAGGCGGAGCAGAGCAGCGACACATCCACGTATCCGCAGCCCGGCGACAACTGGTTGCCCGCGCTGTTGGCGGCGCGCGGCTACGTGGTGCTCGAGCCGAGTATGCCACTGTCCGGCGGCGGCGCCGACCGCGCGAGCCAGTTCCCGGGTGACATCCTTCCCGCGGTGGATTCGCTCATAAAGTTCGGGATCGCCGATCCGGATCGGCTCGGAATCGACGGGATCAGTTTCGGCGGTTACGGCACGGCGATGGTGATCGAGCAGACTCACCGATTCAAGGCAGCGGTTCTGCGTAACGGACTGTACGATCTCATCAGCATGTACGGCCAGTTCAATCCGACGCGCCGGCTTGCGGACGATGCCAATGAACAACTATGGGCTCCAGGCTGGGCCGAAGGCGGGCAGGGACATCTCGGTGTTCCACCTTACGGGCACTGGGATACATATCTCGAAGCCAGTCCGCTGATGCATGTAGAGTCGATTTCCACTCCGGTGCTGATCATCGGCGGAGACATGGACTACGCAGCGCCTCTTTCCCAGAGCGAGGAGCTGTTCACTGCGCTCAACCGACTCGGCAAGCCGGTGCGCTTCATCCGGTATGCCGGAGAAGCGCACGGCAACGCGTCGCCTGCCGGCATCAAGCACATGCTGAACCAGATGACTGACTGGTTCGATGGATGGCTCAAGCGCGACGAACCGGCCACACGCCATTGAGATAAATCACGCGTCAGCGCCGCTAGGCGCAGGAGCCGGGGTCCGGCATCAAAGCCAGGACCGCACAGGGGTGGTGAACTGAGCTCGGAGCACTACAGCGCTCTCGCTGCGCAGGCGATCCGCTCGGGTCGTGTCGATGAATTGCACTAGAATTACTGCGCGCTGAATATTGTATCCAATACCGCGCCTTCATTGGACCGCCACGATGACCCGTATCCGTTACATCCAGCTTCGCCTCGCACTTGCCGCCCTCCCCTCATTGGGCGTGGCCCAGCGCGAGCCTGGTCACCCGATCGGCAAGGTAACCACCATAGGGAACCTGATACATCTCGAGCTCGATAGCGCAGCAGTCGACTCCGCGCGTCTCTTCGACCTGGACCACCGAACCCTGCGATTCACTCCGCAAGGGAAGGGATTTCGCGTCGAAAATGTCGCACTGAGATGGGATGCGGACTTCGGGCCCCAACTCAAAGGAAATTCGGCGACGCTCAAGGGGTTCACCTTTCCTTTCTCGGGAAAGCAGTGGAGCTCCTTCGATGTCGCGATCGGAGCAATCACCTTCGGCACCATGCAGCAGGCGGCCGATCGCGCAAGATTCGGTGGTCCGCCCGCTGGCAACCGTACTGGCGCCGGCGGATCGACCCGCAACGGGTTCCTGATGGATCGCTACGCGTCCCTGCAGACTGTCGGAGAGACGTTCATCAACACGATTCCCGGCATCGCAGCATTCATAAAATCCGGATTGAACGGTCCGCATTTCGTGAAGGAACTGCCGGATCGCGCAGTTGTGACATGGACACTCAGCGAGGGAGCTGGCGGAATCCAGTCGTTCACCTGGGTACCGACGGTGAACCGCATTCAGGCGACACTCTACAAGACCGGCGTGATCGAGCTCTCGTACAACGACGTGTCAGCGCGCGACGCGGTGGTCGGTGTTTTCCCGATGGTCACCGATGGCATCGAGAAGGCGCTCGCGTCGATTCAGGATGCCCCCGATCCAGCGGTCGCACCGAACCTCGACATCACGCACGTCCGGCTTTCCAGCATCGATGGTCTCTTCGTCAGAGCGACCATCGAGACTCGCGGTGCCGTGCTCCCGAACGGCGATCCGGCGATCGATGGCGTGACGTATCGCGTCGCGTTCGACACGCACAAACCAACGTCGGCCGATCTCAGGAAGGCAACGGCAGTATGGACCATCCGCGGGTTTGCAGACAAACGTGCAGGCGGTGGAGGCGGAAGCCGTCCTCCACGTTACATCGTTTCCGGTGCCGGCGCGGAACCGGAAGTTACCGTGAACGGAAATACAATTTCGATCGAGGGCGTGCTTCCGGCTCCGCTCGCCGGCGCGACTCGGGTGTCCGTGTCTGCCGATGCAGAGAGTGGCACGCCGTCGTCGATCGTCGATCGGGTGACGGCGCGCTCGGTTGCACTCGGTGGCATTCGCTCCCCGGAGATAGATCTCTCGTTGGCGAGCAGGAGGAGCGGAACGTTTCCCGTTGCGTACGAAGGCTTCCACTGGCCCGAGATTCCGCGCGCGCAGGATGTTGCCTGCTCGATCATCACGACACTCGGCGACAACTTCGATTTCATCGCGACCTATTCGGATTTCCGCGTCGACAACCCCGAAGGTGGGACGCCGAGTAACGGACCACGCGGCGGCAACGTAACTGGTATCGGGACAGTTACGAATGGATTGGAGAACTATTGCAGCAAGGGCGAGCTGCAGTGGATGTACGTCGAACCGGTCTCGACGTCGGCAGTACAGATCCAGGAGAAGTCACCCGACGGCCGCATGCCCGACTACAACTACGCGATGTCGCAGATCGGACACGAGCTCGGTCATCGCTGGGCCGCCGATGCGCGCGCGGTAGCGAATGGCGACACGATCACGCTCGGTCCCGTACACTGGGCGACCGGCGTGCATCTTCCAGCTGCGTTCCCATACTCGAATCCCATCGAGGCCGACGCGATGGGCGGCAGTACGTGGAAGGACAACGGGGACGGCACGTACACTCAGCTCGACAGAGACTACTACTCGCCCGCGAAGGGCTACTCGTGGCTCGGCCTCTACCTGATGGGCCTCGCCAGGCCGGATGAGGTGCCGCCCTTCTTCATCCTTCGCAACCTGAAGCGCACCGGCCACCAGGATGCCAACGGTCATCCCATTTACACGGGTGACAGAACCAACATCACGATTCAGGACGTGATCGCAGCGATGGGTCCGCGCGAGCCGGACTTCGCGCATTCACAGAAGAAGTTCAACACCGCGATCGTCGTGATGACGATGCACGGCAAGCAGCCGACGAAGGAGCTGATCGCAGCGGCGAACAACATCGGCGAGCACTGGATCAGGTACTGGGCGAAGACGACCGATGGAAGGTCTGTGATGACGGTGAATCCGAGATAGGGACTCACCGTGCACTTCCGATCACAGCACGCGACATATTCGTCGGCGAGCTCGCGGCGGTTTCCGCGCGTCATTCTCTCAATTAACGCGGCAACTTCACATCGGGTTGCCGGTGGCAGAAGGCCATAGGTCGCGTGATGTAAAGCAACTATATGTCAATGTCAACATTATGTCAGCGTTGACGATATGTCTTGCGGCAGTGTTCGACGCAAGCATCTTCTGCCGCATATGTGCAGTGTCACTGTGTCCGACAGTGATCAGTTGTTTGGTGCGGGAAATGTCACGCGGAGAGGAGCGGCGGTTCCCTGAACTCTGGTCGGAACCTCGAGCGCCACGCACGATCAAATGGCCCGCTTGTGAGGCTGAAATCAAGTTGCGGAGGTTTGGTGAAGACATGTTTCCTCAGCATGATCGTCCTGATTTCCGTTGCAAAATTGCCCATCGAATCGGCCGCGGCGGAAGCGCCAGGTGGGCACGCGTTCGCATCGCGAAATCAAGCACCGGCGGAACCCGTCGCCGTTGACGTCGTCGAACACGACCAATCGGGGGCAGGTGCAGTCCCCACCTCTGGTGAAAAGGCCGGAACGACACCGGCAATGCAGATTCGCATCGGTCAGTCCTCCCGCTTATTGACGGGCCCGTGGCGCTTCCGTCCTGGCGACGACCAACGCTGGGCCGCGCCGGGCCTTGACGATTCGCGTTGGGAGGCCGTGGACCTTACCCCCGCTCCCGGCGCGCACGACGGCGATGTCGGTCTTACGGATTACGTGCCCGGTTGGTGGGCACGCGGTCACAATGGCTATTCGGGATACGCGTGGTACCGCATGCGTGTCGCCGTCGACGCCACCGCCGACACCCGCATCGCCCTCCTCGCGCCGGCGTATGTCGAAGACGCCTACCAGTTGTTCTGGAACGGAACCTTGATCGGCGGGACGGGCGACTTTTCCGGCACGAAGCCGGTTATCTACAGCACCAGGCCACAGATCTTTCGTTTGCCGCCAGAGTCTGCGAACGCGCACGACGCCGTCATAGCGATAAGGGTGTGGATGCGTCCCGGACTCGGACGCGGGCAGGACGCGGGCGGCATCCACATCGCCCCCATGCTCGGCACGATTGACGCCATCAGCGCCCAGTACCAACTCGATTGGCTGGAAACGTTCAAGGGTTATGTGGTCGAAGTTGTCGAGCCTCTGGCATTCGTGCTACTGGCGCTGCTGGCCTGGTGCTTCCGCGCGCAGCTTGCGCACGGGCATTTCGTGCAGTGGTTGTGCTCGGCGCTTCTGCTGACTGCCGCATACAGGCTGAATCAGGCGGTCTACACCTGGATGCCGTATGAAGACCTCACCACGTACCTCGTCGTGCATCAGACTCTCGTACCGCTCGGGTTGGCAGCATGGATCATGACATGGCGACATTGGTATCAGCTCGAACTCTGGCAATGGCTGACATACGCCATTGCCATCATCACCGCGCTGAGCGTGGTGACCGTGCTGAGTGCTGTGCTGGGGTTGACACTGCCTCACGGCATGTATGCCATGCTGAATCAGATATGGCGCGTCCCGCTGGCCGTCGTGCTGCTGGCGACCGCCATCGTCGGACTGCGCAGACGGCAGCCGGATCGTCTGCTCACGTTCATCGTCGTGCTGTTTGTCGCCGCCAGCCAATTCAGCGGTGCACTGACGGCGTTGGGCGTGCCAGGTATCTGGTTTCCCTTCGGTACCGGCGTCTCGCTGACACAGTACCTGTACGTTGGTATCATCGTGGGCCTGGCGGCATTGTTGATCCGAAGCGTGCAGCGGGGAGAAAACCGGGGTCAGAGTACATTTCCGCTACGGAAAACGTACTCTGACCCCGGTTTTTCCCAATGACAATCATTGCGACGCTACGCTGCAGCAACATGCGACGGTCAGTCGATTTCTACACACGCATTCTCGATTTCGAACGCGTCGATGGCGACGACGCGCTGGACGATCCGTCGTTCAGCGTTCTCGCCCGCGATGGCGCCCACCTGTTCCTCTCGAGCCACAGCGGCGATGGAGTCTTCGGTGCCGTAGTCGTCGTCACGACCACTGACATCGACGCACTGTTTCGGACGTTCCGCGAACGGGGACTCGAGACGCCCGGCAACCCTGAGGCGCCGCACGAAGTGCACGAAGGTCCACTCGAGCAGACCTGGGGCACGCGCGAGTTTTACGTCAATGATCCCGACGGCAACACGTTACGCTTTACTCAGGCATAGCGTCCCGCGCGCCTGCAGCCGCGCCAGCGCGTCATACCGCAAACACACGGGAGCTCGAATGAAGATACATTTCCCCGAGATCGTCGCCTCGGATGCTGTGACGAGGCACCGTGCCTTCGTTGCGCATCCCGCGATGGAGATTCCGGGAAAGGGTACGTTCGCCATCTACATCCAGGGAGACGCCGATCACGGATTGTGGCAACTATGATTCCCGGTTCCGGCGGACGCATTACCCCTCACGATCGCAAACCCAATGGCAAGCTAGCATGAACACACGCAGACAGTTCCTCATCAGTGCACCGCTCGGCGTCCTTGGCGTAATGGCAGCGTGCAAGGACGGCACACGCGAGTCGTCGGGCGGTGATTCTGTTGCTTCGAGCGACGTAGCGCCAGCGGCCGGGACCGCGATGGCGACCGCGGCAGCGCCAACCAGTGTCGCGAATATTCCCGCCGACGCACCGACGCTCGACTGGATCCCTCAGCACGCCGATCTCGTGTACACGTTCGGCGGCGCGCCCCCGAAACAGCACATCAAGTCGGGCACGCGCATCGCTACGTGGACGGAAGACTGCTTCGACGGCGCAGTGAAGACTGCGGCGGATCTCCCGTCCCGAAAGATGGCCGCCGGCCACGACAATCCGCAGACGGGCCCGTTCTACGTGGATGGCGCCGAGCCGGGTGATACGGTCGCGATTCACATCGTGAAACTCGAGCCTGCGCGCTCATATGCGGTATCGTCTTTCAGTCCGGGGTTTGGTGCACTCGTCGGCAACGATCAGACCGCGATGCTCGGACCGGATTTCCCGGAGACGACGTGGCGATACGACGTGGACGCGAAGCGCACTGCGGCTCGAGCCACGTCGGCCGACGGCAAGTATTCGTGGTCGGTACCGCTGGCGCCGTTCCTTGGCTGCATCGGCGTCGCGCCGGCGGGTGGCGAAGTTCGTACCACGATCGTGCCCGGCAACTTCGGCGGCAATATGGACTGTCCCGAGGTGCGTGCAGGAAATACGGTTTATCTGGGCGTTAACGTACCCGGCGCTCTCTTGTCCTTCGGCGATGGCCACTACGCGATGGGCGAAGGCGAGATCATGGGTGCTGCGATCGAAGGTGCACTGAACGTCGAGGTGTACGTCGAGCTGATCAGGAAGAGTGCGACGCCAATCCCGCGAATCGAGAACGCCGACGAGATAATCTTTGTCGGTTCGGGTCGTCCGCTCGAGGACGCCGCGCGCGTCGCATTCAAGGCGATGATCGGATGGGTGCGCGCGCAGTCCGGGATGTCGGTCATGGACGCATATCAATTCGTCGCGCAGAACGCGAAGGCGCCGATCATCCAGCTGGTTGATCCGGAGTATACCGTGATGGTGAAGATCGAGAAGAGTACAGTGCCGGGTGCGCGGCATACATCGTAGGATTCACATCTGAATCCGCATGCTGTCACCAAACAGGACGTTGGTGCTGCGTTTTGCCGTGACAGCCACGAGTCCATAGTGTACTAATTGATCATTCGACCCAGCCCCGAAATGAGTACAGTCAGAATTGCACTCGCCAACTTACGGTACGCGGCCACGCCCGATGAGTCGGTCGCGCTGGCCCATGCTGCTATCCAGCAGGCGTCGGTCGAGGGGGCGCTCATCGTGTGCTTTCCGGAGTGCTACGTCCCGGGCTATCGTGCGACGGGCAGGATGGTGCCACCGATCGATGCCGCCTTCCTCGAGCGCGCGTGGTCATCGATTGCCAAAGTAGCGGCAGATACTGGCGTCGCGGTGGTGCTTGGAACCGAGCGCGTGGTCGACGGCGCGCCGCGGCTGACTGCGCTGGTCATCGATCGAGACGGAACGATCGCCGGTTTCCAGGACAAGGTGCAGCTGGACCCGTCAGAGGAGAGTTTCTACTCGCCGGGTACGCAGCGCGAGTGCTTCCAGGTTGGTCCGCTGAAGTTCGGCGTGGCTATCTGCCACGAGGGGTGGCGCTACCCGGAGACGGTGCGTTGGCCCGCGCAGCGCGGTGCGCACATAGTGTTCCATCCGCATTTCGCCGAGGCCGAACCGGGCGGCTATCAGCCCACCAGCTTCGCTGATCCCCTGAACACGTTTCACGAGAAGGCGATGCTGTGCCGCGCCGCGGAGAACAGCTGTTATTTCGCGAGCGTCAACTACGCGAGCGGCGGATCGCCGACGACATCGGCAGTAGTGCATCCTGACGGGACAGTGCTTGGGTGGCAGCCGTACGGCAAGGAAGGCTTGCTGATCGCCGATCTGGACACGGCCGTGGCGACCGGTTGGCTCGCTATGCGGTGCAGGACTGTGTAGACGCGACGCACCCACGCATTGCGCGATCGGTATCTTGCGGAGATTCGCCGATCCGATCCCTCACGAAAGGAGATGTGATGTCCAATCCGTCCCAGGCTCCGGCTGCCAGCGGCATGAAGGGTCCGATGAGCCCGTTGTGGCGCGGCCTCGTTGTCGCACTTTTCGCAGTTGGCTTGCTCGGTCATTTGCTCGCCGCGAGCGCCATCGGCGGAAGCCGCATGGCATACACGCACCACGTGTTCGGTTTCTTCCTCATTCTCATCGTCACGGGCGTCATCATCGTAGCGCTCGGACGATGGCTCTGGCGCGATCGTCCCGCTGTCACGTGGCTCGTTGTGAGTGCCGTGCAGGCGATCTTTGGCCTCATCATCTACCTCGATCGGTTTCACATAGCGTAACAGGTCGGCGCTCGCCCGATGAGACGAGCGGTCCAATCTGGCGCTTGAACCGATCCTACCCCATCGCGAGCGCGTCCATGAAATCACTCGAAGTAAAGGTGCCACCGCCGGTGGTTGCAGCAGTCATCGCAGTCGCGATGTGGGGCACATCCCGGTTCGCGCCGTTGCTCCATCTGCCCGACACGCTGCGCTTCACTGCGGCTGCAGTAATGGCGTTGATTGGCATCGGCTTCAGCATTGCCGGCGTCAGGGCGTTTCGTCGAGCGCGAACGACGGTAAATCCCACGACACCGGAGCGGGCATCTTCTCTGGTCAGCTCGGGCGTATTTCGAATCACACGCAACCCCATGTACGTCGGCCTTGCGTGGATTCTGGGTGCATGGGCGGTATTCCTGTCTTCGGCATGGGCGCTGCTCGGGCTGGTTGCCTTTGTATTCTACATGGACCGCTTCCAGATCGCACCCGAGGAGCGCGCGCTCGCAAAGCTCTTCGGCAACGAATACACAAGCTATCAGGCACGCGTACGTCGGTGGCTGTGACGCTCGATCGCCACGTCACGCGATTAGCTTCCTTTCACTATGCAGGAAAAACCGACCGCGGTTCCGGACAGCTCGGCGGTGCGCGTCGCGTTGTGGCGCGCTCTGCACGTCGAGGTCGATGCATCTCCACACGTCATCAGAGACACCATCGGTCTCGAGCTTGTCGCGCCTGACGACAATTGGCGCAGCCGGCCCGACATGGATCGTCAAGGCACGCGCGGGTTCCGGGCAGGCATCGTTGCCCGCGCTCGCTTCGTCGATGACCTTGTCACCGAACAGGCCGCACTCGGCGTCACACAGTACCTCATACTCGGCGCCGGACTCGATACCTTCGCGCAGCGCAGGCCGGGGATCACCTCGCGCATACGGATATTCGAGATCGACCAGCCGGAGACGCAGGCATGGAAGCGGCAGCGCCTGATCGACCTTGGCTTCGGCATTCCAGACTGGCTGCGATTGGTGCCGGTCGACTTCGAGGCAGGCGATGACTGGTGGGACCGGCTCGCGGATGATGCGGATTTCGATGCGACCCTGCCGACGGTGGTCGCATGCACCGGCGTCACGATGTACCTGACGAGAGACGCGGTCGCGGCCACACTGCGCCGACTCGCGGCGCTCGCCGCTGGCTCGACGCTGGCGATGACGTTTCTTCTGCCCGCGGAGCTCACGGAAGGCGAGGAGCGGCAGCAGCACAAGGAAGTCCAGAAAAACGCCCGGGCTTCGGGGACGCCGTTCCTCAGCTTCTTCACTCCGCGGGAGATGCTGGCGATGGCCCGGGACGCAGGCTTCGCGTCGGTCGCTCATGTATCCGCGGCCGATCTTGCCCAACGCTACTTCGCCGGCCGCACCGACGGACTGCGGCCGTCGAGCGGAGAGTCGTTTCTGATTGCGACTACCTGAGGGATAGGTCCTGTAGCGGCGGGTGACTCCTCGCCGGAAACCGGGTTCGGGTGCATCATTATGGCGATGCCGACCCCCAAGCTCGCCGCCCGCTTCCGACGCGCCGGCACTCACCGCGACGACTTCAGCAACAGTGAGGAGCTGCGCGCCACGCTTCAGCGGCGACTTCGTGCAGTTGCCTGGGTATGCGCAGCTTACAACGCCGGTGGCGCAATCTTTGGCACACTCTCGCCGATCATGCGCGCGCGCACTGCAACGGCACCACTCTCGGCGGGGTCATCATACCTCTATGTAATTGTAGCTGCCCTGTTCGTGATCGCAGCGCAGCTGCTTCGGCCCGGCTCGCCCCGGCCACTCGGCAGGCTACGTCTCTACGAAGCGATCATCTTCACCTTCGGCGCAGGACTTTTTCTTGCGCTCAACATCTTTGACTACTCGACGCTGCAGGACGTGTATTCGAAGGCGCCGATCGACATCGCGCTTGGGACGGCGAGCTTTGCGGTATTCCTGATGGTCGCGTATGGCGTTCTCATTCCGAACCCAGCGCGGCGAACGGCGATTGCGGTGGCGCTGTTCGCGATGACGGGGCTCGCGCCGGATGTGTGGGCGCTCGTCACAGGCATGCTTCCAATATCGATCGCGCCAATCGTGTTCGGATTCAAGGTCACTGTGCTGACGCTCACAGGGCTCATCATCTGGTTTGGGTCTTATCGATACGAGATCGTGGTGCGTCGCGAGGCGGCAGCGCGCGAACTTGGACAATACACGCTCGGCGAGCAGCTTGGTTCGGGTGGCATGGGCGATGTTTTTCGCGGCGAGCATCGGATGTTGCGCCGCCCGGTCGCGATCAAGCTGATCAGCGCCGAGCAGGCGGGCAGTCCCGATGCGCTCGCTCGCTTCGAGCGCGAAGCTCAGGCGACGGCGCAGCTCACACATCCCAACACTGTGCAACTCTTCGACTATGGCCGCTCCGAGGACGGTACGTTCTACTGTGTCATGGAATTGCTCGACGGCGAGACGCTCGAGAAGATCGTCGAGCGCGACGGTCCAATGCACGTATCGCGCGCCGTTCACGTTCTGATGCAGCTCTGCGGCGCGCTCGCCGAAGCGCACGATCGCGGACTCGTGCATCGCGACATCAAGCCGAGCAACGTGATACTGGGCAATCGCGGCGGAATGCCGGACGTCGCGAAGCTGCTCGACTTTGGTCTGGTCACTGCGCGCGGCACTGGGAGCGCCGGTGCGATGGGCGCGACTCTGACGCAGGCCGGAATGATCGTCGGAACACCGGAATTCATGAGCCCCGAGCAGTGCGGTGATCCGAACGAGATCAGCGCATCGTCGGATATCTACAGCCTCGGCGCACTCGGATACTTTCTCGTCACCGGTCGCTCACCGTTCGCCGGACGGAATTCGATGCAGATGCTTGCGGCGCATCTGTACGAGACGCCGCCCGCGCCATCGACCCACGTTGCGGACATTCCGCCGGAGCTCGACGCCATACTCATGCGAGCGCTCACCAAGGACCCCGCCGGTCGCTTCGAGAATGCGCGAGCGATGGCGAGAGCGCTGGAATGGAACGTCGCTCAGGTGCCCGCGTAGCTCCTTACGGTTGGACCGCAGGAAGTCATCGACGCACTCACACCCAGGGGGATCGATATGACTGCAACACCGAAGTGGCTCAAGCCCGTTGGTATTGTTGCACTGATCTGGAACTTGATCGGTGTCGCCGCGTTTGTCATGGATCTCCGCCTCACTCCAGCAGATGTCGCGAAGCTGAGCGCCGCGCAGCAGGCTATGTATGCAGCCCGTCCTGCATGGTCGATCGCTGCGACGGGTATTGCTGTGTGCGCTGGTGCGCTTGGATGCATCGGTTTGATCGTCGGCAAGCGGTGGGCGTATCCACTGCTGGTTCTGTCACTGCTCGGCGTGATCCTTCAGGACGTATCGCTGTTCGGCATGAGCGGCGCGATGTCGCAGGCTGGATCGACGGCGGTCGTTCTGCAATGTGTCGTGCTGGTGGTAGCGTTGGTGCTGGCACTGCTCGCGAGCAAGGCGACGAGGAGCGGCTGGCTTGCGTAAGGTACACCCGCTGTTGCTGGAGCCACAGTCGTAGTGAACAATGTGTGACTCGTTCGGATCGCGCGGTGAAAAATCCGAACGTGTCGCACTAGCATCATACGACTGACGGACCGGAATTCTCCGCGAGATACTTCGCGATCCGCCGCATCTGCGCCTCCCAGCCCTTGCTGTTGCTGGTGAACGCAGGCGTCCGCCGCGACTCTGGCAACGCGTCGAAACCTGATTCTACTACGACGAGCAGAGTACCTTCGGGCACTTCATCGATCGTGAATACGACGAGCGTGGTCGGTTCGGTAGAATAGTCGGCCGACATGTCGATTGCGTTCGGATGCCAGCGAAAGGAGAATGCGTGCTGCGGCTCGATTGCTTCGACCCAGATCGTCATCGTGACATGCTCGTAACCCACATTCGTAACGTGTCCGTTGATGACAGCGCCGGGTTCAAAAGCCGCGGTGAGCTCGACGCCGAACCATTGCGTGAACTCGCGGACGTCAGTGAGCGCGCGCCAGACGCGTGCGCGCGGGGCGGAAAGGACGACGGACTCTTCGATGCGGTCGGTAGAGGATGGCATTTGCTTGTCCCTGATGAAGCGTACCAGCTACGCCGGTTCCGACGATATCACCAGCTTGAATCCATCCGGATCGACCAACCGAAACACGCGCACGCCCCTCATATCCACCGGCTCCGTCTCCAGTATGCCGCCACGCTCCCGCACTCGCGTCGCCAGCTCGTCGATGTTCTGGGACGTCGTCAGCCGCAACGACATTCCGGCGCCCTTGACCCGGTCCGATCCCCTGGCGCCGTTGTCCTGCGTCAGCAGGATGGCCACCGGCCCCGCTCTGAGCGACACGGCGAACATCTTTCCGTCACGCTCGTGTGTCTGTGCAACCGTGAAGCCGAGCACGTCGCGATACCACGCGAGGCTGGTCTCAATGACATTGACGGTCAACGACGCCGAGAGTGTGTTGGCGACGAACGTCGCCGGTTCGTCGCTGGATGCACCGGCAGCCGTGACTGCTGGAATTGAGCTCATGAGATATCTGATACGGGACAGAGAATGATTCCGTACACAAGCGCATGCGAAATCCGTGCAAGCAATCCTGGGGATGACAACGTAGTGCCCCGCGCCGCGCTCCAGCAACGCCTCCGCCGGCGTCGCCTGCGAGCCCGTCTCAGTCGAGTCATGCCTGGTGCCGACCCCTCGCCCGCACTCGCGCGGCCTTCACTGTGGACGCCGCGCAACCCCGATGCTTGATTATATGGGCTCGGTGTCACGGGCAGAGAGGCCTCACTGGAGGATCTGAATCACCATGCCGGACCGCCACTACGATGAAGACGAGGTCGCGGCGATCTTCCGTGCGGCCGCGGAAGGCTCCGACTCGCGCACACTGCCAGGCGGTCGCGCTGACGGACTGACGCTCGATGACCTCCAGGACATTGCTCGCGAAGTCGGCATCTCGCCCACCGCCCTCGGCGCGCTACGACTCCCGCGCTGGGCCAGGCTACGCAGGCGACAGATGGATGACGTAGCAGCGCGACTGACACGGACGATGCAAGATCCAACGTGATTCCCGTCATTTCCGTCTCGAGACTGGGTAAGCGTTACGGCCGCACTATCGCAGTGAGAGACGTCTCGCTGGAAGTGTTCGAAGGCGAGATCTTCGGGCTCATTGGTCCGAACGGCGCCGGCAAGACGACCACGATGGAGTGCGTGGAGGGCAATCGCGTTCCCGACGCCGGGACCATTTCGGTACTCGGCCTCGATCCACAGCGCGACGCCAACACTCTCCGGCAGCGGATCGGCGTGCAGCACCAGGAAGCGCAGCTCCAGAAGCGGATCAAGGTGTGGGAGGCGGTGGACCTCTGGGCGTCGCTGTATCCCCGTGTGGTGGATACCGACGCACTCCTCGACCGCCTTGGTCTCGCAGCAAAGCGCGACTCATGGTTCATGACTCTCTCCGGTGGACAGAAGCAGCGGCTCTTCATCGCGCTGGCGCTCATTCATGAACCCGAGGTCGTGTTCCTCGATGAGCTCACCACCGGACTCGATCCACAGGCGCGTCGTGCGATATGGGCCCTGGTAACCGGGATCAGAGACCGTGGCACGACGGTGTTCCTCACGACTCACCTGATGGAAGAGGCCGAGCGACTCTGCGATCGCGTCGCGATCATCGAGCACGGATGCATCATCGAGTTGGGCACGCCCGCCGAGCTGGTACAGAAGCACTGCCCGGAACGGACTGCCGTCTTCACGAGCGATGATGCAGATGTCATCGAACGCATGCAGGGCCTTGGCGCGATCGAGCGCAATGGAGTGACGTACACGCTTCGCGGCGCCGGTGACGACTTCGTGACCGGAGTGATCAACGTCATCGCGCGCGAAGGTATTCGCGTGCGTGGTTTCCGCACCGAGATCCCGACGCTCGAGGATGTGTTCCTCAAGCTGACCGGTCACGGGATCAGGGACTGACGATGCCACGCGGACCGCTGCGGGGATTCTGGAAGCTCACCTGGCTCGAGACCAAGATCTTCATGCGCGAACCAATGGGGTTCGTCGGCGCGCTATTGGTGCCGCTGCTGGTTTTCGTGGTATTGGGACGCGCCTTAGGCATCGGCAAACCGATGGCCACACCGGGGGTCGATATCCCATTCAACGTGGCGATCCTCGCGGCGATATTGATCGCGATCAGCGCGGTGCAGTCGCTCGTTGCGATCATATCCATATACAGGGAAGGTGGTATCCTCAAACGCCTTCGCTCCACGCCACTGTCGCCGGTGACGATCATGGGTGCGCAGGTAACTGTGAAGCTTGTGTTCACGGTGGTCAGTCTCGCGTTGCTCATGCTCGCCGGCCGGCGACTTTTCCCGGGCGTGATGCGCGTAAACGTATTCAGCTTCACCGCAGCCGTCGTGCTTGGCACGTTCAGCATCCTCTCTCTTGGATTCGTCCTCGCCAGCCTGGTGCCTACGGCGCGGTTCGCGCAGCCGATCAGCGCGGCGGTACTCTATCCCATGCTCGCGTTGTCGGGGCTCTTCTATCCACTGGATAGATTCCCGCGCGCACTCCGCGGGTTGGCGTATCTGTTCCCGACGACGCACGCGGTGGCACTGCTGCAGGGCGTGTGGGATGGATCCGGTTGGGGCGCACACTGGGTGAACGTCGCGGCGCTGCTCGTTCTGTTCGCCGCGTACACCGCCATTTCAACACGCGTTTTCCGCTGGGAGTGATTCGGGATGTTGCAGCGAGGCAACGGAGTATTTTCTCCTATGCGCACAAACCGTACGTGCCCTACGTCGCTGATCGTAGCCGTGACGATACTAATGGGTGCAGGATGCCGCGGCACTGAGAGTCACCAGCCAGCGCGTTACGAAGTGACGGCGCGCTTCCCGCACGATTCTTTCGCCTACACGCAGGGGCTTCTCTACGCCGACGGCGTGCTCTTCGAGAGCACCGGACTCAACGGCCGCTCCGACGTGCGACGAGTCGATCTCAAATCGGGCAGAGTGCTGGCGTCGAGGCCGCTTGCAGCAAATCGGTTTGGCGAAGGGCTCGCGCTGCTCAAGGGTCGCCTGTATCAGCTCACATGGAAGGCCGGTGTGGCGTACACGTACGATGCCGCCACACTCGCTCCACGCGATTCGTTCAACTATCCCGGTGAAGGGTGGGGACTCGCAGCCGACGGAACGTCGCTGATCATGAGCGATGGCTCCGATTCGCTGCGTGTGCTGTCACCGGAAACGTTTCAGGTGCAACGAGTCGTGCATGTACGCGACAATGGTGCGCCGCTGTATCAGATCAACGAGTTGGAGTACGTCAACGGCGAGCTGTTCGCCAACGTGTACCAGTCCAACTGGGTGCTCCGAATCGATCCGGCAACCGGCGACGTGCGGGAGACGATCGACTTTGCGGATCTGTATCCGGACCGTCCGGCGTACGCTGAAGTCATGAACGGAATCGCGCTTGCGCCGGATGGAAAGCAGCTTCTTCTCACCGGAAAATATTGGCCGGTGATGTTTCAGGTTCGGCTGCGCCCGTCTCCATCGCAAAAACATCTATAGGTTCATGGCAACGCGCTAAGCTGCTGGCCGGCGAACTATCGGTTCCGGCGACTGCTGGGACGTCGCCGGATTCTTGTTCGCGATGCTCGCCGCAACCACCCACGCGCCCGCGCTGATCGCCCAGGAGATGGTGAACTCTGACCACACGTTCTGCGTCCTTGGCGTGGCGATGATCGCCGGAATCCAGACCAGACCGGTGAATGCGCTCAGCATCGCTGCCTCCATTGCCGCCGCGAGCCGCGGATAAATCCCGAGAAGCACGCCAAGTCCGGCTGCGATATGCGCAGCTCCGGTGAGGTAGGCCCAGCCGGTGTGGAAGGGAAGCCAGGCGGGAACGAGGGGCGCGGTCAGGTCGACGTAGACGAAGTGCGAAAGGCCGATCGGAATCAGGGCGGCCCCGAATACGAGCTGGGCGATGCGAAGCGCGCGCGTATCCGCAGCGGTCAGCACCCATGCGCCTGTGAAGACGACGGTGATCATCGCCGTGTTCAACCAGGTCATTTCAACGAGCGGAGCTCTGATGACCAGCGGAATCTCGAGCAACAGTACTACGAGCGCCCAGTATGGCACAAGCACGCGTGCCGCCAACACTTCGGTGCGCTTCGAGAGCAAACCGATGCCGCACACCAGCATGAGCGTCGCCGACGCGTACGCGAGTATCTCGCGACCTGGCAATGAGGCTGGCGCGTCGTGCCATACTGTCGCGAAATCGCCGTAGACGAGACCGACGATTCCGAGGCCGATCATGCCAATGGCGAACGCCTGTTGGGTAGCCTGTTTGTATCGCATGAGTGGAGGGCGAGTAACGAATATTATCCGCGACTCGTTGAGCCCCGACGTAATTATCCTGTCTATGATGTAATGATCTGGTGATCTTGCGGTCGTCAAGATTGGATATTATATCCCCTCCCGACCAGTAACCCATAATCGCTCGCGTCGATGTGGCGCCGCGCCGTCAACAACGAGGGGAACCATGAAGTCCGTAAGAGAGCCGGCGCCGATGGCCGCACGGGCAGCTCGTGTGCAGCGCGCCATGACGGTCGTTCTTCTATCGTGCAGTGTCGCTGCGACGATCCCCGTAACTGTCGCCGCGCAGGGAACAGCGGCCGATTATGCACGCGCCGAGGGATTGGCGCGACGGCTCGACGGACTCGTTGTGGACGACGCCGATCCGCCGGTATGGCTCCAGAATGGGGACAGCTTCACCTACAATAAATCGGTGCGCGGCGGCCACACCTTCGTGCTCGTCGACGCAGCCACCCTCGCGCGACGTTCTCCGTTCGATCAGACCCGGCTCGCGGCCACTCTCAGCAGCGATCTCAAGCGGCCGATAACCGCGCTCACGCTTCCGTTTACGACATTCTCGTTCGCCGATGGCGAGAGCGCGATCGAATTCGTACCGCGTGATCGCTTCGGACCGCCCACCGATGCGGTACGCTGGCGCTGCACACTGGCGAATTATGTTTGCGCCGTTGCGCCGCCCAGGGAACGCACGCAGCGGGAGCGGCGGAGCTATGGCGGCGGATTGTTCGGCGGACTGCCGCGCCCGGATACGCTCCCGCACATTTCGCCAGACGGAAAGCAGGAAGCTCTCATACGCAACTTCAACGTGTATGTGCGCCCCGTGGGCTCCGAGCGCGGGGTCATGCTCAGCACCGATGGATCAGAGGGCGATGCGTACGATCAGTCGTCAATCGTCTGGTCGCCGGACTCCAGACGGATCGCAGCCTACCGCGTGCGGCCCGGATACCGGCGGATGGTGCATTACGTGCTGTCCTCGCCAACCGATCAGCTCCAGCCGAAGGACTCGACGCTCTACTACAACAAGCCGGGCGACGTGCTCGACGTCGATCAGCCGGTACTCTTCGATCTCGCTTCGCACAGGCAGTTCGTCATCGACAACTCGCTCTTTCCCAACGCATACGACGTCACGGCGCTCGCCTGGCGACGCAACAGTCAGGCGGTGACGTTCGAGTACAATCAGCGTGGCCATCAGGCGTATCGCGTGATCGAGATCGATGCCAACACTGGCACGACACGCGCAGTCATGGACGAAGAGTCGCCCACCTTCTTCGAGTACTCCGCAAAGAAGTACCGACATGACATCGATGACGGAAAGGAAATCATCTGGATGTCCGAGCGCGATGGATGGAATCACCTTTACCTCTACGACGGCGTTACGGGCCGAGTGAAGAACCAGATCACTAAGGGACCATGGGTGGTCCGCGGCGTCGATTGGATCGATGACGCGAAGCGGCAGATATGGTTCGCCGCGAGCGGCATGTATCCCGGCAAGGATCCGTACTTCATCCATCACTACCGCATCAACTTCGACGGATCCGGACTCACGGCGATCACGGACGCCGACGCGATGCACACTGTAAGTTTTTCTCCCGATCACAACTACTACGTCGATCTGTGGTCGCGCGTGGATCTACCGCCCGTTCTACAGCTTCGCCGAACCAGCGATCTCCAAGTGATAATGAATGTGGAGCACGCCGACGCCAGCGCGCTGCTCGCCACCGGTTGGCGTCCGCCGGAAGTGTTCACTGCCAAGGGTCGTGACGGCAAGACAGACATCTGGGGCGTCATCATCCGTCCCACCAACTTCGATCCGAAAAAGAAGTATCCCGTCATCGAGAACATCTACGCCGGACCGCAGGACTCCTTCGTTCCAAAGACGTTCAGTACTCAGGCCAGCATGCAAGCCCAGGCTGAGCTCGGCTTCATCGTTGTGCAGATCGATGGCATGGGTACGTCGAATCGATCCAAGGCGTTCCACGATGTCGCGTGGAAAGATCTTGCCGATGCTGGCTTCCCTGATCGCATTCTCTGGCACAAGGCAGTCGCCGCGAAGTATCCCTACTACGACATCAGTCGTGTCGGCATTTACGGAACCTCAGCCGGCGGTCAGAGCGCACTCGGCGCATTGCTCTTTCATCCGGAGTTCTACAAGGCCGCCGTTTCTGCTGCGGGCGCGCACGACAACCGGATGGACAAGATTTGGTGGAACGAGCAATGGATGGGATGGCCGATCGGTCCGCAGTACGCGGCGTCGTCCAACGTGGACAACGCGTACAGATTGCAGGGTAAGCTGCTGCTCGTCGTTGGTGAGATGGATCCCAACGTGGATCCTTCGACGACGATGCAGGTCGTCAATGCGTTGATAAAGGCGAAGAAGTACTTCGACTTGCTGGTCATACCGGGCGCTGGTCATGGATCGGGCGGCACTTACGGTGAGCTCAAGCGCTTCGACTTCTTCGTTCACAATCTGCTGGGCGTAGAAGCACCGGAAAGGAATCACGGCGCGGCGTCGCCGGTATCATGATGTCATTCCGGGCTCGTGTGAAATGGAGTGGGAATCCGCGCCGTGCGTGTTTCGCAAGGACACAGTGAACGGGGTTGGTTGTCGCGTTCGCATCAGCTAGTTTGTCAGCCTGGCCAATCAATGAGGATCACAATGTCCAAGCTCCGTGTCCTGAGTTTCGCAATTTCCACTGACGGTTACGGCGCCGGTCCCGATCAGGATCTCCAGAACCCGCTCGGCGTCAGAGGTCCCGAGTTGATGGAGTGGTTCTTTTCCACGCGCGCGTGGCGGAAGATGCACGGTCAGGGCGATGGTGAAACGGGAATCGATAACGGGATCGCCGAGCGAAGTTTTGAGGGAATCGGTGCCTGGATTCTTGGACGCAACATGTTCGGTCCCGTGCGCGGACCGTGGCCTGATTACAGCTGGAAAGGATGGTGGGGCGACGAGCCGCCGTACCACACTCCCGTCTTCGTGCTGACGCATCATCCGCGGCCGCCACTCGAAATGGCCGGCGGCACGGTGTTTCACTTTGTCACCGGCGGTATCCACGCAGCGCTGGAACAGGCGACTGCCGCAGCTGGTGGCCTCGACATCCGTCTCGGCGGGGGTGTATCGACGGTGCGGCAATTTCTGACTGCCGGACTGGTCGATGACATGCACCTCGCTGTCAGGCCGGTGCTGCTCGGATCGGGTGAGAATCTCTGGAACGGAATCGACGCGCGCGCTCTGGGTTATGAGTGTACGGAAAGCATCGCTGGCGAGCGCGCGACCCACGTCTTTATCAAGAAGCGTCCCGGAGCCGATACGCGTTAGCACCCGGTGGCCCGCCCGCTGGCCCGCCTGCGGCTCTCCCCACCCGCCCGTTTCGGCGTAAGTTTTAGCCGGTGAAACCAAAAGAGCTGACGATACGCGGGCTGATTCTCGGCGCCCTCATCACGACCATCTTCACGACGGCCAATGTGTACCTCGGCCTCAAGGTGGGTCTCACCTTCGCCTCGTCGATACCGGCGGCGGTGATCTCCATGGCGCTGCTGAGCGCGGTGAAGGACTCGACGATCCTCGAGAACAACATCGTTCAGACTGTCGCATCGGCGGCCGGTACGCTCTCGGCGATCATCTTCGTCCTGCCAGCACTGGTGATCGTCGGGTGGTGGACTCGGTTCCCGTTCTGGGAATCTTTCTTCATCTGCCTGAGTGGTGGCGTGCTCGGTGTGGTATTCACCATCCCGCTACGTCGCGCGCTGGTGACGAACTCCGACCTGCCGTACCCCGAAGGCGTCGCTGCCGCCGAAGTCCTGAAGGTTGGATCGGGCACGCGCGGTGACACGAAGGACGATACCGGTGAGGCAAGGGAAGGGCTCACCGCTGTCATGCTCGGCTCGGTCGCGTCGGCCGGTCTTGCCATTGTAAGCGGAACGCGTATCATCGCTGGCGAATTCGCCGGCGTCATTCGACTCGGAGCGACCGCGTCGACGGGCTACGACATCGCATGGTCGCTCGCGTTGCTCGGTGCCGGTCAGCTGGTTGGACTGTCCGTCGGAATGGCGATGCTCGTCGGTCAGATAATCTCGTGGGTCATCGCGGTGCCGATTCTCACGTCGATGCAGCCGGCGACGGTCGGCCAGACACTGGCTGCGCACACCACGGCGATCTGGAGCACGCAGGTGCGATTCATCGGAGCCGGCACCATTGGTGTCGCCGCGATCTATACGCTTCTCATGCTCGCCAAGCCGGTGGTTGGTGGACTGGTCAGCACACTGGCCGCGGCCCGCGCCGCCACCACGGCAGACGACCGCGACCGCGATCTCGCGCCCAAATGGATCTTCATACTGACCGCCGTCTGCCTCGCGATCACGGCCTGGCTCTCGTTCGCCTTTGCGAAATCGACAGTACTCGCACCCAGTGCGTTGGCACTGACACTGGTCGCCGTGCCATTCGTGCTGATCGTCGGCTTCATAATCGCAGGAGTCTGCGGCTACATGGCTGGACTCATCGGCGCATCGAACAGTCCGATCTCCGGCATTGGCATCCTGTCGATCGTGATCTGTGCGTCGCTGGTCACGCTCGTCGTATCACCGACGGCGGATACGCGTCACGCGCTGGTTGCATTTGCGCTGTTCGTCACGGCGATCGTATTTGCGTGCGCGACAATTTCAAATGACAACCTGCAGGATCTCAAAACCGGCCAGCTCGTCGGTGCATCACCGATGCGCCAGCAGATCGCGCTGGTAGTCGGAGTCGCAGCGGGCGCCTCCGTGATTCCGTTCGTGTTGAACCTGCTGGCCAAGGCATATGGATTTGCGGGTGCCCCGAACGCCCACGTGATTGCGGCAAATCCGTTGCCCGCGCCACAGGCAACCCTGATTGCAGCACTCGCTCAGGGTGTGATCGGCGGAAGTCTGGAATGGACGATGCTCGGTATCGGCGCACTCGTCGGCGTCGGCCTGATTCTGCTCGACACCACACTCGGCGCGATGAAGAAGTTGCGCATCCCACCTCTCGCCGTTGGAATCGGAATATATCTCCCGATGTCGGCAACATTTGCCGTGATCGTAGGCGCCGTTCTCTCCCGCTGGTACGAAGGGCGCACGCGCTCGCTGTCGAATCCCGAGCGCGCTCAGCGGCTTGCTACGCTCGTTGCATCCGGACTGATCGTCGGTGAGAGTGTGTGGGGAGTGGTCAATGCCGGACTCATCGTAGGGCTCACGAAGGAAGCCCCGATCGCGCTCGTATCGGAGAGCTTTGCACCAGCGCGGTTGCTTGGGCTGGTCGTGTTCGTTGCAACGGTCGCGTGGCTGTACCGATGGATGCTGCGGAAGTCGGAGGCGGTTCAGTAGAGCCGCGCCCGACTTCCTGATCCCGCCTCCAGCGAAACCTTATTTTCCGAAAGAATATTCATGAAGCTGCATACGCAACTGAACTTCCCCGGGAATTGCGAAGAGGCATTTCGTTTCTACGAGCAGCATCTTGGCGGGAAGATTACGATGATGATGAATCAGAGCCAGGCACCAGGCGCGCCTGCTGGAGCCGGCAATGCGATCATTCATGCACGGATGGACATCGGTGGCACAGTACTGATTGGAAACGATGTTCCGTCCGCCATCTTCGAGAAGATTCATAGCGTGTACATGTACCTCTCCGTCGATTCGTCTGAAGAGGCGGAACGGATACACAAGGTTCTTGCCGATGGCGGCGAGGTTTACATGCCGATGGCGGAGACATTCTACGCCACTCGCTTCAGTCAGCTTCGAGATCGGTTTGGTGTGTCCTGGTCCATCATTCACGAACGTCCCATGGTGTGAATGGGACGGCGGGTTGAGCGGGCGGGCGCCTTCAGCTGAGGGGCACCCGCGACACTCTTCTCATCGCGCCCTGAACAACCAGCTCAACTTCACAAAGAACCCGTCATTCAGTCGGTTGTAATCGTTGAACCGCAACCCACGCGGCTCGTTCAGCAACGCTCCGTATCCCAGGAAGAACACCGTGCCGGGTATCGGTTGATACGAGAACAATCCCTGCAGGTGCATCCGGTTCGTAGTACTCGCCGACGCCGGCGAATACGTCCCGCTCGATGGATCGTACAGTAGAATCGGCGCGCCGCCATTGCGATCGTCGCGCAGTGCATCCTGCTTCTGCGTATCGTACTCCGTCACGAGCCGCACGAACACGGCGGGCGTGATCTGATATTCTGCCTTCACATACGGAATCTGTCGCTCGGCTACCGTCGATCCGTTCGTGCGCCTGTTGTACTTCTGCAGCGCATAAGTGCCGTCGACGCGCAGCTGAGTCGTGGGACGCCACGATATCGAAGCATTGACGAAATAGATCTCGGCCTGCTGCCACTCGTAAAAATTCTCGTCCTGCCCGAAGATGAACGAGATGTTGCCCGACAGATGCGCGCCCTGCGGTGTGCCAACACTTACCACGTAATCCTGATTCGGAATCCGCTTCCGTCCCACGAACTGCACGGTGTCCAATCCGGTAGCACCCGGAAGCACTACGCGATAATTCGTGTAGATCGATGGGTCGTAGCCGAACACCTCACTGTACACACTTGCGCCAAGCTGCCATCCGCCGCGCAACGTGGCCGAGAAGTCGAAGTGAAGCTTCCTGTTCTGGAAGTCGTCTCCGCCGAGCAGTCGGCGGTACTGCCACTCTCCGATCACTCCCAGCACGCCGGAGAAATTCTCCACCAGTGCGCCCGGCTTTCCAAGGAGCGACACACGATGCGACAGGTTGATGTTGGCGATGTTGTTGTGACTGATGAATCCGCTCTGCGTCTCGAAATCCGGATCGATCGCTCTGATCGAGTAGTTGAGGCCGAATGTGCGGCCGTTGCGATCGAACGCGAGATTCCATAACGGACCAGCGAAACTCCTGCCAGCCAGCTGAGTCTCGCTCCCCGCCAACTGCGCGCTCACCGTGTATATCTTGCCGAACACCAGCCTCGTGTCCGCGCCGGCGACACGATTGTAATTCTGACCGTCCTCGCGATCCGTATAGAGCAGGCCGATGCGCGAGTCGCTGCCGAGATCTCGCTGCGCTCGTGCGATGGCGAATGCAGGATGGTTGCTTCCAGTGACAGAAGTGCTCGGATCGTCGAATGCGCTCAGGAACGCAACGTTCATCCCGGCAAGCTTGCCAGTGAGCTTGCCAGCCGCGGTCGGCTGCACGATCTGTCTGGTGTATATCAGATTGCTCGGCACGGTGAATTGCTCGATGCCGTCCAGGAAGAACGGACGCCGCTCGGGATAGAACAACGCCTGTCGCGGATCGTACGACAACTGATTGGCATCTGCCTCCACCTGCGAGAAGTCGGGCTTGGCCGTCGCGTTCAACGTGAGATTGTTGGTCACACCCCAGCGCAGATTCGCGCCGATGTTCGTGTGATCGAGTGTGTAGCCATATCCCGCAACGCGCTGCGTCCCGCTCACGGTCTGCGTGATCTCCGGATTGAATTCCAGCACGGTGCCGCGATGCAGATCGGTGAGTCCGGTGAGCGTTCCCGACTGTCCCAGAAACGATGCAGCCGATCGGCTCGCGGGCGCCCATGAATCGTCGTATCCGGAATGCTTCACGTGACGCGTTACGTTGAAGCCCCAGTCCTGCGTCGCGGTTGCCTGATAACGAATGCTCTTGAATGGAATGCGCACTTCCACTTCGTAACCGTACGGCGTCACACGACCCTGCGATTGCCAGATGAAATTCGCGCTGAGATCCGGCAGCGCGCGGCCAGTGGATGTGTTGTTGGTAGTGCCGAGGCCGGCGGTGTTGTTGGAAGCGCCACTTTCGACCAGCGTTCCGTCGGCCTGGCTGCCGAGCGGATTCACCTGGAAGACGAAGGCCTGACGGCCGTCGTTGAACGTGCTCAGCAGAAACTCGATGCGATCTTCTGCGTCTATGTGATCGCGATCCGAGAGATTCGGATGCACGGTCTCGTGCGATTCATACGCGCGCACGCCGAAGTAGATCGCGGTCGGCGAATACCACACCAGGATTTCCGTCGAATCAGCCGCGGGCACACCATCCGATGGCGCGAATTGCGAGAAGCCGGTGAGTCGCGCCGCCTGTTGCCACTGCGGCTCGTCCAGCTTGCCGTCCATCGTGACGTCTCCATCCAGCCTCGGCGGCGCAACGCGAAGCTGACGCGCGCGACCGTTATAGGTGATGGCCGGCGCCGCTGCAGTCCTGGGCGGCGTGACTGGAGCTGGTACGACTGGAGTTGGTGTGGCAGTGACGGGCGCGACGAACAACGCCGCGATTGCTGTAACGAGAATCATTCGTGTGTTGGTCGCCAGGTCCGACGCCGTTGCGTACGGCCAGCCATCAACTTAGCGCCCGGTCACCCCTCCGGCAGGCGCGTCGGGGCCCGTTTCTTCGGCCTTCCGGCGCCACCGGACTCGGTCTTGCATTCGGTGTTTGTTCGGTATATTCTAGCCTCCCAGACATCGTTTTGATAAACATCTGTAGTTGAGGATATGGCCACCGCATCCGCATTACGCGATCTACGTGAGTTGCTCGATCTCAAATTTCCGGACGCCGCACCGCTCGAGCGTCACCGGACCGAGGTTGTGGCAACCGGGATCGGCGAGCTGGATCGGATCTTTCCGAGCGGAGGATTCCCGCGCGGACGGCTGTCCGTCTGGACTCCAGGTGGTGGCGCAACAGCCGTCCTGCGCTCGGCGTGCCGCTCCGCCGTCGCTGGCGGCGAGCGAGCCGTATGGATCGATGGTAGTGGCACCATGGCGGGTGCCTTCTGGGATGCGGGACCCGTGCTGCTACGCCCAGGGAGCCGGCTTCACGCCCTGCGTGCGGCGGAGGCTCTGTTGCGATCGGGCGGATTCGCGGTGGTCGTGCTGGCAGGCGCCGATCCGGAAGGAACCGAGAACGTGCGACTTTCACGCGCAGCGCACGAGAGCGGCAGCGCGTGCATCGCGCTCACGTCGAGCGCAACTACATCGGCACTGCGCGCGTCATCGACAATTCGCCCGCATGGTTACGTGTGGCGCCGGGATCCGCACGGCGATGCGGCGGTGGTGGATGCAGCGACACTGGATGTACGGATATCGTCGCTCGGATGGAATCGCAGAGCACGTGTGGTGCTGGCAGTACGGAGGGATGAGCTGCGGCTGGCGCTGTCGGTGGATCTACCTGACCGGCGCGGGAAGCGGTGATGACGGGTTCCCGTCGTTACTCACTGGCGTCCAGCACTGCGAGTGCGCGCGTGGATTCGGCGTATTGCAGAATGCGTCTGTCACGTGTCACGAGCCGTGCCCCAGCGTCACGGGCTGTCGCCATCAGAATGCGATCGGCTGGATCAGCGTGCGGATTACCAGGCAGATGCGCGCTCCCGACAGCGATGCGTGGTGTCAGCTCGATGACTCGCACGCCGGGAACGCTTGCGGCCGTTTCGATCCATTGCAGCGAATCGACGGACAGAACGATCCGGCCACGCTCGGCGAGCATCGCGATCTCCCAGATGGAGATGGCTGATATGAGCACGAGGCCACGCTGGCTCGCAGAGTCGATGAGCCTGAGCATTCGTGCTGATAGTTCGTCCTCTCGCTGTTCCGCTGCCCATATCCACACATGGGTATCCAGCAACAGCGGTAGATCGGTCGCCTTACTCATCGACATCCCACTTCACGTCGATGGGCGAAATGAGGTCGCCGTACGACAGCACGGTGCCGCGCATGGAGCCGACCAGCCCGACGCGCTTTTCCTCGAACGGAACGAGCTTCGCGACAGGTACCCCGTGCTTGGTGATGACGATTTGGTCGTGTCTGTCATTCACGGTATCCATGAGCTCCAGGCATCGCGCCTTGAATTCACTGGCCGAGATCCACGTCTCGTCCCGCGTTCCATATGGATGCACTGCTGTTCCTGCAACACGTTTCGCTCTCGCCTTTGCTGGCTTGGCAGTCGTTCTGGTCTTCCTGGCGGGCATGGTCACCTCGATATGTCCATGGTCATAAGATTATGACCGTATAGCGATCCTGTCAATGTCATTCCTCTGCCTGCACAACCTCGCGTGGCTCGCATCGCAGCCCGCCACGCTGCACGCGCCGCTCCTCACGATCGTGCCACGCGTGCTGTCCGATGGCGATCTCGTGTGGGCCGATCTGCGCGGATTGCCGGTGCGCGAGACGACGGAGCGCGTGCGCAACGCATTCACCGCGCACAATGCGATAGACAGCAGCGTGAAGTGCGGGGTCGCGTCGACCGCGGTCGCCGCTGAAGTCGCGGCTCGCCACTCGCCGCAATCGGTCACGTACGTGCGTGATGGGTACGATCGCGATTTCCTTGCGCCGTTCCCCATCTCGGTTCTCAATCCCGATCGCAAGCTCGCCAATCTGCTCGACGGAACCGGCATCGAGCTGTGCCGCGATCTTGCGCGTCTCTCCCAGGAAGAGGTCGAAGTGCGACTCGGCGCCGAGGGAGTGCGGCTCTGGCGGCTCGCACGTGCCGATGACGCGCGCCGCATCTTCGGATCGATGCCGCGTGCGTTGCCCGAAGCCTCGCTCGAATGGACCGATTACGCGATACGCCGCGCGGAGCGTCTGGTGTTCGTCATCAACGCGCTGTTCGGCAACGTGTGCGAGGCGCTCAAGTCGCGCGGCGAGGGGGCCGTCGCTGTGACCATCAGCTTCGCGCTCGCGAACCGTACGACGATAGATCATCCGATACGCGCCGCACGTGCAACCGCGAGCCAGACTGCGTGGATGCGTCTCGTGCGCCTGGAGATCGAGCGCGTCGTGTTCCCCGATGCAGTGACCGGCATCACGCTGCGCGTGGACTCGACGTCGGGAACTGGAGGACGGCAGGGCGACATATTCGATCGTGGCTTCGGTAGCGAGTCGGCCGCCGAGGAAGCGCTGGGACAGTTGATGGACGATCAGGGCGCTGTTGCTGTCGAGCCGGAGAACAGCGTGCATCCGTTGCTGGATCGCCGTACCGCGTGGACGTCGGTATCGGCCACGCGCGTGATGGAGCGAGCACACGTTTACGCGGCGTCCCTGTCACGCAGCGGCGAGTCGGCCCTCACGCTGCAGCTCCTGCCCGAGCCGCGGCGCATCTCGGTTACGACATTCAGGCGACGCGGCGATGAGATTCCGCGTACGTATCGTGATGAAGGAAAGACGTACGACATAGTCGAGGCGGCCGGTCCGGATCGGGTCTCGGGTGGCCGCTGGGACGATGCTTACGCGCGCGACTACTTCCGCTGTGTCGTGGAGGAGAGTGGCCTGGTCTGGTTGTATTGCGACAGACGCAATGGCGCGTGGTACCTGCACGGCTGGTGGGATTGATGTCTTACGTGGAGCTGCGTGCGCATACCGCGTTCTCGTTCGGCGACGGAGCGGTCACGCCGGAGGCACTGGTATCGCGTGCGGCCAGGCTCGGATACGAGGCAATAGGCATCACGGACACGGCGGACCTTGGAGGCGTCGTGCGAGCGAAAGTAGCGGCCGACGAGCGTGGTATCAAGCTCATCGCCGGCACCGAGCTGCGCGTCGATGGAAAGCCGATGGCGTTTCTTGCTCGCGACATCGACGGCTGTCGCAACCTCGCATCGCTCATTACTCATGCGCGAGTCGGAGCGATCGCTAGCTGGTCGCCAACCAACCGGCAGCGCATGCGCGGAATGCCGAGTGTGCCGTGGTCGTACGTGGCGGAGCATGCGGGAGGATTGCATCTGTTGACGGGCCCTGCGTCCGGCGCGCTTGCGCATCTCGTGGGCGAGGGTCGGAGGGATGAAGCCGAACGGACTCTTCATGAATGGCGGGAAGTTTTCAACGGCAGAATCGCGGTGGAGGTGCAACGTCATCGCGGATGTGGTGACGAGAGTGCTCTCGCCGGTGCGTTAGTTGATCTTGCAACGACGGCGGCTACTCCATGGGTAGTCTGCAACGACCCGCGCTATCTGGGTGACAACAGCAGGCTCATTCATGACATGCTCACCGCGTTGCGTGCGGGTCTCGATCTCGATCGCGCCGCGGAGCGCGGCTTGCTGCATCCGAATGGTGAATGGCATCTCAAATCGCCCGACACGATGCTCGAGATGTGGACCGGACTGGAAGGCGGAATCGAGGAGAGCGAGCGCATCGCATCGGAGTGTGATTTCTCGGTGCGCTGGCTCAGACCACCATTGCCGGCGTTTCCAATTCCCGATGACGCAGATGCAGACGAGTATCTGCGAGTGAAGGTGTACGAAGGCGCAACGATACGTTGGGGCGCGGCACTGAGCGACAAACAGCGCGCGCAGTTGGACCACGAGCTGGGGGTGATCCGCAGGCTTGGCTTCGCTGGATTCTTCCTCGTGATGTGGGATGCCGTACGATTTGCGCGCAGCAGGAATATCCTCTGCCAAGGTCGCGGAAGTGCGGCAAGCTCAGCGGTCGCGTACTGTCTCGGCGTGACTGCGGTCGATCCGATTCTGAACGGTCTGCTGTTCGAGCGATTCCTCTCCGAGGCACGGGTGCCGGGGCCCAGTGGCGAGTACACCGAAGCGCCAGACATAGATCTCGACATCGAGCACGACCGTCGTGAAGAAGTGCTCAACTATGTGTATGGCAAGTATCATCGCGAGCACTCCGCGATCACCTGCACGGTTCAGACATATCGTGCACCGAATGCAATACTCGATGCAATGCGCGCGCTGGGATACCCGGTCGAGCTTGGGCTCGAGCTGTCGAAGCGGCTGCATCGCTTCGATCCTGA
The DNA here is from genome assembly GCA_040388625.1 of Gemmatimonadota bacterium. Classification (NCBI taxonomy): domain Bacteria; kingdom Pseudomonadati; phylum Gemmatimonadota; species Gemmatimonadota bacterium. Next base: position 142,432 of record JAZKBK010000003.1, on the reverse strand, counting down.
AGCAGGAGCGACCAGGGTCCAGGAAGCACTTGCCGCGCAATTCGGTGTCGATCTGACCTGTCCGCGAGGACTCGCGATCCTGACAGCGATGTCGGCGTTCGAAGGACTGCCGCGCATGCGCTCGACGCACGTGGGCGGTTTCGTGCTTTCCAGGGATCTGCTCGGCGATTACCTGCCGATCGAGCATACGAGCATGGGACGCACGATCATTCAATTCGACAAGGATGATCTGGATTACATCGGCAGTCCGAAGTTCGACTTCCTCGGCCTGGGCGCGCTCGCTCTGGTGCGACGCGCATTCGATTCGATCGAGACGCGGAGCGGCAGGCGGCTCGAGTTGTACGAGCTGCCGCAGAACGACGCGCCGACGTTCGACATGATCTCGAGTGGTGAGACCGTTGGCACTTTCCAGATCGAGAGCAGAGCACAGATCGCCTCGATTCTCAATACGCGTCCGCAGACCATGTACGACATTGTCGTACAGATATCGTTGATTCGTCCCGGCCCGATCCAAGGTGAATTCGTGCATCCATACACACGCCGGCGGAGGGGACTCGAAATGCCTGGCTACGCGCATCCGGCTCTGGAGCCAATCCTTCGGAGGACGTACGGGATCCCGATCTTTCAGGAGCAGGCGATGGCGATTTCGTCGGTGCTCGGAGGGTTCACTCCGCCCGAAGCCGATCGTCTGCGCCGGACGATGGGAAACATTCGCAAGAAGACGCGACTCGAGAACGTGCTCGCCGAGCTGACGGAGCGCATGGTGAACAATCCAGCTCCGGATCCGCCGGTAACGCGCGAAGTGGCGGAACAGATCAGCCGCGACCTGTCGACCTTCGCGAATTATGGATTTCCGGAATCACACGCGTGGAGCTTTGCGCTCATTGCTTATGCCACCGCGTATCTCAAATGTCACTACGCAACCGACTTCTACCTGGGTCTTCTGAACGCGCAGCCGATGGGATTCTATCCCAATGCGACGATCATTCACGAAGCGCGCAGGCACGGCGTGGAAGTGAGACCACCCTGCCTGCGTGACGGCAGGCGGATATGCACTACGGAGGTTGCGCCGATGTCGGAGCAACCGGCATTGCGCATTGGCTGGCGGCACATCCGAGGTGTAGGTGATCGCACACTCGACAGATTGGAAGCGGCTCAGGTTCTGTCACCATTTACTTCCATCGCCGACGTCGTCGAGCGTGTCGCGCTCACACGCGCCGAGTCGCTGCAGCTTGCGCGCGCTGCTGCCTTTGGTGCGTGGGAGTCGGATCGCAGGCGTGCGGCATGGGAGGCGTTGCGCGCGGTTGGCGACAACCTCCCGCTGGCACCCGCGCATCGCTTTCGCTACGATCCCCGGGAGCTCGACGAGCGGGAGCTGATATTCCTGGATTATCAGGCTACGGGGATATGCGTGACAGGTCATCCCATGGAGCACGTGCGCGAGCGTCTCTGCAAGGCTGGTGTCGTTGCAAGTCGTGACATGCAGGATTTGCGCGATGGACAGCGCGTCGTGATCGCCGGTCTCGTAACCGTGCGTCAGAGACCTGGCAGTGCAAAGGGCACCATCTTCATCCTGCTCGAAGACGAGTGGGGTTTCGTCAACGTGATCGTCTCACCAAAGCTCGTCGATCGCTACAACGATATCGTGAAATACGCGCGCTTCATCGTGGTCGAGGGGTGGTTCGAGCGGGACGGTGGAGTCACGAACGTAGTGGGGCGCAGATTCCGGGAGCTGAAGGTCGAACAGCTGGTGTACGGATCTCACGATTTCCATTGAGACGTGGGACGTGCTGGAGCTTGACGGTGGTGCTCTACCTGTCCACACTTCAGCCATGCAAGAAACGAAAACACTTCCCAACTTCGCCAGCGACAACTGGGCGCCCGCGCATCCAGACGTCATGGACGCCGTGGTTCGCGCCAACAACGGCCCCGTGCCGGCGTACGGTGGGGATCCATATACGCAGGAAGCCGAGGCACTGATCAGGCGGGAGTTCGGCGCGACGGCGCAACCTTTTTTCGTGTTCACCGGAACGGGCGCGAACGTTCTCTCCATCGAGAGCTGCATACGTCCGTATGAAGCGATACTGTGCAGTGATACTGCGCACATTCATACCAGCGAGTGGGGAGCGGTGGAGCGCATGACGGGCTCCAGAATTCTCCCGATTCATGCGCCCGATGGAAAGATCACCGCGGATGGTGTCGCTGCAGCGATACCGCATCAGGACGGACATGCCGGAGCGAGGCCGGGCGTCGTGTCATTGACTCAGGCCACTGAGTACGGAACGATCTACAGGCCGGACGAGGTGAGCGCGATTGCTCACATCGCTCACGAGAACGGAATGTACGTGCACATGGACGGCGCGCGCATCGCGAACGCCGCGGCGGCGCTCGATCTCTCGCTGCGCGAAGTATCCACGGGGTGCGGAGTCGACGTGCTCTCATTCGGCGGAACGAAGAACGGTGCGTTCTGCGCCGAGGCGATCGTGTTCATGAACGAGCATCTTGCACGTGATTTCACGCTGCGTCGCAAGCAGGCAATGCAGATGGCATCCAAGCTGCGCTACATGTCGGTCCAGTTCACCGCACTTCTCACGAACGACCTGTGGCTTCGCAATGCACGCCATGCGAATGCGATGGCTCGACGCCTGAGCGACGGGCTGGCGTCGATCCCGAGCATCAAAGTCACGCAGAAAGTCGAGGCGAACGAAGTATTTGTCATCGTCCCCGAGCGCGTGATTGCGCCGTTGAGCCAAGCCGCTTCTTTGCACGTCTGGAACGAAGCGATGTCGGAGCTGAGACTGGTGTGTTCGTTCCAGACCAGCGAGGACGATGTCGACGGTTTTGTTGCGCGCGCGACCAGTCTCGCTCGCGACGCTGGTCACTCCTGCTAGAGCATCCTCCGCGCCGCATATAACTTCCAGAATGCCTCGTCCATACATTCTCGCCGAGACCAACTGGAAGGCCGTCTCGTCCACCGAGTACGATGTTGCCGTGCTTCCGTGGGGCGCGACCGAAGCCCACAACTACCATCTGCCATACGCTACCGACGTGATGGAGTGTGATGCAGTCGCCGCCGAGTCGGCTCGGCGCGCGTGGGAAGCGGGCGCGAAGGTCATCGTGTTGCCGACCGTCCCGTTCGGTGTCAACACCGGGCAGCTCGACATCGAGCTCTGCCTCAACATGAATCCGAGCACCCAGGCCGCATTGCTGGGCGATCTCGTGAGCGCGCTCGAAGGGCAGGGGATACACAAGCTCGTCGTCCTCAACGGACATGGCGGCAACGACTTCAAGCAGATGATCCGCGAGTTGCAGCCCACAACCGAAGTCTTCCTCTGCTCGCTCAACTGGTACACATGCGTCGATCCGGCGCCGTACTTCGACGAGCCCGGCGATCACGCCGGCGAGCTCGAGACGAGCGTGATGCAGCACATCGCGCCGGATCTGGTGTTACCGCTCTCCGAGGCTGGCGATGGGAGTCAGAGGAAACCCTCGATTGCGGGACTGCGCGAGCGCTGGGTCTGGGCGCCGCGCCCCTGGACTCGCGTGTCCAGGGACACCGGAACCGGGAATCCCGCTCATGCGACTCCGGAGCGGGGAGAGCACTTCTTCGAGGCCGTGGTCGCCCGGATATCGGGTTTTCTCATCGAGCTGGCAGCGGCGGACATGGACACGTTGTACGAATAGGGCGCGGACTCGTCATCCCCGCTCGAAGTACACGCGCGCCGCTCGCACGATCGCATCCGCCGCCCCATCCACGCCCAGCGCATCGGTGTTGACGCAGAGATGGTAGTTGTCCACCCAGCTCCAGTCGCGCCCCCAGTTCGATTTGACCCACGCTGCGCGTTCCTGATTGACCTGTAGCACGCGTTTCTCCGCGTGGGCATGGTCCAGGCCGTCCCGCTGCATGCACCTGCGTGTAAGCGCCTCCAGGGGGCCGTAGCAGAATACTCCGAAGACGTCACCGCGCGAGCCGAGCATCATCTGCGCGCCGCGACCGACGATGACCACCGAGTCGCGGCTCGCTGCCTCCTCGATCACCGTGCGAGTCACATCCAGCAGCCGCTGCTCCGTCGGCGGCAGTTGCGCCGAGGCGATCGGCGACATCATCTCCTGAGTACTCATCGCCATCGCCGTGGCGACCCGCTCCGCCAACGACGGACGGCGCTCCTCACGTGCGGCGACCTCCGACACGCTCAGTCCCGTGCGGGCCGCTACTTCGTCGATCACAGCGTTGTCCAGCAGCGACCATCCCATCGCGTCCGCCACGCGCGCCGCGACGTTCGAGCCACCCGAGCAGTACATGCGCGAGACAGTGATGATCGGCATACGGAAACCTCGCTGGGCTGAAGGCTATGCTGGATGGCTACGCTGAACGCTAAACGCTACGCTGAAAGCCCGCCGAAATAATCCTCGCCCGGACGCCGGCGCTTCTCGTTCACCGCGCGGCCATAACGTCCCTCGTCGGACCGCGAGATCTTGCGCCTGGCCACCAGCGCCTCGAGCACCAGCTCGCACGCGGCGGCGACGAGTGGAATGTCCGACCGGCTGGCCAGCCCTGCTTCCTCCACCGTGTCGATCAGCGTCGGCACGCTCTCGAAACCCTTCACCACCGACGTCGCGGATACGTCGTCGGATACCTGAAGTGCCCCGCCGGCATCGAACCACATCACGATCTCGTCAGTGTCGACGAGACCGGCGCGCTCCCGGAACGTCGCATCGGCAGCACGCCGGATCAGCTCCCGGGCAATCGTCGGACCACCCACGATCTCGCCCTCATATTCCAGCTCGATCTTGCCGGTAATGGCCGGCAGCGCCGAATACACATCCGCAATCCTCGGCACCGCCTCCGATTCTCCAGTCTCCACCGACCGTCGCTCGGCGTTCGATATCACGTTTTCGAGAACCGTGATCGGCATGCGCTGAGACACGCCGGAGCGACGGTCTATGCGCTTGTCCGTGCGCGCCTCGAATGCGATGCGCTCGATCACTTCCTCCATGAAATCCGGAACCCGCACCCGCATTACGCCGCGGTCCGCCCACGCCTCCTGACGCGTGATCGCCATTCCGATCTCGACCGTTTCAGGATAGTGCGTCACGATCTCGCTCCCGATTCTGTCCTTGAGCGGCGTGATGATCTTGCCGCGCGCCGTGTAATCCTCGGGGTTGGCGGAGAACACCAGCAACACATCGAGCGGCAGCCGCACCGGATAGCCTTTGATCTGAACGTCGCCCTCCTGCATGATGTTGAACAGCCCGACCTGCACCTTGCCCGAGAGATCCGGCAGCTCGTTGAGAGCGAAGATCCCGCGATTGGCGCGTGGCAGCATGCCGTAGTGGATCGTCAGCTCATCCGAGAGGAGATGACCTCCACGAGCTGCCTTGATGGGGTCCACATCTCCGATTATGTCGGCGATGGTGACGTCGGGCGTGGCAAGCTTCTCCACATAACGGCTGTCGCGGTCCGCCCAGGCGATCGGCGTGTCGTCGCCTGCCTCCGCGATCAGTTGACGGGCGTACTTGGAGATCGGATGGAACGGATCGTCATTGACCTCGCTGCCCGCGACGATCGGCACCACCTCGTCCAGCAGCGTCGTCAGCGCCCGGAGAATCCGCGATTTGGCCTGCCCGCGAAGCCCGAGAAGTATGAAGTTGTGTCGGCTCAGCACCGCGTTGGCGATCTGCGGCATTACCGTGTCCTCGTATCCGAGGACGCCATGAAACAGCTGGCCACCCTTGGCGAGCCGGTCCAGCAGATTGCTGCGCAGCTCGTCCTTTACCGTCCTGTTGACCATGCCCGGCGCGGCATAGGCCGATCGCTTCAGGGCACCAAATGTTTGCGGAAATTGAGGCACACTACTCTCGATTCGGTTCGGCGGGTTGTCGGCGGCGTAGCGCGATTATTGCTAGTCTGGCATCCGGATAAATGTCAACCAGTCGCGAAACCCTCATGTACGACGTAATTTAGCTCGGGGGTCGTGGTACTTGACACCGATTCTGGTAGACATAGATTCGACCCCGCGCCACATCCGGGCAACGCGACTGCGTGCACGGACCCGGGCGATCACCCTCTGAACCTCTCTAAGGAGATTCTCGTATGAAGCGCCTGGCCCTCGTCGCCGTCGCCCTACTCGCAGTAGCAGCTTGTGCAAAGAAGGAAGAGGCAGCTACCGACACAACCATGCCGGCAGCAGCAGCACCAGCAACAGCCACTGACACTGCAATGAAGATGATGGATAGCTCCAAAGCGATGACTGATACCGCAAAGAAGATGCTGGATTCCGGCAAGGCACTCGCCGATTCAGCAAAAAGCGCAATGAAGAAGCCGTAATCTTCATAGCTCACAAAGCAAAAGGCGCGATCACTCGATCGCGCCTTTTGCTTTTCCTGCTACAACCGCAGTCGTAGCACCGCCTTCCCAGTGCACGTCGATCGCCTGTCCGTCATCGATCTCCCGTCGCACCATGCCGATTCCAATCGCACCGTCACGGTCGCTCCTGGCAGTGCTGCGAACGTCGCCGATGCCACGATGCTCCGCATCCTGCAGCACGGCTCCGCGCGGTGGTATCACGCCATTCGAAAATCTGAGCCTGCGAAGACTCCGATTCACATGTCCGCGAAAGTGAATGCGCGCCACGGTCTCCTGGCCTATGTAACATCCCTTCGTGTATGACACCGCATGCATGTCGTCGAGATTCGCCTCCTGCGGAAGCGTGTTCTCGTCCATGTCCACTCCCCATTCCGGGAAGCCGCTCTCCACGCGCAACGTGTCCATCACTTCAACACTCGCTTCGACGGCACCCGCATCGTGGAACGCGGCCCGTACACGCTCGAGCGCATCGCGCGGGACGATCGCGGAATAGACGCGCTCACTGTCGGCGCCGATCGGCGGAAGATGAACGATGATCACGGGCGCACCACCGATCGTTGCAGGGATGAAGGAGAAGTGCGGCAATGCCGACAGCTCCTCCGCGTTCACACTTCCGTTCGAAGCCCGCACGATCGACTCGGCGCTGTGATCGCCAACGAGCGTGATGTCGCCGGTTATGTCGGTGACATCGATGAGCGTGGCGAACCGCGGATTCACGAACTTGGCGAACATCGCACGTAATCCCGGAGCGGATGCGGGGGACGCATGCACCTGAATCCTGTCGTCCAGCATGAGCAGTATCATGTCCGCGACGATCTTGCCCTTCGCGGTGAGCGCCGCCGCGTATTGCCCGTGACCGGCTTTCAGCGCAGCAACGTCGTTCGTGACGAGACCGTTGAGAGTTGCAACCGCGTGAGCTCCGGAGATCTCGATTCGAGCGCGGTCGGACCTGTCAATCAGCAGCGTAGGAGGCATCCAGTAAATCTATAGGATGCACCGCGCGCGCCCGCATGTCGGACCGAAGCAATCCCGCTCCGATCTGCATAAGACAACCGGGATTGCCGGTGGCAACGAGCGCAGCATGAGATGCGCCGATGCGATCCAGTTTCCGTTCCAGCACGGCGTCCGACGTCTCCGGCTCGATCAGGTTGTAGATTCCAGCACTGCCGCAACATTGATCCGACTCGTCCAGCGGTACCAGCTGCACCCCCGGAATCGCCTGGAGTACGGCGATCGGGGCGGTCGTCACGCGCTGCGCATGCTGCAGATGACACGGTGCATCGTACGCAACGGTGAAGGGAATTACTCCGCCCGGGCGCGGACAGGCCGCGGCCAGCAGCTCGCTCACATCTCGCACACGGGACGATATTTCGCGCGCGCGATCGGCCCACTCGGGATCCCCGCTCAACAGATGCGCGTATTCCTTCATCATCGCGCCACAACCTGCTGCGTTCGCGACCACGTATTGTGCACCGGAACGCTCGAACGCGACGATGTTGCGTCGTGCAAGTCTGCGCGCCGCATCCAGATCACCGGCATGCGCGTGCAGCGCCCCGCAACAGCCCTGTCCCGGTGCAGCGGTCATGCGATAATCATTCCGCGTCAGCACTCTCTCGGTGGCACGATTCGTCGCGGTGAACAGTCCCTCCATCACGCAGCCCAGCAGCAGCGCGGCGCTGCCGTTCGTCCCATCACCCTCCGCGCGATACTTGCCCCGCTCGAGTGGAAATTCGGTGGACGCGAGCATCGCCATCGCGAAGCCCATTCTTCCGGGCAGCTTCATCAACAGCGTCGGAATCGGTGTCGCCGCCAGGAGCCGCGCAAACGCCATCGCGGCGCGCATCAACGGCCGGTGCGCAAATACACGGAGAAGGGCGCGCGAAGCGGCCGTCGGCGCCTGCCCACCGCGTAGCGTCGCACGCGTAGCTTCCAGCAGATGTCCGTACGGCACTCCGGACGGGCACGCTGTCTCGCACGCGCGACAGCCGAGACACCGATCGATGTGCTCCCGCAGATCGGGATCACTCGGCGCCAGCTTCCCGTCAACCAGCGCACGCATCAGGACGATCCGGCCGCGCGGCGAGTCGTTCTCGTCCTCCAGGGCCAGATATGTCGGACACGCCTGCAGACAGAACCCGCAGTGCACACACGCGTCGAGCCCGGCCTGTTCCTGCGCGAGCGGCGTGTCAGCGCATGGCGGCCTGGTCGCCTCCGTCATGACTTCGCTTCCATGATTCCAGGATTCAGCACGTGGTGCGGATCGAAGCGCTGCATGAGCGCAGCGGAAAGCCGGTCGTGAACAATCTCCGGCCTGCGGTAACCGTGCGACTGCGGAAGCTGGCGGCGCATGTGCGAGACCGAATCAATTCGCATCGACCGCGACCGCACACGCAGCGTAACTTCCGTGATGACGCCCAGCGTTCCCCACGCACCGATCATGAGTCGCGTGAGATCGAAGCCGGCGACGTTCTTCACCACTCGCCCGCCTGCGCGTATCACATCTCCCGTCCCGAGCACGACCGTCATGCCCAGCACCTGATCTCGCGGCGTCCCAAAGAACGCCGCCGCAGGTCCGTACGAGCATGTCGCAACCGTCGCGCCAATCGTGACGTCGGTGCCTCCTTCCGGATCCAGCGCGATCCACTGATCGTGTGCGCCCAGTGTCTCGTCCAGCTCGCGTAGCGTGGTTCCCGCTCGTACGGTTATCGTTAGATCGTCCGGCACGTACGCAACGATTCCGTGATCGTCTGAAAGAACGAGCTGCGTATGCGCCGCGACGGGTGATCCAGCGTCGAGCCACGTTCCGCGGCCGACGATGCGAAGCCCGCCGCGATCGGCTATCGCATCGCGCACCGCCGCCGAGATCTCTGCGTCACCGCGCATCAGACGCCACCTCGGATGCGATCTCACCAGCGCGTACTGCCGGCGCTCCATGCCACTCGCGACATGAATGCACCGGAACCACCTTGCCGGGATTCGAGCGTCGCGCCGGGTCGAATGCAGTGCGCAGATCGCACATCGCCGCGAGCGTCGGCTCGTCGAACAGCAACGGCATGTAACGCAGCTTGTCCAGCCCCACACCGTGCTCGCCGGTGATGCTCCCGCCAGCCGCGATGCATGCCTGCATCATCGCCGCCATCGACTCGTGCACGCGCCGTACCTGATCCGGATCGCCAGCGTCGTAGGAGATGTTCGGATGCAGGTTGCCGTCACCAGCGTGAAATACGTTGCACACCGTCACTCCGTGCGAGTCGGCGATCGCGTGGATCTGCGCCAGTACCTCCGCCAGACGCGTGCGCGGAATCACCGCGTCCTGGACCGCCAGATTCGGCGCGAGACGTCCCATCGCTCCGAACGCTTTCTTCCGGCCCTGCCACAACCGCGCCCGCTCGGTCTCGTTCGTGGCGACACGCACGGAGCGCGCGCCACATTCCATGCACAGCTTGCGCACGAGATCCATGTCCGCATCCGTGCTCTCGACGGTTCCGTCCACCTCGATCAGTAGAATCGCAGCTGCGTCGATGGGATAGCCGGCGGCGAATATCGACTGCTCGACCACGCGGATTACGCCGCTGTCCATGAATTCGAGAGCCGCCGGCACCACGCCCGATGCAATGATCGCCGACGTCGCGTGCGATGCATCCGCAACGTCCATGAAATCCGCCAGCGCCGTTCGTACGGCCGCCGGCTTCCGCGTAAGCCGCACGGTGATGTCCAGTGCAACGCCGAAGCATCCCTCCGATCCCACGAATGCGCCAAGTAGATCGTAGCCTGCCATCCCGCCGTCGCGATCGCCCAGCTCGACGATCTCCCCATCGGGAAGCAGAACGGTAGCAGCGAGAACGTGATTCAGCGTCACACCATACTTGAGGCAGTGCGGACCACCGGAGTTCTCGGCGATGTTTCCACCAATCGTGCACGCTGCCTCGCTGGATGGATCGGGCGCGTAGAACACACCGTGAGGCGCGAGCCGCTTGTTCAGCGTCGCATTCACGACACCTGGCTCGACCGTCGCGCGCATCCGCGCGATGTCCATGTCGAGCACAGCCTTGAGCCGGTGCAGACCCAGAAGCACCACGTCGTCAGCCAGTGCACCGCCGGAGAGCCCCGTTCCCGCACCACGCGGTACGAACTGTACCTCGGACTCGGCAAGCAACCGTACCACTTCCACAACCTCGTCGCGCGACCCGGGAAGCACCGCGACGTTGGGGCGCTTGTGATAACCCGGCAGTCCGTCCGATTCGTATGCCAGCAACTCTGCATCGCGTATTAGGACGAATCGATCACCCACGATGGCGCGCAACTTGTCGACGAGCCCGGCCACAAGTTGAGTTGTCATGCAACGCTCGCGCTGTGTTCCGATGGAATGACGATCCTGAGCGCATCTTTCGACAGGCGGTACTGCAACGGCATGCCGAGCGCGACTATCTCACCATCGACCGCTACGTGATGCCGCCTCCCACCCATCTTGATCGTGCACGAATCCACCATGAAGCTGTCCAGCTCCGGCGTGCGGGCCACCCTGTCCAGTCCGCGCGTGGCCGCATCGAGCGCCACCGCGAGCAATCGCGCCGCCCGACGTTCGCGCACGACGATCACATGCAGGCACTGCCGCCCGCCGGCAATCCGATTACCCAGCGTCGGCGAGCGCGTTTCACGCTCACCCACGCCTATGAAGACAATCGGCGTGCTGTAAGTGCGCCGCTCGCCGTTCACGTCCAGCTCCAGAGAGACCGGACGCATCGAGATGAATATGCGCACTGCTGCAAGCAGGCTGGCGATACGATACCCGACATATTTCGCCGCGCGATTGCGAAAGCGAACGTAAGCGACGTAGGCACCCACCGAGCTGGTGTTGAGGAAGAGACGGTCGTCCGCGTACGCAACGTCGGCGCGCCCGACCTCACCGTTGATAGCAATCGTGGCTGCCTCTTGCTCATCGACCGGAATTCCGTGATCCCGCGCGAAATGGTTCAGCGTCCCGCCAGGCAGTACCGCGAGTGCAGTCTCCGTTCCGCATGACACACGGGCTGCTGTTCCCACGCTCCCGTCACCGCCGGCGACGACGATTCGCGCCGGCCTGGACGCGATCGCGCTGCGAATGCTGCTCTCCAATTCGTCCGGCCGAACAGCGTGAATCTCGAAACCGCCGGTCTCCTCCAGCGCACGCTTCGCCGCAGAAGCGGTGCCGGCAGCATCGTTGACGAACGCGGGGATCACAATGGGTAAAATAAAGCGAGGGCCCCATCCACGGGCCCTCGTTGCACTTTCACACCTGTCCGGATTGCTATGCCGCGCCCCAGAATCCCGACAGCGCTCCACCATCCGGAGACTGGCGCAGCTTCTCGAATGCCCGCTCGCGAATCTGACGAATCCGCTCCCGCGTGACTCCAAGCAGCGATCCGATCTTCTCGAGCGTCATCGCTTCCGAATCCTGGCCAAGCCCGTAATACAGGTAGAGAATCTTCCGCTCGCGTGGCGTGAGATACTTCTTGAAGGCCCTGTCGATCGACTCGCGCATGAGCTTGAAGTCGGTCACCTCTTCGATCTCGCCGCCGTCAACTCCCGCAAAGCGCTCGCCCAGCGTCGATGCCTCGCGATCGCTGCGGTCGATTGGTGCGTCCAGCGAGATTTCCGTCGCCGACATCTGGCGCGACGCACGAACGGTGTCCGGCGTCTCCTCCAGCAGCCTGCCAAGCTCGTTGTCTGTCGGATCGCGCTTCAGAACCTGAGCGAGCACCGTCTCGGCGCGCGACAGCTTGATGAGCTGTGAATTCTGATTGAGTGGGATTCTCACCGATCGCGTCTGCTCGGCCAATGCCTTGAGCACCGCTTGCCGGACCCACCATACGGCGTAGGAGATGAACTTGACGCCCTGGTCCGGATCGAACTTCCTGACTGCCTTCAGCAATCCTTCGTTTCCGATTGCTACGAGCTCGCTGAGATCGAGTCCGTGTCCCTGATACTTCTTGACGTAGGAGATGACGAAGCGAAGGTTCGCTGTCACCAGTCGTTCTGCCGCCCGCTCATCGCCACCCTGCGCTCGTCGGGCCAGTCTTCGTTCTTCCTCGACGTCCGTGATCAGGGGAAGTTTTTGGATGTCGTGCAGGTACTGGTCGAAGGCTGTGGAGGGAGACGAACGCGCAAATCCCTTTGGCCTGCTCTCGACGACCGCTGCCGGCATAGACGCTCCAATGATGGGCTGAAGCAGTCAGACTAATGGGCGCTTGCAGTTTGGTCAACAGCCATATTTCGTGCCAAAGGAATGTGATCTGTCACCCAGGTGGCGCGACGCTGGCGCTGACCGGTATTAATCGCGCGCCGAACTGCGAAGCGTACCCGCCGCTCAGCTCGTCGGCGGGTCCTTCTGGCGTGCGCGGCTTGTGGCTTTGAGGATGCCCAACCCGACCAGCACGATCACGCCGACAGCGATCCACGTCGTAGGCACGTTCAACAGGTACGCCCCGATGGCGAGACCTACGATGACCACGAAAAAGCCGATCAGGTACGTGGTGAAGGCTGACATCAATTCTCCGGTTTCATTACGAGTGTGGCGGTCCCGCGTTGGCGACCGAACCTCCTCGCTTCAGAGCAAGACGGGTTCCAGATGTCCAGCGTTCTGCCCTTGACCTTCCCACCTGTGTCATCCACGAGAAAGCGGCCGAGGTAGTGCTTGCCTAGGAAAAGCTCGACGTAGTGCGCGAGCGGAAAGATGCGCGGATCCGCCGCAACGATCCCCTCTCTGACCCAGTGGTCGCGGCGAGTCGTCCCCTGCAGGCAGTACTGCGTCAACGAAACCTCGAGCGGCTTGCCGACTGGCGCGCGAGCGAAAATGCTCTTGAGCTTCGGAATCTTGGGCATGATCCGCTCTGCCCGGACGATCAGCGGCGGCAGCATCCGGGGAGCATACACCAGCACCGGCGGGTGACGGAACGGTTCTGGATTGGCATTGGGAAGGCGAGCGATTCCGGTCTTGACGAAGACCGCCGCGGCGAGAACGGCAACTATCGCCTGGCCCACCTCCCAGCGCTTCACGCGAGGACCTCGGCGACAACGGCGTCCGACAGACGGACGGTGTAGCCTGCCCCCGCGCCCGCCATCACTCCTATCCGAGTCGGCACCGCATACTCGATCTCGCCTGATCGGCTTTTCTTGTCGCCACGCATCGATTCCAGGATGCTGGACACCGACGGTCCGGCTGGACGAACGATGGGAAGTCCCGCACTCTCGAGCGCCGCACGGATGCGCGAGGCGGTGCCGGCGTCGGTGACACCTGCACGTTCTGCCGCGTCGGCTTCCAGCACCATCCCGACTCCGACGGCCTCGCCGTGTCGCATGCTGAATCCGCTGAGCAGCTCGATCGCGTGTCCTATAGTGTGGCCAAAGTTCAAGGCTTTGCGAGCTCCATTTTCCCGTTCATCAGCGGCGACCACCCCAACCTTGAGCCGGACGCTCTTCTCGATGACGTGATTGAGCGCAGGAACGTCACGCTTGCCCGGGTCCTCCGCAAGTAGGAGAGGCGCCGAGCTGGCGATGAAATCGAAGTAGGCCGCGTCGGCGATCGCGCCGTGCTTGAGCGCTTCCGCCAGTCCCGCCCTCAAATCGCTAACTGGAAGTGTATCAAGCACTTCCGGATCTATTATCACAGCGCTGGGCTGATGAAAGGCGCCGACCAGATTCTTCCCATGCGGCGTATCGACGCCGGTTTTGCCTCCGATCGATGCATCGATCATCGACAGCAGGGTCGTCGGTATGTGGACCACCGGCACCCCGCGCATGAACGTGGCGGCGACGAAGCCAGCCAGGTCGCAAACGACTCCGCCACCCAGGGCGATGATCGCCGAATCGCGGCCAAGCCCCGCGGCCAGCAGTTGATCGGTTATCGCCGCCCAGCTTTCGCGGTTCTTGTGCGCCTCGCCGGCAGGAACCGTGCATAACGGAACCGATTCGCCCGACTGTCCGAGTTGCTCGACCAGCCGGGAGGCGTACAAGGGTGCGACGTTGCTGTCGGAGACCACCGCGTACCGATGCGCTGGCGCCGCCGCGGCCGCGATTTCTCCAGCGCGGCCCAGCAACCCGGCGGCCACGCTTATCTCGTAGCCGCCAGCATCTATGAATGAGACAGGATCTCGCGTTGGCCGCGTAGCCTTATCTACCACGTAACCTCGCCGGCGCCGGCGCGCTTGTTAGCGACGCGGGCAAGCGAAAAGAGCAGATCGGACAGACGGTTGAGATAGACCACCGTCAGCTTCGGAAGCTCCACCGAGTGTTGCAGATGTACAACCTTGCGCTCTGCGCGCCGGCACACGGTCCTCGCCACGTGGAGTGCAGCTGCTTTTGGAGTCCCGCCCGGAATGATGAATGCCTTGAGCGGCTCCAGCTCGTTGTCGCACGCGTCGATTGCGTGCTCGAGCTCCTCGATGCGAGCATCGTCGATGCGCGCCTTCGTGAGGTGCGCGTGCATCTTCTCGATGTCCGGCGTTGCCAGAAGAGCGCCGATCGCGAAGAGATCGCGCTGCACCGCAACCAGCACTTCGTCGACCCGTGGCATCGGGCCAGTCGCGCGCGCGGCGCCGAGTACGGCATTCAGTTCATCGACATCGCCATAGGCGTCGACGCGCGAATCGTCTTTCGGCACGCGGCCGCCGCCAAAGAGTCCGGTCGTGCCAGCGTCGCCGGTTTTCGTATAGATCTTCATAGTCATATCCGGGTAAATTTCGCCACTATGGAGCACGAGATCAAAGACGTAACGATATTAGGCGCCGGACCAACCGGACTTTTTGGCCTGTTCTACTGTGGAATGCGCGGCGCGAGCGCGCAGGTCGTGGACGCATTATCGCAGGCCGGCGGCCAGCTGACGGCCCTTTATCCTGAGAAATACATCTTCGACGTCGCCGGCTTTCCCAAGGTGCTGGCAAAGGATCTGGTGCGCTCGCTCGAAAGCCAGGCGGCCCAGTTCGGCGAGCCGGTCCATCTCAATCAACATGTGACCGGACTCGAGGAGCACGACGGGCACTTCGTCCTGGTCACCAGCACCGATCGTTTTCCGACCCGATCGCTGGTTCTCGCAGCCGGAATCGGAGCGTTTTCGCCGCGCCGGCTGCCACAGGCGGTCGCAGAGCCGTGGTACGGAAAGGGCATTCAGGATCGCGTTCTCGATCTCGAACAGTTCCGGGGCAAGCGTGTCATCATCATCGGCGGCGGCGACTCGGCGTTCGACTGGGCGCAGCAGCTGCGCGGTACGGCGGAAGCAATCTCGCTGGTTCACCGCAGCGACCGCTTTCGCGCCCATGCTGCGACCGTCGCCGACGTGCTCGCGTCGGTGCACACGAGTCACACCAAGGTCTTCACATTCCACGAGCTGCACGACATCCACTCGGCCGGCGAATACTTCGACTCGGTCACGCTTCGCAATGTGAAGTCCAAGGAGCTGGAGCGTGTGGAATGCGACGTGATCCTCCCGATGCTCGGCTTCGTGAGCGATCTCGGCGCGCTGAACGACTGGGGACTCGAGCTCGTCAACGACGAGATAGTAGTGAACAGCCAGATGGAAACGGGCCACGCCGGCATCTACGCGGCGGGTGACATCTGCACCTATCCCGGAAAGCTGAAGCTGATCGCGACAGGATTCGCCGAAGCCGCGACGGCGGTGAACCAGGCAGTGCACTGGGTCCATCCCGACAAGAAAGTCGCGCCCGGACATAGCTCGAACATGGCGGTGTTCGGGCAGAAGGACGACTGAACTGTCCGTGGGCTAAAGATGGCCCGGGTGTATGGTAGCTTGAAAGGTAGCAACATATATACTACCATTAGTAGTATGAATTCAATCCTCCCTGCAAAGACCGCCGCTACAGTGCAGCGTTTGCTCGGCGAGCATGAAAAAAAGGCCAAAGCCTCGGTGAGCCTTTCGGGTGAGCTTATACGTGCCGCAGACGCAGTTGCGGGGAAGGCTCAACGCTCCGCTCTGGTGGAACGCGCGGTGCGTGCCTATCTCCGCTCGATGCTGCGACGGGCGCGTCGAGCGCATGACCTGCAGGCTATCAACGCGAGTGCGGAGATCACTAACCGCGAATCGGACGACCTCCTGAGTCTCCAATCCTGGCCCGAGTGAGTCTGACCAGAGGCGAGATTTACCGTGTTTCACCTGCGCCCGGAAACGATCCGAAGCGTGCGCGGTGCGTCGTAGTTGTGAGTCGGCAAACGCTCTGCGACTCGAAGGCAGACAAGGTAGTTTGCGCTGCGATCAACACGAACGATGATGGGCGGTCCACTGAAGTTGCGGTCGGGATTAGCGAAGGTTTGAAACACGACTCGGTCGTCAACTGCGACCAACTTCTCCTCGTGCCGAAATCCGCTCTGACTCACTACGTGGGCTCGCTCGCACGGCCCAAGGTGGTTGAGCTGAACGCCGCCCTGCTCGTGGCGTTTGATCTCGACTGACGCTCCACGACTTGAGTGGGTCTCGTTTGATCGCGGCAGGACTTGGTGCGCTACGAACCCGCGATCACTGCGTCGGCCTCGATCTCCACGAGCATCGCCGGATCTATCAGGCGGGTCACTTCCACCATCGTTGCCGCAGGTCTGATGTCGCGGAAGAACTCTCCGTGCGCGCGTCCGATCGCTTCCCAATTCGAGATGTCGGTTACGAACATGCGCGTGCGCACGACGTCGGACAGCTTTGCGCCTGCCTGTTTCAGCGCCGCTTCGATCGTGCGTAGTGCTTGCACCGTCTGTGCGTATGCGTCGCGGTCGCCGACGATCTTTCCGTCAGTGCCGACCGCGGTCGTACCGGCAACGAATACGTGATTGCCGGTGCGCACCGCGCGGGAGTAGCCAACCACATCCTCCCACGGTCCGCCGCTGGAGATGTTCTGTCGAAGTTCGGTCATAGGTTCACACGCTTGTCGGCCTTGGCGTACGCGAGGTCGGTGAGGAGGTTTACGAGTACGAAGATCACACTCAGGAACAGCACGCTCCCCTGAATCGCGGGAAGGTCGCGCCGGGAAATAGCGTTGACGACGTAGCGCCCGAGTCCCGGCCAGCTGAAGATCGTCTCTGTGAGTATGCTGCCTGTGAGATAGTACCCGAAGTCGAGGCCGAGTACGGTGATCACCGGAATGAGTGCGTTCCGCAGTCCGTGCTTGAGAACTACCGCCCGCTCGCTCAGGCCCTTCGCTCGTGCGGTGCGCACGAAGTCGCTGTTGAGAACGTCGAGCATCGCCGACCGGGTTACGCGCGCGAGAAATGCGACGGAGCGTGTCCCGAGTGCGAGCGCCGGAAGAATCAGATGCCGAATTCCGCCGTATCCCGACGGCGGAAGCCAGTGCAGTGTCACCGCGAACAGCAGTATCAGGAGCAGTCCAACCCAGTACACGGGGAACGAAATCCCGAGATAGGCTCCGCCAAGTGATATCCGGTCGAACCAGCCACCCGGGTGTTGCGCGCTCAACACACCTATGAGGATTCCGGTTATCGAAGCGAACAGCATCGCGGTGCCGGCGAGCAGCAGCGTCTTCGGGAAGCGCTCGAGTACGTCGCTCAGAATCGGCCTGCGTGTGATGTAGGAAGTGCCGAGGTCGCCGCGGAGAACACCGCCGGCGTAGTGCGTGAACTGCGAGAGAACCGGCTCGTCCAGTCGCAGCTCCTTGCGCAGCCTCGCTATCGTCGCGGAATCGGCGCGCTCGCCCACCATCTCCTGCACCGGGTCGCCCGGGGCGATGTACAGCAGCAGAAAGGTGACGACCAGCACACCGAACAGAGTCGGTATCGCGAGTAGCAGCCGGCGAATGATGTATGACGTCACTTCGGTGCCGTCTTTGGCGGTCGCTCGATGTGCGCCGTGGTCCATCGCTCGCCGGTGAAGATCGACGGCACGGTGAATCCATTGAGCCATGGCTGTACGGCGTACAATTCCGTATAGAAGAACATGAACAGCATCGGTGCCTGTTCGTGCGCCAGCGAATCCGCCTCGCGATACAACGCGAACCTTTTCTGATCGTCCGGTTCTCTGCGCGCTCTGGAAACTACGCTGTCGAACGTAGCGTTGCTGAAGAACGATACGTTGCCGCCAACGCCGCGGTTGTTGCTGTGCAACAGGGGATAGAGAAAATTCTCGGCGTCCGGATAATCGGCGTACCAGTCCTTGAGGGCGATGTCGGTCTTGCCGTTCCGCGCC
This sequence comes from Gemmatimonadota bacterium, assembly GCA_040388625.1. Classification (NCBI taxonomy): domain Bacteria; kingdom Pseudomonadati; phylum Gemmatimonadota; species Gemmatimonadota bacterium. Next base: position 123,890 of record JAZKBK010000003.1, on the reverse strand, counting down.
GCCTCGCGCATCGACGAGGCGTCGCGCTGAACGATCGTTACGCGGATGCCGACCTGCGCGAGGTATGCCTGGATCGTCTGCGCGATGCGCGGGAATTGCTCGCTCTGCGACGTCCACAGCTCTATGTCGATTCCGTTGGGATAACCGGCGTCCTTTAGTAGCGCACGCGCACGCGCAGTGTCGTACGGATACGCAGCGAGTGATGGATTGAAACCATCGAGCGATGGCGGAATCACGCCGGCTGCAAGTGTGCCGCGTCCGCCCATCAGCCGTCTCAGAATCATGCCTCGATCGACCGCGAGATTGATCGCCTGACGCACCCTCACGTCGCGTAACGGCCCGCGGGTCGTATTTATGGCACCGTAGATCAAACGCAGCGACGGGGCCGACTGCAGCAGCGGACGTGTTTCTTCGTTGGATTCCCACGACGGTGATTCCTGCGCCGGAACCTGCAGCACGTCGACGTTGCCGGCCTGGAACTCCGCCTCGGCAGTACTCAATTCCGGAATGATGCGAGCCTCGAGTGAATCCGCGAGCGGGGCACCATCGTGATACTGCATGTTGCGCGCGAAGAGCAGGTAGTCATCGTGGTGCCATGCAACGAACTTCCAGGGCCCGGTGCCGATCGGGTGCTCGCCGAAGTCGGGCGGAGTCACTTTCGGGACAATCGCCGTTGCGGGCATCGCGAGCATCTTGGGAAAGATTGCGAACGGCTCGGTGAGCGTGATCTGTATGGTGCTGTCATCCACCACTTTCAGCCCCGAGATGCTCGGCGCCTTTCCAGCGGCAAACTCCTGCGCGCCGCGGATCGGATACAGTGGCCATCCGCGGCCGCCCTTGGTAGCAGGATCGAGCACCCGTTGCCACGAGTGCCTCACGTCGGAGGCGGAGAAGCTCGTGCCATCGTGAAATCGAACGCCGTTTCGCAGATGGAACGTGTAGGTTATCCCATCGGAAGCCAGCTCCCACGACGTTGCCAGATCCGGGACGACCGCAGCCTTCGGCGTGAAGCGCGTGAGCCCGTCGAACACATAGGACACGGCGCGCCCCGTCGGGACGTCCGTCGAGAGGGCCGGATCGAGAGACCTTGGATCGTAGTTGTCACGGGAGTCGATCAGCGTGCGGCGGTCTGGCACTCCGGGCGCGCTGCACGCTACGGGACCGGACAGGCCGGCCACGCCGGACAGGGCTACAAGGCCGGCGAGGATGGCACGGCGCGACGGGCGAAACCCTCGCGAATGGGCAACTGTTGACATTATAGGGTGCGAGGCGAGAACTTACCGGGCTATCATTAGAGCGTCAATTGTGACCGCGGACATCATCAAGAGGATAATCACCGCGGCCACCGTTCTGGCCGCCTGCTTGGCTCTGCCAACTATCGCCAGGGGACAGGACCTTGGTTGCCACTCGGGCGACACCGAGGTGCGTGGGCTGGACTTCATCGGAAATCACGGTTTCACCGACGCGGAGCTGGCAAACGCCATCGTAACTACGCCCTCCGCGTGGGCTCGGCGCTACCTCGATCTTCCGTTCTCCGCGCGCAGATGTCTGGACGAACAGGAATTCGCAAACGATCGCCTGCGCTTGATCCTCTTCTACCGCCGGCGCGGCTTCCCAGCCGTGACGGTCGATACGGGGCGGATCGCCGCCGGACGCTCCGGCATCCGTGTCGAGTTCAACATCCATGAAGGGCGCGCAACCGTGCTGCGCAGTCTCGTCATCAAGGGCCTCGATTCGTTGCCGAACGCGAGCAGCGTGAAGGCCGGTATCCCCATCGCGCCAGGCCAGCGCTTCGACCGAACGAAAATCGACGCCGCGATCGACCTCATGACGCGACGCCTCCGCAACGCCGGTTATCCCGCCGTCACTGCACACAACAGCTTCGGTACCGCCGACAGTGGGCTCGTCGCATTCGACACCCTTACCATCACCCCGGGAAAGCTCACACGCTTTGGTGGGGTGGCCATAGCGGTCACACCCGCACGCAACAAGAAGCAGCACATCTCCAATCGTACGGTGCGACGCGTGATCGGCATCGACTCCGGCGCGCTCTACCGCGAACAGGCACTGATCGACGCGCAGCGCGCTCTCTATCAGACCGATGCCTACACGCACGTCGCGATTGCTCTGGACAGCGCCGGAGGCTCGCGAGCTGGCCCCGATTCCATTGCACCCCTGAACGTGTCGCTCGCCGAGAACACGATGCACGCCGCGCGGCTCGGCGGCGGCTACGGTACGCTGGACTGCTTCCGCGCCACGGGTGAGCTCGACGACTACAATTTCCTGAACGGTGCGCGCCATCTCACGATTCAGGGGCGCGTCTCCAAGATCGGCATCGGCAGCCCGCTCAACGGCGCGCCAGACCTCTGCCCGCAAGCGAAAGCGGACCCGTACAGCGAGCGCCTCAACTACTATCTCGGTGCCACACTGCGCCAGCCGGTGTTCTTCGGACTTCGCACAGTGCCGACGCTCACTGCTTACACGTCCCGCGTCAGCGAGTACAAGGTGTACGTGCGAACGACATTGATAGGAGGCGTCGCATCGCTGCAATATCAGCGCTGGGCACGCACTCCGGTGACGTTCGGCTACACCATGGATTTCGGCCGAACGGAATCGCAACCCGCGCTGTTCTGTGCCGTGTTCAACCTGTGTACCGCGGAAGAACGTGACCGCGTTCAACGGAACCAGCGGCTCGGAGTGGTGAACGCAGTGGTGGTGCACGACGCGACAAACGATCCAATCGCGCCCAGCTCGGGAACTCTTTCGCGCTTCGAGGTACGACACGCGTCGCCCCTCGTGCTCTCGGACTCCGGATTGCAGTTCAACACATTGCTCGCCGAGACGTCGCGATACATCGCGATCGGCGGCGGCAACGTGCTGGCCATGCACATTCGAGGCGGCCTCGTCTTCGGTCGCAATTTCCAGACGAACGCCGGCTTCATTCCGCCGCAGGAGCGGTTGTATGCCGGTGGTCCAAGCTCCGTGCGCGGATTCGCGCAGAACGAGCTCGGCGCCGTCACCTACATCGCGCCGTCGTACGACACCGTGACTGTGCCTGATATCGGCGGACAGACCAACACCTACTTCCGCTATCTTGGCACAGCCAAGCCCAAACGAGTGGTCCCCGTGGGTGGCAATAGTCTGGTCGTCGCGAATCTCGAGCTGCGCCTTCGCAGCCCCGTGCTGCCCGATGTGCTCCAGTTCGGCGTCTTCGTCGACGCGGGCGATGTGTGGAACCGCGGTGCTGGCTCCACGTTCGGTGGTTATCAGATCAAGGTCACGCCTGGAGTTCAGGTTGCTGCATTGACTCCTGTTGGCCCCGTTCGTGTCGTTGTCGGCTACGATCCGTATCCGCAGCCTGTCGGCCCCCTGTATTACGAGAGCAATGCAGACGCTGGCGCGCTTCCATGTGTGGCTCCGGGCAACACGCTCAGAGTGACGACGGATTACGCTGATCCCGCGCATCCGGTGCCGGTGCAGGCGCCCGGAGTATGTGCGGGCTACAAGCCGCCCACGAACAGGTCCTTTGGACAGCGTCTCACGTTCGGCCTCGCAATTGGCCAGGCGTTCTAGGGCGTGACACTTCGCGGCCGGATCGTTCTTGGCAGCGCGGCTGCGCTGCTCACGCTGTTTTCGCTCGCCGTGCTTGCCGTGCTCGGCATAACGCAGACGGATCGTGGCCGCGAACAGATTCGCCGGCTCGTCGTCTCAGCGCTCAAGCAAAGGATCCACGGATCTCTGTACGTGGGCCATATCAGCGACGGGTTCTTCACGGGAGTCACCATCGACTCCATCGCCATTCGTGATACACAGGACTCGCTTTTCATTGCGACGGGACGCGTGTCGGTGGGTTACGACCTTCGCGACCTGTTGGACCGACGTGTGCTACTCCACAACCTCCGCGTCGAGCATCCGGTTGTGTACATACGCCAGCATGAGAATGGCGACTGGAATTTCCGGCAGGTATTTCGCGAATCGAAACCGGCCAAATTTCAGCCCAAGCAGCCCAGTCCGTTCATAGTCATGGACTCGGCGCAGGTTCGCAACGCGACCTTCATACTCACGCTTCCGTGGCACCCCGCTCCGTGGTTGAAACACGCTGCACTCGATAGTGCCATTCACTTCGAACTGACACGCAAGGACCACGAGATTCGTCGCACCGGCGACGGATACGCTCGAACCTGGCGTTGGACTGCTGGTGATGTCGACCTTCCTGCAGCGCGCATCAGCAATCCGGATACCGCCGGAATGCTGTTCCGCTTTACCGGACTGAAGGTAGCCGAGGCTGATCCGCCGTTTCTGTTCTCCAACACAGCCGGAGTAGTCAGGCAGCTCGGCGATTCCGTATGGCTCGACCTTCCACGCGTCAACCTTCCGGCTTCGACCGGAAGGGCGAAGGGAAAGATCGTATGGGGAAGCGACCTTCCTATCCGATACGACGTTCACGTTCACGCCGATTCGATGTCGCTGAACGACATCGCATGGGTCTATCCCACGCTCCCGCGGACCGGCTCCGGCAGTACGGACCTGGACATTCGTACGCAGCCGAAGCAGCTCCACCTCACCGATTTTGCGCTCAGCAACATGGATGTACGCTCGACGCGCTCCCGGCTGCGTGGGCGAATGACGTTTACGACGGGCGAGGACACGCTGATCGTGAGTGACGTCCAGCTCACGGCATCCCCGGTCAATTTCGACCTGCTCCGAACATTGAACGGCAAGCCGTTCCCGTATGACTGGCAGGGCGACATCACTGGAACGGTGCGTGCGTCGGGTGGAAACCTCGCCCGGTTTCATGTCGAGGATTCCCAGCTCAGGTTCGCGGATGCTCACGTACCCGGCGCAGTCACCGTGGCTAGCGGCAAGGGCGAGCTCAACATCTTCTCGCCGGCGTTCACCGAATTTCACGACTTCGCGGTGAACGTCACGACGCTCGACCTGCGAACCCTGCAGTATCTCAACAAGAACTTTCCCCGTCTGAACGGCACCGTCTCGGGGACTGCCGTGCTCGACTCGAGCTGGCTCGACGTTCGTTTCAGCAACGCGCAGCTCACCCATCAGGACGGAGACGGTCCGCAATCGCACGTGTCAGGCAACGGACGCGTGACCTGGGGTGATCTGTACCTCACATACGATCTCGATCTGCAGGCCCAGCCACTCGCGTTCGAGACGTTGCGCAAGTCCTATGTCAATCTCCCTCTGCGCGAGTCGTTGAGTGGTCCGATTCGCGTGCAGGGTCAAAGTCCGGATCTTCGCTTCACTACCTCTCTCTCCGGCGACGGCGGAACTCTCGCCTTCGACGGCCGCGTGGATGCCGATCCGCCGAACTATGGCGCGCACGGTACCGGAAGCGTGTCGAATGCGAATCTGCGGACTCTGCTTGGGAACGAGTCTCTCCCACACACGTCGTTGAACGGAACGTACGCGATCGACATCACCGGTGATTCGCTGCCTGACTTTACAGGGTCCGCATCCGCGTCGCTGCTCGACTCGCGTGTAGCGAATACCGCACTGCTGCCGTCATCGGCGAAGGTGCGGTTTGGCGACGGGCTCATCACTGTCGATACGCTGATGCTTGCCACCGGCGGCACGGTTGCGAACGCGCGCGGAACCATCGCATCCGCGGCAAATCGCACGGGCTCGCTCAATTTTCAGGTCGACCTTGCATCGCTGAATGACGTTCGGCGGCTGCTGGGCGATGGATCGCTGCCCGCGGCAGGTGATCACAGCAGTGTGTCGTCAGGCGCGGTCACGGTGAAGGGCACGCTGAGCGGTGCGCCATCGGCATTGCAGGCACAGGGTACCGCGGCCGCGCGCGACGTCATCGCTGGTCCCGCTCGCGTGCGCAGCCTCCACGCCAGCTATGCGATGCGCGACCTCGGCGCCAAGCCGAGCGGGGTGGTGGCACTGACGGCTGATACTCTTTCCGCCGGCCCGGTCCCGGTGAGTCAGGCCACCGTCGGCCTGCGAATCAGCAACGGTTCCGACGCGGCGTTCCGCGCCGATTTCGTTGGAACGGGCTCGGCGCGCGCCTCGGCATCGGGCAACGTCTCGCGCGGCGATTCCGGTGCCGTGAACTTCCGCGTCGATTCCGCCCGAGTGGACGTCGACTCCGTCAACTCGTACTCGCTCGGCTCGCCGGTGCATCTGGAGTCCGGCGCGCGCGGCGTGACGGTCGATTCCGTGATTCTGTCACGCACGCAGGGCGGATCGGTCGCGATCCGCAACATCGCCTTCCTTGGTGATTCGATTCACGGATCGTTGCGCACGGACGGTCTCAGTCTCGCGTTGCTCGAGCTCTTCGGTAGCGGTGTCAGCAACATTCGCGGCGCTCTCACTGCGCGCGTCGACGTCAGTGGCACCACCGCTCATCCGCATCTAAACGGCAGCATCGTAGTCGATAGTGGCGCCGCAACGATTGCGCCGATGGGCGTTCGCCTCGATCGCCTCGACGCGAACATCGCGCTGAGCGGCGACACCGTCTTCCTGAAGAAGCTCTCCGCAACCACAGCCCGCGAGCGTCGTGGAACGCTCGATGTCACTGGAAACGTCGCATTGTCGCAGTACGACAATCCCGTCTTCGCGCTCAAGGCGACGGCGCAGAACTTCCGCGCAGTTGATAGGCGCGGGCTCGCCTCGCTCGATGTCAGCACGACCTCGCCAATCTCTCTCACCGGTCCGTACTCCGGTGCCAGGGTAACCGGTGCCGTGCGCGTCGATCGTGGCACCGTGTACATCCCCGAGCTGATCACCAAACGCCTCGTGGATCTCAACGATCCGGAACTGCTTGATGTTGTAGATACCACCGTCGCGAGCAATCGCGCGATTCTACCCACCGCGCCGAGCGAGTTCACGAAGAATCTGCGTCTGGACAACGTGTCCGTCAGCATCGGCGATGACGTCTGGCTGAGATCGGCCGAAGCGAACATCAAGCTGGGCGGCTCGCTCAACGTCACGCTCGGCAGGAGTCCGGTGACCGGCGAACGCTCACAACTTGCGCTGGACGGCCAGCTCAACACCGTGCGCGGCACCTATCGGCTCGACGTCGTCCCATTCGTCCAGCCCACGTTCGACGTGGAGCAGGGGACCTTGCGATTCTTCGGGACGCCGGATCTCGATCCGGCACTCGACATCACCGCGATCAATACTGTGCGCAAGCCGGCGCAGAGCCTCAATGGCCAGGACATTCGGATCCGCGCGACCATCGGAGGAACCCTCTCAGCTCCGTCGCTCGCGCTTTCCAGCGCCGATAACCTGCCGCTCTCACAGTCCGATCTTCTCAGCTACCTCATTACCGGCGAGCCAGCGTTCGCGCTCGATTACACTTCCGCGCAGTACGTCAATCAGCTCGCGAACGTGGCCGTACGCTCCGCAGGCAACATCATCAGCAGCGCGATTCCAAGATCTGTGTTCGACGTCGTCGAGCTTCAGACGCCGGCGCTTCTTGCACCACAGGCCCCTGGCACCGCCGACAACGCGACTTTCTACAGCAATCTGCTCAACACTCGTGCGCTCGTTGGCAAGCAGCTGAACAACAACCTCTTTCTCAACTTCAGCACCGGATTCTGCGCTGAAAACCTGCGTAGCGCTGCGAGCTTCCAGCGCAATCTGGGACTTCGCCTCGAGTACCGGCTGAGTCAGAGCTATACAGCGCAGCTAGGCGTCGAGCCCGGCACGACGGATCTGCTGTGTTCCCGTCCGGGAGCGCTGCAGACATTTCAGCAAACGCCGCCGCAGCTCGGCATCGACTTCCTTCGTTCCTGGCGTTTCTGATGCGATCCGCGCGGAGCAGCGTGGATCGCGCGCGGATTCGCAGCGCACTGTTGATTGCGAACCCCGCTTCACGTAGCGGTGCACGCTCGATCACCTCCGCGATTCGTACGTTCGCAAAGTTGGAGATCGCGTGCGATGTAATCGTGACCGAACGTCGCGGCCATGCAGCCGAGCTCCTGGCAGTGCGGGGCGGCGACTACGACGCGATATTCACGCTTGGCGGCGACGGAACCGCCGTCGAGGTGATCGGCGCGCTATCGCCTGGCGGACCGCCTGTGGGCGTCTTGCCGGGGGGCACCGGAAACCTGCTCGCCCGCGCGCTCGGAATCCCCTTGAGTGTACGGCGCGCGATCAAAGCACTCGTTCGGGGCGACGAGGCCCTGGTGGATCTTGGACGCCTGGGCGACGGCACTCGGTTCGTCATCGGCGCTGGCGTGGGAATAGATGCCTCCATGATCGCCGGAACATCGCCGGCCTGGAAGCGCCGCGCCGGCGTCATGGCCTATGTCGTTGCCGGATCCGCCCACGTACTTCGTCGCCGAAGATTCACTGCCAGGGTAACCGTCGACGGCAGCACCGTGACCCGAGAGGCCGCCGTGGTGCTCGTGGCGAATTTCGGCGTGCTCCTCAACGGCCTCGTAACGTTGGGCGAGGGCATTCGCCGGGATGACGGTAAGCTGGATGTGTGTATCTTCGATCCAGTTACCGTGGTAGATATTGCGAGGATCACCTATAAACTGTTGTTTCGTGACTTCAGGGCCGATCCAGCGATGACCTACATGCAAGGCGAGAGTATCATGGTACAGACAGCCCCCATTCTTCCGGCCCAGGCGGATGGCGAATTGATTGGAAATACGCCTTTTACAGCGGTAGTCGAGCCGCTTGCGGCACGACTTCTGGTACCAGACTGTCAAATAAATCGTCAGTAGAACACACCGGTGGCACAGCCACTTCGCGAACCCTGACCATCTCCGATACTCTCGTGGCCCGCTTTCTTTCCCTCACCTGGCAGCGCGACAACGATGCAGTTCTGCCGTTGATGGGTACGTCGCGCACCATGCAGGATCTGGTGAGACAGGTGGACGCACTGGCACGCAGCGATGCTGCAACCGCGCTGCTGATCGGCGAGCCGGGAACGGGGAAGGGACGGCTGGCCCAGTACATTCATGCGAGGAGCGCGCGCGCGGCCCGGCCGTTCGTCCAGATCAACTGTGCGTCGTCGGATCCGACGACGCTTGGCGCAGAGCTTCTCGGCGATCCGGAGTCGTCGGAGCGGAACCCCGGCCTACTCGACGTGGTGAGCGGCGGCACGGTCCTCATCGAAGAGATCGCCGATCTCGGTCCCGATCTGCAGGAGCGCCTGCTGCACGCGCTGGAGGCGGGCGCCGCCCGGGCGGATAATGGCGAAATGACAACGGCGCGTGTCATCGCTGCTGCGAGCAAGGATCTCGTGAGCGAGGTCAATGCGGGACGTTTCCGCGAGGATCTGTACTATCGGCTCGGTGTTGCACCAGTTCACCTGCCGCCGCTGCGCGCCCGCTCGCGCGACGATCTCACCGAGCTGATCACCGCAACCTTCACGACACTATCGACCGAGCTGGCGGATTCGCCGCGCACGCTCGACGACGATGTGATCGAATGTCTCATCGCGTATCCGTGGCCCGGCAACATACGCGAGCTGCGCAACGCGATCGAGCGCGCCATAATCGTTGCGCGTGGCGAGAGTGTGCTGCGCCGCGTGCATCTTGCGGCCGAACTCCAGGCCGATCAGACCCCTGGGATCGTTCACACACCGCGCACACTCATGGACGTCGAGCGTGCGCACATTCATCGCACGCTTCGTGCGCACAAGCTCAACCGCACCCACGCTGCGCGCGAGCTTGGAATATCGCGCGCGACGCTGATCAAGAAGATCAAGGAATACGGGCTGGTGTACCGCACACCGGGTTCCACATGAGCGAGCTGCGCGAACGCGACGCGATGATCTGCCGCAGCTGCGGTCAGGAAGAGCGCGCATCCGAAGGCTATCCGTGCAAGGACTGCGGCACGTTCATCTGCATCATGTGCGTGTTCAAGGGCGTCGTACGCTGCGAGCGATGCAACGCTATCGCTGCAAGCTCCCCGTCCGCCGCCCCAGCGAGTCATTCGACATCCTCGTTCGCGGCGCCGACACCCCAGGAAATGGACTGGCCGGAGCACTGATGGCGCCACTCTCCAGCAACGCCGGCCGCATGCAGGCGGGCCGCGTCACGGTGAGAGTGCCAATCGCACCGCTGATGTCCGAACCGGCCGTGTCGTCGGGCCAGGTGACGCAATTGCTGCGCGGCCATCAGGCCGACGTGCTGGACGCCGATGGCAACTGGCTCCGTCTTCGGGGTGCCGACGACTACGTGGGCTGGTGTCACAGCGGATACGTCATGCGTGAACCTGCGTTCGACGACGGTCCGCTTCAGGCAGCATGGCGTGCCGAACGTCGCATGTCGATCGGTTGCGTGGTGCGAACTGCCGCGACCACGGAGATCGAGCTTCCGCTGGGCGCATTGCTCGGCGCCGACGAGGTCGTCACGCAGGGCATTGCGATGAACAATCGCGCACGCGCACGCTACTTCGCTCCCGATGCAGATCTGATCATTCAGCGTGCTCGCGAGTTGTTCGCGGGCGCATCGTACCAGTGGGGCGGCGTTACGCCGTGGGGTGCGGACTGCTCGGGCTTCATCCAGACGATGTTCGCGCTGCACGGAACTCAACTTCCACGTGATGCGTGGATGCAGGCCGAGCGCGGTCGCGAAGTCACGGGCGACATCATCGATCTCGAACCCGCCGATCTGCTGTTCTTCTCCGATCGGGGCGATGGACGGCCGACGCACGTCGCCCTGTCGCTGGGCGGCGCCGACTGCGCCCACTGTTCGCTCGCCAATGGCGGCTTTGGTATCAATGCGCTCGACGCGGAGGATAGCGTGGCACTGGGTCTGCGTGAAACTTTCAGATTTGCGCGCCGCGTGCTGTAGGCTGCGCAAAGAGAGCCGACGATCGAATCAGGGCGCGTGAAATCCCAGCGGTGTCGATGCGTTGAGCGCGGTCACATGACCGGAAAGTTTCGCTCCGTCTCCAGAAGTCGTCAGCAGGATGGTTCGCTCGCTACCAGGCGCGATATGGAAGTAATTATCGCTCGGTAGCCAACCGATCGCTTCGATTGCCACTGCGAGCGCCAGCTCGTCAGCGCGTATCGTGAGTGAGTAGCATCCGTCTCCGATACGGTCGGCCGTTACATTCAGGGTCGCTGTCGGCCGCGGTGCACCAACGCCGAGTGGGAAGTGAAACGATTGTGCCAGCAGCATTCCCGTTTCCGGATCGGTGAGCGTTGCAACCACCGCGTCGTGATTCGGGCGGCCGAATCTGTACGCGTAGCTCACATCCGTGAATGACCCGAGCAGCTCGTCAGCACTGATGTTCACCGTCGAGCGTTCCGGTATCCTCACATGTACGGATGTCTCGCCAACGGAGACTGAGCCGCGGAACAGCGACAGCCGAAGCTCCGGCGTGATCGGTGCCGGACCGTCGTTGATCGCGTGGATCGCAATTCCATTCAATCCCTCGTCCGACATCACGACAGTGACGGGACGATAGGCGCGAGCGAGATAGTAGTACGCAGCCTTCGGCGCTCCGTCATGATCGAGCACTCCCCATCCGGCGCCGGGATGGAGATCCCGATACAACCATACGAGTGCACCCGAGCATGGAGATTCCGCTCTCCGCCACTCCGCGACGGTGCGCGTTATCAGTTCTCCGCCAGCAACGCGGCCAAGCGCCAGATATCGTTCGGGATCGGAGTAACGCACAGCGACCGGATCGACGTTGAAGATTTCCCTCACGTAATGATCGCGGACATCCTCGAAATCCCAGCCCGACCCATTGTCACGCGGAACTCCACGCTTCCATTCCGGATGATGACCGGCGCCATTCGCGCCGCACGACATCCGATCGACGAACGATGGCTCCGGAACGTTCGAAAGCGCCAGCGTCTCCGATGCGAACCGCACCTCGCTGGCGCGTATGTCGGAGAACGGCCGGAGATATGGCCCGCATCCGAAATAGTGTCCGTCGCCTGCATTTACGTGAAAGGGAAGTGCGCCACCACTCGGCGACGACGGCCAGTATGGCACCACGCCAGCGTGCTCGGCGACGAGATCGGGCAGCTTCTCCGAGAACAATCTGCTGCGCCAATCCGTCGATGGACGGCCCATCATCGCCGCCTGCTGCTCCACCTCGCTGTTGCCGCACACGAGTACGAGCGACGGGTGACCACCAATGCGCTGGAGCAGCTGGCTGGCTTCGCGTTCGACGCTGGCAGCGAACGCGGCATCGTCGACCGGATAGTCCATGTTGGCGAACATGAAGTCCTGCCACACGGCGATGCCGAGCTCATCACAGAGTTCGTAGAAGGCGTCGTGCTCGTAGACCATGGTCCCGCCGACGCGGATCATGTTCATGCCGGCGTCACGCGCAAGCTCCAGCGTTCGCCGATATTCCGCACTGCTGCAATGCAGGCGCAACGAGTCGGGCGGGCTCCAGCAAGCTCCTCGCCAGAATACGCGCTCGTTGTTGATGTGCAGCCCGAAGTCACCGTCGTCGGTGTCGAGACGGACCGTTCTGAACGCGACGCGTCCCAGTGGAAGATGGATCTCCGAATTGTCCGCGATGACGCGGATCGCCGCGTCGTACAGTGGTTGATCGCCATGCGTGTGCGGCCACCAGATCGCAGCGTCGGTGATGCGGATCGTCGCGTGGGCGACGAAATCGTTGTCGGTCCATCGAACGATGGCTGGTCGCTCGATGGAACCGACTATCACGTTTGCCGCAGTGATGTTCGTGCCCGGTGCCGCGCGTACGCGTACTGCGACCGAAACGACGCCGTCGCCGTTATCCAGTCGCGATGTCACCCGCTTGGACACTATCCGTGTTGCGGATCCGGGCCGCAGGGTGACGCTCTTCCATGGTCCTACGGTTTGCGGTGCCGACGACCAGCCCGGAATTCTGCCGAGCAGCGTGGTGCGGATCCAGCGCAGATTCTGATTGTCGACGAGGCGAGTGCGCCACCTCGGGCGCGCTCGCCGCACTGCGAGCGCAGACGTCAACGAAGCGAAGCGGATGATCAGCTCGTTGTCGTGTTTGAACGCGTTCCCCGCTTCGATGTGATGCGCGACGAACATGTTGTCGCTCGACAGGATATGCGTGCCGTTGAGCCAGACGTCCGCTAGCGAAGCAAGGCCGCCGAAGTCGAGCGAAGCACCGCCCGCAGCGTCGCAGCGAAACTGACACCGATACCACCAGTCGTGGTCGTCGATTGTAAGGGGGGCTGCCCAGTCCCACTTGCCGGCGGCGCGAAGTGCCCCTGCGACAGTGCCGGGCGCGGAAGCCGCAGTCCAGCATTCGTCGGCCACGGGCAACTGATCGGGATGCGTGACGGAGCCTGTATCGGTGCGCGCCATCTGCCACTCGGTGAGCTCGATCCCTGTCAGAGCAGCTGACGTCGATGCTTGCCGCCCGCCTTCGAGCGCGCTCCGTTCAGGCCGCATATCGGGTCACCAGATCCGATATCGCGCGATCCCAGCTTGCTTCCATCTGGTCCAGCAACAGTGTGACGTCAGCTGGTTTCCTGGTCGCCATCATGCGCGCGATCTTGAACTGGATCGCCTTGGCCCCCGACGCGATGCTCGCGAATTCATCAGCAGCCGCCGTCAGCTCGTCGCCGTGCTTCGAAAGCCATGTCAGGAAGGTCGATGCCATCTCCGCGCAAGCGCCAAACTGTCTCAGGGTCGCGAACGCGTACTTGTAGAAGACGGCCATTTCCTCGCCGCCAAGCCACGTCATGTCATCCGCGAAGCGGGCGCGATATTTCGTGACCGGGTTCGTGCAGGGAATCCGTCCAAGGTAGTATCGCGTGAGCTCGCGGGCCATCGCGGCCAGCTCGCCATCGCTGCGGTGCACGAGGCGGTCGAACTTCGCGATCTCTGTGTACGGGGCGAGCGACACCGTATCGTCGCGAAAGATTCCCTCGAGATCGGCACCCGAAAGCTCGAAATAGCCGGCGTTGTGGAAGTAGCCCATGCGCCGCTCGCGGACATCGATTGTCTCAACACCGATCGTGGTCTTGGTGTGCTCGACTCCATACGCCACGCCGGTCGTATCGGGAAGATAAAACGAATCAACTTCCACCAGCGGCACGCGCCCGTTCTTCACCTGTTCAGCCACATGGTCGATCACAGGGCGCCATATCGTCAGCTCCTGGACATCCACGCCATACAGATTGTAAAGGTCGCCGGCGGGTTGCTTGAAGAACGTCCACTGGTCGCCCTCGAAATCCATCGCGAGTGTGAACGCCATGCATGCCACTGGATCGAGCCGCATCGTATGCAGCAGCTCGATCCAGAGATCGACATAGCAATTCGTCTCGAGCCATACTCGCTCGCTACGGTGCAACTCGTGCGGCGTATATGTAGCGGCGTTCAGCCCGAACACCGTCGCACTCACAGACCGAGCGTCGTCCGGACCGCGGTAGGCCAACTCGACGGAGTGAAACCGTGGGCCATGAAGAGAGCCAGCGTGATGCGCTCGAGACCAAAGCCCACGCATGCCGTGTGCGCAACGTCGCCGTCGGCGGTGACAATGTCGAACGCCTTGCCGAAATGGTCCTGATGGTAGTTGCAGGAGACGACCGCGGTCAGCGATTCGGGCGTCGAGATAGGTACGACCATCTCGAACTTGAGGGCCTGTTCCACCTGGCTTGCGGCGAGAATGGCGCCGCCCCGTCCGAAGAACGGATCGTTGGCGACGACTGCCTTCGCATCCAGCCCAACCGATTTCAACATTGCCTTGCTGCGCTCGAGCCACAAATCGCGAAATCGCCGGACGTTATCCGGAGTTCCTATCCGGACGTACTCGTGCATCCTGAACACCTGCATGCGGGCGGGATCGCTCGACGGCTCGTAGCGGAAGCAGTACGACTGCACGTCGAAGAGGCGTCCATTCATGGGGAGCTTGCCCGACGCCAGCGGATAAACGGGGTAGCACGCTGCCGGCGTGAGAATAAGGTCGGTGCTGTGAAAGTGCCCGGTCCACTCCTCTCCGCTCTCCAGCATCCGCAGCATCTGCGCATGGTCGCGCTCGTTACCACGAAAGCCGTGGATGCTGCCCGTGAGATGCGGGAACGACTTGAGATAGCCACTACGCTCGAAGTCCGCCCGGTTGATCACCGGTGGAAACCGCAGCACCTCGGCATTCTGATCGACTCCCGATTCAGTCACGAACCGATCGAAGCCGCCCAGTACGCGCTCGAAGTCACGGCTCTTCCCGTAGACGCCCGGAACGCCGGTGTCGGTTATCACACCGTTGGATAGCAAGGCGTCGAGATATTCGCTTCGCGCTGCGTCGATCGCGGTCTCGCGGTCGGCAACGCTATCAATCATCCTTCGATACCAGAAGCATCGCGGCGTTTGCTCCGTAAATGCGGTCGTTGTTGATCATGAGCGCCGCACCATACGCGTCGCGCAGAAGTCTGCCGAGTGAGAATTTGGAATCGATGCGGTAACCCGACATTCCGCAGATCAGCATCGACTGACTCACGATGTCCACGACAGCAGTGGAGCAACTGAGCTTGAGGTTGTTCATGCGGATGGCGAAGTTCATTCCGGATGCAGCGTCGGCTTCTCCACCAGTAGCCTCATAGTCGCGAACGGAATCGTTCACCAGTGCGCGCATTCCCTGAAGCTTGCTGACGACTTCGGCGAGCCGGACGCTGGCCGCTGGCGTCTTGCCGGGACTCTTGCGCGCCTCGGCCCTGATGTAGGCCCGGGCCCGTCCAACGGCAGCAGTCGCGATTCCCAGCCAGAGCGATGTCCACACGATGTGCGACACCGGCAGCATGGTCTGACTGGAGATGTCGGCGAACGAATCAGCGAGGATGTGGTCCTCGGTAGCGCGGGCCGTGAGCATGAAGCCCGGGCTGCATGTGCCGCGGAAGCCCAGCGTATCCCAGCCGCTCGTGCGTGCGAGAGTGAATTCGTCGCGCTTGAGCAGCACGAGGACCTGATCGCTTGGCGGTGAATCGGGCGTGCGGCGTGCGGTCGCGAGAATCGCATCCGCGTACTCGCCGTAGGAGATGACGGGCGCCTGCTTCTTGATCGAGAACGAACCGCTGTCGCGTTCGATGGCGCAGACGGACGAGCGAGTATCGCCGCCGACACCGATCTCGGAAGTCGCCGAGGCGATCAGCGATTGCGTGTCAGCGAGCTCCGCGAGGTAGCTGGCGAAGAATTCGGATTCCCGCGCATGACGCACGATGCACGCAACCTGTATCTGATGCATCGCGAATATCATCGCTGTCGCCGAGCAGTGTTGGCCCAGTGCAGTGCATATCGCGGAGACGTCCGCGATCGAGCATCCGCCGCCGCCGAATTCCGTTGGAATGAAGATCCCGAGCATGCGCTCTGCACGAAGGGCGTCGAACGACTCCGACGGAAAACGTGCTTCTCTATCTACCGAGTCGGCGGCGGGCGCGGCTATCTCCAGCCCGATACGCTGCGCTTTCTCGAGGGCGCCGAACGAACGGCTCATCACAGTGATAGGCATCGCGGCGCTCAGGATGCGGCCGTCGGCTGGCCGGCTGTGAGCTCTACGATCGATTCATGAATGTTGGCAATTGTCTCGAACGTCCGGCGGCGCAACATGCGCTCCGGAAACTCGACCTGGAAGGTGTCTTCCAGCCCAAGCATGAGGTTGACAGTGGCGTGTGATGTCAATCCGTACGCATACAGATCGGCGTCTTCCGAAATTGTAAACACGTCGCGATTCAGATGTGCGTACTGATGCAGAGTATTGCGAATCTTGTCGATCATCGGCTGGCGTTTGTAGCGGGAGAACTCGTTGACACGACGGCGATGGCAGTTCTCGCCAACGGTCGCGCGGCCGTCGTGTCCGTCCGTCGATGGCCAGGTTCCGAACTGAACCGCGGCGCACTCACCACCAACGAGGACGACGCCCGGCCAGTGGGATGCGGAATTCGTCTGCTTTGCAGTATCGGCATGCGGGGCGTCAAGGTTCACGAAACGAATGTTCGGAATCGGTCCGTATCGGCCTCTGGCGCCCGATCGGACCGGCTGGCTACGAGACCAGCGTTGGCGAGGTGCTGTAGGGTAGCGTGGCGGCGGGGCCGTTGACGAAAACGCTCGTGCGAGCCACAGGCTCGCCATCCAGCTCGACCCGCATCGTATACTGGCCGGCGGCATCGAGCGGCAGATCGACTACCGCGATTATCGGCAGGTCCATTTCGAGCGCAGCCGTGGGGCCGGCCTCGACCGCAAGCTCGCCGCTCGAAGTCCACAGCTCCGCGTCGCGAGGATTGACCCAGCGAAACGTCAGCTGATGTGTACCGGAATCCGCTGGACCGCCCTTCACACGTACCACGAAGTGAGCACGCGGATGCATCGACGGAAATGTGCTCACGTGCAACGCGTCGAAGATCCCGAGGACGTTGAGCTTACCTTCCTGCGACAAGTTGGCCGCATCGGCGAAGACTGCAAAGGAGATGTGCACGTCCTAAAGATACTAGATTTGAGGATGCCAGACCGGTCAAAATCGTTCGGATCCACCGACATGCTTCTACTCCTCATGGCAACGATATGGGGAGTCAATTATGCGGTGGTCAAATACGCAGGCCTTGCGTTCGGCGCACTGGCGTTCACCTGGATGCGCGTGCTCATCGCCACGTTGATGTTACTGGTGGCTGTGCTGCTTCAACGCAAGAAGTGGCCGACCAGATCTGACGTACTGCGGCTGCTCGGCCTTGGCGTGCTCGGCAACGGTCTGTATCAGCTTCTCTTCGTGTTTGGGGTGTCTCGCACTCGCGTCGGAAGTGCTGCGCTCATTCTGGCATCGGCGCCCGCTTTCATCGCCCTGCTCAGCTGGGCCAGAGGCGTGGAAAAGGTGAGCGTGAGAGCGTGGGGCGGAATTGCTCTCTCCGTTGGAGGTGTTGCGATCGTCATGCTTGGAAGCGCGACTGGTGCGTCACGGCATGGCTCCATGATTGGAGCGCTGATCGTGTTCATGGGCGTGTTGTGCTGGACCGTGTATACGGTCGGATTGCAGCCGCTCACACACCGCGTCGACTCTGTGCAGTTGAGTGCGCTCACAATGGCCGGCGGAATGTTGCCGTTGGCGTTCGCTACTCCATTCGCGATTTCCAGCATCGGATCGGCTCATGCATCTGCCACCGCCTGGTGGTGCGTGGCATACAGCAGCGTGATATCGATTGGCGTTGCGTATCTCTTTTACTACAGGGGAATCCGCGTCCTGGGACCTACGCGAACTTCGATGTACAGCAACCTCCAGCCGATCGTCGCGATTCTCACCGGCTGGGCCGCTCTCGGCGAAGCGCCAACTGTGTGGCAGATTGCCGGCACCGCTTCGATCATCGGCGGATTGTTTCTCACCCGTGCGTGAGCGCCCCCCTACATTTTCCATAATGCAACATCTGGTTCTTTTCGACATAGACGGTACGATCCTCCACTCTGGCGGCGCTGGTCGCGACGCGATGGAACATGCTCTCGCGACAGTCTTTGGGACCGCGGGTGATTCGTCCATGCGCTACGACGGCAAGACGGACAAGCAGATCGTGCGCGAATCCATGCTTGATGCCGGAATCAGCGAGGCGGAGATCGATGCGGGCATGGACCAGGTCATTTCTCTCTACGTCGCAACGCTCCCGAGCCGGTTGCGCGACCCCGAGCGCCACGTTGGTCTGTATCCGGGCGTGGCCGAGTTGATTCATGCGGTGCACGCGCGCGACGACTCTGTTCTTGGTCTTCTCACCGGCAATGTGGAGCCAGGCGCGAGGCTCAAGCTCGGTGCAGTTGGTCTGGACTTCGAACAGTTTCGCATCAACGCATTCGGGTCCGATCACGAGATACGGGGTGAGTTGCCCGCAATCGCGCATCGGCGCATGCAGGATGCGTTCGGTGTCACGCTCGGAGGCCGCGATGTGATAGTGATCGGCGATACACCCGCCGACATCTCGTGCGGCAGGACGCTCGGGGCGCGCGCAATTGCCGTTGCGACTGGCGCCTACTCGATGGACGAGCTGGGCGTGCACGAGCCGTACGCCGTGTTCTCGGATCTGAGCGACACCGACGCCGTCATGACGGCGATCATCGGATGAGCGAGCGGATGAGCGAGCCGACGCGCGAGGTCGAGCTCAAGGCGCGCGTGGAAGACGTCGGTGCTGCACGTCGCAACATCGAAAATGCAGGCGGGCTGCTCGTGTTCGACGGCTCGTTGCACGACCGTATTTATGACACTCCGGATGGGATGCTTGCCGCAAGCGACTTTGTCCTGCGGATTCGGACCTACGTGAGCCGGCTTGGCGTTACCGCACACCTCGACTGGAAAGGCCCGACATTGCGCGAGGGGGGCTTCAAGGTTCGATCCGAGTTGACGACCGGCGTGACCGATCCGAACCAGCTGGCGGCAATTCTCAACCGGCTAGGTTTCGGGGTAATCGGTCAGATTGACCGAAAAATCGTACAGTATGAGATCCTGGACGTGGAGACCGATGCGCGGACGGTGATCCGGTTCGAGCAGTATCCGCGGATGGACGCGCTGGTCGAGGTCGAGGGCTATCAGGCCGGAATCGAGCGCACCGTCACCGCGCTCGGGATGCCGCGAGCGATGTTCTCGGCCGATCGGTTGGCCGATTTTGTTCGTGCGTACGAGGCCCGGACCGGACAGCGGGCCGCGATCTGCGACCAGGATCTCGAGTCCGGTTGATCAGCTGGCAGCCGGCTGCGCGTCGCGTGGGTTACGCGGAGCGTGGTTGCGCGTGGATTCCCGGTGCGCGCTCGGTGACGTTGCGGCGAAGCTGCATTATGATCACGCCCGCAATTACGAACAGCACCGCGATCACCTGCGCACTTGTAAACGGGCCGAAGAAGCGATCGTCCTTGGCGCGAAAGATCTCCATGAAGAAGCGCTCGGTTCCTGCCAGCACGCAATAGACGCCGAACAGCCAGCCTTCCGCGTGCGCGTGGTCGCGCAAGCGCCAGAGGATCAGGAACATGATGAACGCGAGCACGACTTCGTACAGTTGCGTCGGGTGCACCGACACAACCTGCATCGGATTCATTCCAGCGGGGAAGGGCATGTGGAACATGCGCGTCATGTTTCCAACCGTACTTGGCGGCGCGCCATTCGGGAAAGCGACGGCCCACGGTCCATTCCACGGCCTTCCGTAGTCGTCTCCGACCGCCCAGCAGCCGGTACGCCCGATGGAGTAGGCGGCGGCGACGGCAATTCCTCCAACGTCCGCGACGCGCAGCAGGCTCATCTTCTTGCGCCACGCGACGAACAGCACGGCGATGATTCCACCAATGAGGCCGCCCCAGAACACCAGGCCGGCCCGGCTGAAGAGCGCGCTGACGTCGCCCATCAGTATCGCGTAGTAGATCTTGCCGCCGAGTATTCCGCCTATGACGGCTGCAAATACCAGATCCGAGATCGGTGCCGGATCGTGGCCGCGGCGCCACATCTCGCGCTGTGCGACGATCTGGGCAATTATGAACGCTGCCAACATCGCGATGCCGAATCCGGTGAATTCGAATCGGCCGATGTTGTAGGTGAAGGCGTTCTGTGAGATCGATGCGAAGATGTGAGTCATTCCTGGCCAGGAAGTGGTGCGGTCGCTCGTGCGGCGTGGTCGAGCGATGCCCGCTCACCATGATTATAACGGAAGAGTCCCGCCCGGGCGATCATGGCGGCGTTGTCCGTAGCGAGTCGCGGAGTGGGCGCGAACACCTCGACGTGGATGCCCATCCGTGCGCGCATCGCCTCGATCAACGTGCGATTGCAGGCGACGCCGCCGCCGAGCACTATCCGGTCACGATGAAACATCGAGGCCGCGCGCGCGGTTTTCTCGACAAGTGTCTCGATGAGCGCATCCTGAAATCCACGCGCGATATCGGCTCGATCGCGGTCGATGTCGGACGAGCCCCGCACCGCGTTGAGCACGGCGGTCTTGAGTCCGCTGAATGAAACGTCAAAATACGACGAGTCGTCGCTCGGCGTATTTCTGTGCAACATCGGCCGGCTGAAGCGGAAGCGCGAAGGATCTCCATCGCGAGCAAGGGCCTCTACGTGACGTCCACCGGGATATGGCAAACCAAGCAACTTCGCGACCTTGTCGAAAGCTTCACCGGCGGCGTCGTCGCGCGTGGAGCCAAGTAGCTTGTAGCTGCCCCACGCTGGAACATCGAGCAACAGGGTATGGCCTCCGGAAACCAGCAGCGCCGTGAACGGCGGCTCGGCGGTTGCATCGTCCAGCGAAGTCGCGAAGAGATGACCTTCCATGTGATGGACCGCGATCATCGGAATATCGAGCGCGAGCGACAGACCCTTGGCGTAGTTGAGTCCTACCATGAGTGCGCCAACCAGTCCTGGCTCCGTCGTGACCGCGACAGCGTCGAGATCGCTGAGAGTGGCGGCTGCCTGTGCAACAGTCTCGCGTACCACGGGGACTATCGCCGTGAGATGGGCGCGCGACGCGATCTCCGGGACTACACCTCCGAACACGCGATGCACGTCCTGCGAGAGAATGACGAGTGCGCGAAGCGTTGGAACGCCATTTTCGTCATCGACAATCGCGGCCGACGTTTCATCACACGATGTCTCGATGCCCAGGATGCGAGTCACGACAGTGTCATGCTCGTGTCATTCTGAAAGCAGGTGTTCGATGAGACGGCGGTTTCCCTCTGTGTCCCAGTCGATGGCCATCGCAACTTTCTTGCGAATCACGCCGTCCTTGCCGATGATCACGGTTTCCGGGTAACCGGTCACCTGATATGCGTGCTCGATCTTGCCAGCAGGATCGTGCAGCACATCGAATGTCATTCCCATGTCCCGTACGAAGGCGCGAATGGCTGGCTCGGTACCCGGATCGTCGATGCTCACCGCGACCACACGCAGGCCCTTGGGTCCGTACGTCTTGTAAAGGCGCTCGATGCTCGGCATCTCGACCCGGCATGGTTGGCACCATGTCGCCCAGATATTGACCAGAACAACCTGGCCCTTGTAGTCGGCGAGAGATTTCGGTTTGGGCGGCGTGTCGAGCGTCACTGCATGAAAGTCGGGAGCTCTCGTGCCGGCGCCAAGCGGCGTGAGCTCGGTCCCGAGGGCGCGCGTAACCGCGAATCCGATCGCGGCCACCGCAACAAGCACTATTGCAACGACGCCCAGCTGTCCGCGGCCAGTCATGCCAGCTCCGTCGCGGCGGCTCTCAGCTCGCCAATTTCTGCAGATGGTCTGGCCGCCGAGAAGATCGCATTGCCAGCGACAAACGTGTCGGCGCCGGCACGACGGCATTGCAGAATCGTGTCGCGCGCCACACCGCCGTCGACTTCCAGATCCGCATCGGAGCGTGACTCGTCGAGCAGCCGCCGCGCGCGACGGATCTTGTCGATCGACGCAGGAATGAACGCCTGTCCTCCGAATCCTGGATTGACCGTCATCACGAGCAGGAGATCGATGTCGTCAGTCACTTCACGCACTGAGTCCAGCGACGTCGCGGGATTGATCGCGACTCCCGCTCTACAGCCGAGCGATCTGATATGGGACAGGTGACGCTGGAGATGCACGGTGGCCTCGGCGTGGATCGTCAGTCCCGTTGCTCCCGCGCGTGCGAAATCCTCGAAGTACGATTCAGGATGGATCACCATCAGATGAACGTCGATGGGCAGATCCGTGCAACGTCTCACCGCGTCGATGACCTTGGTACCGAATGTCAGATTCGGGACGAACTGCCCATCCATCACATCGACGTGAATCCAGTCGGCGCCGCCCTGCCTGCACATGTCGATCTCGTCGCGAAGGCATGCGAAGTCCGCGCTCAGTATCGAGGGGGCAATGCGAATTGGTTTCACTGTCATGACGTGCTTTGGATGGGTCGTGTCCAGCTAGTGGAGCGAATCTGCGGCTGGCCGGATAATCGGTGGCGCGGGCGTTCGCGGTACCCGGATTGTATTGGAGGTGCTGTCCGGAGGAAAGTACGACACAGTAAGAGTGACGGATTCACCCGCCGTGATGGGTGAATTTGCGGCTGGATCCTGCCGGATCACGGTATTCGGAGGCTGAAACGAGCTGGTATCGCGGGTGACCACGGTTCTGAGCCGCAGGTTGTTCAGGACGCCGCGCGCGTCCGGGAGCGCCATGCCCACGAGATCGGGGGTGATGATGGGCGTCGTGTCCCGTGGCGCCTGAATGATTCGAGCGTTGACCGGCGGAGGCTCGGCCGGCATGGGTGGTGGCTGCGTGACTGCCGTATCGATGGGCTGGAATGCCGGCGACGACGCGGGAGCGGAAGGCTGCGGCGCTGATGGAACGATCTTCGTGGGAAGGACGAAGATCAAGATCACGACGTAAGCAAGCGCGAAGCCGCCGATGCCGATCACTATGTAAGGAAACGCACGCCGCAGGAGCGCGCGAAAATTCACCTATTCAGATCTCCGAAGTCTTGCGGCGAAGGCGCCGTCGGTTCCATGCCTGTGCGGTAGGACGCGAAGGCGTCCCGCATCCAGGGTGGAAGCAGGTACCACGCCATCAGGCGGCGGCTCCAGCGTGAATTCGGGGTGTTCGTCGAGGAATGTTTCCACCTGGGTGTCGTTCTCCTCGGGTTCCAACGAGCACGTGCTGTAGATGAGCAGCCCGCCCGGCTTCACCGCTTCGGCGGCGGCCCGGATGATGGATCGCTGGATCGCAGGCATCACAGCGAGGTCCGAGGCCTTGAGGCGCCAGCGAGCGTCCGGATGGCGCCGGAAGGTGCCCGTGCCGGTGCAGGGCACATCGACCAGGACAGCATCCATGTTGCGCAAGGCGGGATGCCGAGCGTCGTCGACCAGCGGCACGACGTTCTTCGCATTGAGCCGAAGCGCCGTCGCAATCACGCGCTGCATGCGCGCGGCCGACCGATCGGCCGCAAACACTACTTCAGCATCGCGGGCCATCTCGAAGGTCTTGCCGCCAGGCGCCGCGCACAGGTCCGCGACCCGGGATCCCGGTGCGATGCCGGCGTACTGGACGACCAGCGTCGCGGCCGGATCCTGCACGAAGAACAGCCCGCGCGTGAACGCCTCGAGCTCGGTAAGCGAAACACCGTGCCCCAACTCGATGGAGTCGGCGACAAGGGGGGCTCCGTGCGTCGGTACTCCCGCCGCCGTGAGCATGTCGGCCAGCTCGGCGCGCGTCGTATTGTACGGCCGAAGAACTACCGGCGCCTCGGTGTTGTTTGCGGCCAGCAGTGCTGCCGTCTCCTCGGCGCCCCACCGTGCCACCCACCGGGCGACGAGCCAGCGAGGGTGCGAATTGGCGAGCGCGAGTGCATCGATAGGATCTGGCGGCGTCGCCACGCCCAGGTTGGCGCGCTCCCGGTCAGTTCGCCGCAGAACCGCGTTCGCGAGCTTGCTGGCGCCAATTCCGTGGCGCGTCTTGGTGAGCTCGACTGTCTGGGCGATCGCAGCGTAGGCGGGGACCGACCCCATGCAGAGCAGCTGATACGCGCCGAGCCTGAGCAGGTCGATGAGGTCCGGATCGAGGCGGACGAGCCCTCCGCGGACACGGTCGGAGAGGACAGCGTCGAGGAAGGCACGCTTGCGCATCATCCCGTAGAGCAGTTCCTGCGTCCATCTCCGGTCGCGAGAATCGATCTGCGTGGTGTGCCGTTCGAACGACGGATCCAGCAGCTGCCCAGCCCGAACATCCGCGCAGACCTCGGCGGCAATGATCCGCGTCGGAGTGATCGACGAGCTGCGCATGGCGCTGCCAGAGGAGGTTTCCCTGATCTCAGAGCTCACGCTTTCAACGTCCCGGTAGTTGACGGCGACAGGTTTGTGGCTTTGCATCGTCGGACGGTCTCGGGAGTGCCCCGGTAGCTGCCCGTCCCCGATGATTCCGGGATTCGTGCTCATTATTTACACTGGCAAAAGGAACGTCGCGCAGGGCGCTGCCAAGAACGGCCTCTTCAAAGGAGCGGATGCCGTAGATGCCAACTGCCCCCCGCGAAGTGCACGATCTAAGGCGTGTCACTTGATCCGAGGTTACGAAAGTTGTCGACTCACGATTGCGCAGATTAGTCCGATTCTCAACAATAACTGACATCTGCGAATCGTTTCTCAAATTTGTGAGAGTTTAAGCGAGTGTCGTGCCGGGGCGAATATATAGTGAACATTCGTTCATGCGGCGAAAATATCCACTCTTGTCCGACTTTGGATCGCCCGCTGCGGCAGAGCGCGCAAGCGAGCCTGTTTCCCGGGCGTAGGGCCCGATTTCCCAGTGATCTACAGGCGGGCAGATGGCGTCGTGAAGCGGGGGAAGCTGGTTTTCGGCTGAGATTCGAGCCAACCCGGACGACGACACATGCCCGTTTTGACCGTTTTCAGGCGCGCTGCCAGATCGGTTCACTGCCGCTTGCGTCCAACACCCGTTGAGCCGGCGCGACACATTTCAAAAACTGGCGGCCCGCCTCGCGTCCGGGCCGCGTACGCCAGGACGCGCGGGTGATTAGCCGAGCGAATCGCCTATGGAGATACCACGGCCGCGATGCCAGTCGATCGCCTGCATGCGTCGCTTGCCGGCTGGCTGCACATCGCAGAGTCGGACAGCGCCGTCGCCACATGCAACGACGAGGCCATCCTCATCGGCGGCGAGTACCTCCCCAGGAGACCCGGACATGTCGAAAATGCGTCTTGCCCCGAAAAGCTTGAGATCGGCCCCGCGGTGGGTCGTCCAGGCGCCCGGCTTGGGGTCGTAGGCGCGTATCACGTTGGCAACCTGATGCTCGCTGAGCGACCAGTCGATGCGAGTAGTGTCTCGATCCACTTTGGCCGCGTAGGTCGCCAGTGAATCGTCCTGAGCATGCTCGGTTACGTGGCCCAGCTCGATCAGTGTGAGCGCCTCGATCAGAGCGAGCGCGCCGAGCTCGGACAGGCGGCCCTGGAGCTCTCCGTAGGTCTCGTCATCGGCTATCGGCGTGCGCGACTGGAGAATGATCGGGCCGGCATCGAGGGCGGGTACCATCCGCATGATGGTGACACCAGTTTCGGTCAGCCCCTCCCGGATCGCGCCCTGAATTGGAGATGCGCCACGGAGGGCTGGCAGCAGCGACGCGTGAATGTTGAGTGTGCCGTGTGTGGGCGCGTCGATTATGGCGCGCGGCAGGATGTGGCCATAGGCGACGACGACGGAAAGATCCGGCGCGACCGCCTCGACGAGCTCGCGGAAGTCTTCGTCCCGCGGCGACTCGGGTTGGAAGACGGGGAGCGACTCCTCGATTGCGATCTGCTTGACCGCGGGCTGCGTGAGCACGCGATTGCGCCCCACGGGCCTGTCCGGACGAGTAACGACGGCGCAGACCTCGAACCCCTCGCCGACGAGCGCGCGCAGCGCTGGTGCGGCGAAATCGGGTGTGCCCCAGAACATTACGCGCATGGAAAGGTCAGAGCTCCGGCTCGAAGGGTGGCGCGGCAGGATCCGTCGATTTGCGCGAGCGGGACTTGCGTGAATGCGCCTTCCCGGGCTCTAGCTTGCGAATGAAACCCGGATAATTGACCGCTTCCTTCTCCCACTTCCGCGCCGTGAACTTGCGCTTGATCAGGCTCATGTAGTCGATGAAGAGCTTGCCGTCGAGGTGGTCCAGCTCGTGTTGCACGCATCGGGCGGCGAGATCGGTAAGCTCGACCTCGAACTGCTTGCCCTCGGCGTCGAGCGCTCGCACGATTATCCGCGTTGCGCGATCCACATCGCCGAAAATCTCCGGGATGGAAAGGCAGCCCTCTTCCGCGCGCTCGGAGCCTTGGCGCTCGATGATCTCGGGATTCACCATCGCCATCGGCTCGTCATCTACATCCATCACGAAGACACGCTCCTTGCGGCCGACCTGCGGCGCGGCGAGACCAATCCCCTCTGCGGCGCGCATCGTTTCGAACATGTCGGCTACGAGCGCACGAACCTCGTCGGTAACAGCTCGAAGAGCTTCGGTGCGCTCACGCAGGATCGGGTCTCCAAGAACGCGAATGTCGAGTACAGCCACAGCTCGTTACTCCTCGGCGCCCGCGGAATTCTTGCGCATGATCTTGGCTATGCGACCGCGCTCCACGATCAGGCGCGTGTCGCCGGACTTTATCGTGACGCGGTCGTCCAGCGAGATGACCGGATTGCCGTCCTTGGTCTGCTGCGCGATGTACGTCACCTCGCCCACGACGCCTCCGGCCGTGACTATCTCGTCTCCGCGGCGAAGACTCCGGAGCATGGTATCGTGCTCCTTCTTCTGCTTCTGCTGCGGGCGAAGAAGGACGAAATAGAAGATGGCGCCGATCGCGCCATACATCAGGATGGTGCCTACTAGCGGATTGTTCATCGTGTGATTTCGGGTGTCGCGAAGTAGCGCACGAGCCAGTCGGCGCTCCACTCATCGAACGTTCCGCTTGCGATGTGTTCCCGGGCGGCACGCATGAGTCGAATCAGGAAATGTACATTGTGAAGCGACAGGAGGCGGAGGCCGAGTATCTCCCCGCTGACGAACAGATGCCTCAGATATGCGCGGCTGAATCGGGTGCAGGCGGGACAGTCGCAGTCCGGATCGAGCGGCCCCGGATCGGCACGCAGCTCGGCGCGTTTCACATTGAGCCGTCCGTCGTGGGTGAAGACGGCTCCGGTGCGTCCCATTCGTGTAGGGGCGACGCAGTCGAACAGATCGACCCCGCGCCGGACGCCTTCGATTAGGTCCTCGGGGAATCCAACCCCCATGAGATAGCGTGGCCGGTCGCGCGGGATCGCCTCGTCGGCGACCTCGAGCATCGCATACATGTCGGGTTTGGCCTCGCCGACGGACAGGCCACCGATTCCGAATCCGGTCCAGTGCGAGAGCTCCGTGATTCGCTGGACGGACTCGCTGCGCAGGTGTGGGTGGATTCCGCCCTGCACGATCGGAAAGAGAGTCTGCTCGAACGGGGCACTTGCCGCGCCAGCTTCGAACTCTGCGAGACAGCGCGCCAGCCAGCGCGCGCTGCGCTCCATCGCGTCGCGCGCCACGGCCTCGCTCGACTGCCCGGGAATGACATGATCGAATTGCATCATCACGTCAGCGCCGATGTTGCGCTCGATGCCAATCACGGTTTCGGGGGTGAAGAATTTCGCGTCGCCGTTGATGTGGCTCCGAAATTCGACGCCCTCCTCGTTGATGGTTCTGAGCGTTTCGAGCGAGAACACCTGGAACCCGCCCGAATCGGTGAGCAGGGGGCCATTCCATCCCATGAATCTGTGCAGCCCTCCCATGTCGCGAATCAGCTCGTCGCCGGGCCGGAGGTGCAGGTGGTACGCATTGGAGAGCACCATCGATGCGCCGGCGCGGTGCAGGTCGTCGGGGTCGAGCGCCTTCACTGTCGCGAGCGTACCGACAGGCATGAATGCCGGAGTCGGAACGTCGCCGTGCGGCGTCGCGAACACACCCGCGCGCGCTCCACCCTGGGATTGCAAGACGTTGAAGCTGAACGGCATCGGGATCAGAGAATGAGCATTGCGTCGCCGTAGGAGAAGAAGCGGTAGCGCTCCTCGACCGCGGTCGCGTACGCACGCATGGTCAGGTCGAAGCCGGCGAAGGCCGCTACCAGCATGATCAGCGTCGAGTGTGGCAGGTGGAAGTTAGTCAGCAGATGATCGACCGCGCGGAACGCGTACGGCGGGCGGATGAAGATGCTGGTCTCATTGCTGCCGGATGCGACGACTCCATCCGCGGTTGCGGCGCTCTCGAGCGTGCGCACGGACGTCGTGCCCACGGCCCACGTCTTCGCGCCGCGCGAGCGGGCACTGGCGATCTGTTGGGAGGCAAGTGCCGGTACCTCGTACCACTCCTCGTGCATCACGTGTTGCGCGGGATCGTCGACTTCGACCGGCTTGAACGTGCCCGCGCCGACGTGGAGAATCACATCTGCGATTTCGACTCCGTGCGCGCGCAGCGCGCTCAGTATCTCAGGCGTGAAATGCAATCCTGCAGTTGGAGCAGCGGCCGATCCGGTCTCGGCGGCGTAAACCGTCTGGTATCGTTCCGCATCCGGCGGAGCGTCGGCGCGCGTGATGTATGGCGGAAGCGGGATGTGTCCGTAGCGCTCGATCGAATCCGAGTCGTTGAGCGGCGTGACGAGCTCGACAATGCGCGTGCGTCGTTCCGTCGTTTCGAGAATGCGAACGTCGAGTTGATCGCCGATGTGAATCATGCGTCCGGGTTTCACCTTTCCGCCGGGTCGCACCATCGCTTCATAGCGTGAGTCGCCGAGTGACTTGAGCAGCAGTATCTCGGCGGGCGCTCCGGAATCGCGTGTGCCGAGCAGACGAGCGCGCATGACGCGCGTGGTGTTGCGAACGAGCACATCACCGTCGGGAATGTATTCCACGATGTCCGCGAAGCGACGATGCGCAATCGTTTGCGTTGCGCGATCGACGACCATGAGCCGGCTCTCGCCGCGCACGGGTGGCGGCGATTGCGCAATCAGCTCAGGTGGGAGCTGGAAGTCGTAGTCGGAGGTTCTGGTTCCGTGCATGGGAGGCTTATGCAGGATAATGATAACCCTGCTGCGGCGGTGCGAGTTCGAGTCTCGTCCCTGGCACGGGCTGGCTGATTGACTGGGTTATCAGACGACCTTGTATTCGCAGGATCATTGGCATGGATCCGTAGCGGCGGCAACCCCGCGAGAAAAGAAGCTCCGCGGAATTCCTCGGAGCTTCTTTGCGTACATGGTCAACATCAGAGCAAACTGGTTTGCTGTGCTTGCGCTGGTGGCGTGTATCCGAAGTGACGGTACGCCTGCGGCGTTGCGACTCGTCCACGTGGAGTGCGCTGGAGAAATCCGTTCTGCACGAGGAACGGCTCGTATACTTCCTCGAGCGTTCCAGCATCCTCGCCGACTGCTGCAGCGATGGTCGTTATTCCTACCGGACCGCCCTCGAACTTCTCGATGATGGTCTTGAGAATGCGCGAATCCATGTCGTCCAGTCCGAACTGATCGACGTCGAGCATCTGCAGCGCTTCGTCAGCCACTGGCAACGTGATGATTCCATCGGCGCGCACCTGGGCGTAGTCGCGCACCCTGCGCAGCAGCCGGTTCGCGACGCGCGGTGTGCCGCGTGAACGACGCGCAATTTCATGCGTGCCGTGGACGTCGATCTCCGTCTTCAGCACTTCTGCAGTGCGGCGGACGATCAGCTCTAGCGCCTCCACCGGATAGTAGTTGAGTCGCTGCTCGATCCCGAAGCGCGCGCGCAGCGGTGCTGTGAGCATGCCGAGCCGCGTCGTCGCACCGATGAGCGTGAATCGCTCGATCGCCATCGTGATCGTCTGTGCCTTGGGGCCTTCGGACAATCTGATGTCGATCTTGTAATCCTCCATCGCGGGATAGAGGAACTCCTCGATCACGGGACGCAGACGATGAATCTCGTCGATGAAGAGGATATCGCCGGCGCGCATGTTGGTCAGAGTTCCGACGAGATCTCCCGGTTTTTCCAGCGCCGGCCCCGACGTCGAGTGGATGTTCACGCCCAGCTCGCGCGCTATCAGCTCCGCAAGCGTGGTCTTGCCAAGTCCCGGCGGGCCGAAGAAGAGCGTGTGGTCCAGCGGCTCGCGCCGCGCGAGCGCCGCATCGATGTAGATGCGGAGCGAGTCCTTGACCTTGGGCTGGCCGATGAACTCTGCCAGTTTCTGCGGTCTGAGCGAAAGCTCGACGACAGATTCGTCGGCGATGACTTCCGGTGTGGTGATCTCGGCGCGGGACATGGATTGGGTGTCCAAAGCTACTTCCGGCATCGTTCAAACATATCCCGAAGATACACCGAAAACAAGGTTGACTCAGTCAACTAATTCCGCCACCGCAGCCGTCGCACGGCTCACCGGCTGAGCTGGTCGAGTCGTTCGGCCGCGCGACCGAGTGTCTCGAAGGTCTTGCAGAACGCAAAACGGACGGACGAGGTTCCGCGACCTGGATCGCCATAGAAGCTCGTTCCCGGTACTGTCGCGACGCCGATCGTCTCGGCCAGCCAGACGGCGAAGTCGCGATCGTTCCGGCCGGGATCGATCGCGCTGAAGTCGGCCAGCACGTAATACGCGCCGTCGGGAACGCCGCACGAGAAGCCCGCCTTCACCAGTGCGGTCATCATCACGTCGCGGCGTTGCTTGTATGCGAGTTGAAGATGGTTGTAGTAATCCGCGTCGAAGGCCATTCCAACCGCGCCGGCGGCCTGCAATGGTGCGGACGCACCGACGGTGAGGAAGTCGTGAACCTTGCGTATCGCATTCGTCAGCTCGCGCGGCGCGATCGCGTAGCCGAGACGCCAGCCGGTGCACGAAAATGTCTTGGAAAGCCCCGATATCGTGACCGTGCGCTCGCGCATTCCGGGCCAGGTCGCGATCGGATGATGGTGGCCCGCGTACACGAGGTGCTCGTAAATCTCATCGGTGAAGACGAGCAGGTTGTGTCGCTGCGCCAGCTCCGCGACAGCCGAGATCTCGGCGCGCGAGAATACCTTGCCAGTGGGATTGTGTGGCGTGTTGAGAACGATCGCACGCGTGCGTGCCGTGATCGATGCGGCGAGGCGCTCGATGTCCAGATCCCAGTTCGGCGCGATCAACGGAACGAAGATCGGCTTCGCGCCGGCGAGCTCTGCGTCGGGCCCATAGTTCTCATAGAACGGCTCGAGTATGATCACCTCGTCGCCCGGATCGATGAGCGCCATGAATGTCGCCGCCATCGCTTCGGTCGCGCCGCACGTGACCGTTATCTCCGTATCCGGGTCGACCGGCATGTCGTACCAGCGGCGATACTTCTCCGCGATCGCGATGCGTAGCGCTGGTGCACCCCATGTTATCGCGTACTGATTGATGTCACCCAGGATCGCTGCGCACGCTGCCTCCTTCATGGGCGCCGGCATCGGGAAATCGGGGAAACCCTGCGCGAGATTCACCGCGCCGGTGCGGTGCGCAATCCGCGTCATCTCCCGGATAACCGACTCGTTGAAAGTACTCGTCCGGCGTGCTGTCTTTGTCATGGGTTGCCGAGTCACGACTGTCGCGTCGTGCGATGAATGGTTTGTCGCGAGTCGCTAACGGGCAGCGATGCGGGCCAGGGCGTTACGAATGAGATCGGTAGCAGCAAGCGGACCGGTACTGGCATCAAGAGTCGCGCGGACGGCGCGCTCCGCGTCAGCGAGTGAATATCCAAGCGACACGAGCGCCCGGATCGCATCTTCCGCAGCAGCGCCGGGAGCGGGCGCGCCGCCGAATGTCTCTGTGACGTCGACGTCGCGCATCTTGATGGCGAGATCGAGGATCATCTGCTCGGCTTTCTTCTTTCCAACTCGCGGGACGCTCTGCAGAGTCGCAGTATCCTTCTCGACGATGGCTCGAACGAGCCGGGCCGCCGTGAGCGATGAAAGGAGACTGAGTGCGAGTGCGGGTCCGACACCGTTCGCAGTACGCACCAGATCGAACAGGCGCCGTTCCAGCTGCGACGCGAATCCAAACAGCTGCCACCCATCTTCCTTGACGATCAGCGACGTGTAGAGCGAGACCGGCTCGCCGACTGACGGAAGTGTTTCATACACCGAGAGGGGGATCTGCAGCATGTAGGCGACGCCGCCTGGCGTCGCAATCTCCACGCGATCCAGGTCCTTGGCTTCGAGCGTTCCGCGTATGCGCGAGATCATCGTGAAATCATCGTGAGCTCAGTGTGTTGGTCCGGGGCGAGCTAGACGCGACCGACGGGACGTGCGCGAGCAGCGAGTGCCGGAGCGCGCGACGACATGACGCAGGTCAGTGCTGCAGCAACGCCATCCGCTGCGTCGGATGGCGTGGGCACAGACTTGAGTCGCAACAGGCGTGTGAGCATGAACTGCACCTGTGTCTTGGTTGCGGCGCCGTTTCCGACGACGGCCTTCTTGATCTCCGCGGGAGGATACTCGACGATCTCGATCCCCGCCTGCTGGCCGGCGAGCAGGATGACGCCGCGCGCATGGCCGAGCACGATGGTTGTCCGAACGTTGTGTGCGTAGAAGACATCTTCCACTGCGAGCGTGTCTGGTCGATGAGTGCGAATGAGCTCGCTGACACCGTCGTAGATCTCCTGCAGACGCACCGGCAGCGGCTCGCGCGGTTTGGTGCGGATGACGCCGCATTCGATGAGTGAAGCGGCGCCGAGACGCTCGCCGCGCACGACCCCGTAGCCGGTAACCGCGGTACCGGGGTCGATGCCGAGCACGAGCACTACGCCGTGGCCATTTCGTCGGCGTCCATCTCGAAGTTGGCGACGACTCGCTGGACGTCGTCGAGGTCTTCGAGTGATTCGAGCAGCTTGAGCAGAGAGGTGGCGGTGCTGCCGGACACCTGGACCGTCGTCTTGGGGAGATACGACACTTCCGACTGCGTGACTTCGACGCCACCGGACTCCAGCGCTCCCTGAACTTCGTGGAGCGAGTTGGGCGCAGTGGTGATGACGTACTGTTCGTCCTCGCGCGCGAAATCCTCGGCGCCCGCGTCGAGTGCCTTCTCCATCATCGCGTCTTCGTCGTACTTGCCGGCGTCGACGTAGATCTGGCCCTTTCGATCGAACATGAAGGAGACGGAATTGGCCGCTCCGAGATTCCCACCGCCATGCGACAGTTTGTGGCGAACGTCGGCCACGGTGCGGGTGGGGTTGTCGGTGACGGTGAAGATCATGATCGCAACGCCGCCCGGTCCGTAGCCCTCGTACGTGACGTCCTGATATTCCACGCCCTCGAGCTCACCGGTGCCCTTCTTCACGGCGCGCTCGATGTTTTCCTTGGGCATGGACGCCGCTTTCGCTGTGTCTATTGCCGTCCGGAGGCGGGGATTGCCGGCTGGATCACCGCCGCCGAGTTTGGCGGCCATGGTGATCTCACGGATCAACTTGGTGAAATGCGCGCCGCGCTTCGCGTCTGTGGCGGCCTTGTAGTGCTTGATTTGCTTCCATTTACTATGTCCAGCCATGGATCCTGAGTCAGTCTAAGGGGTTTGCTCGTAATATAGACGGAGCCTCTCAGCGAGCATGCCAAGCTCGGTGAGCGCTGCTGGAGAGAGGTGTCCGGTGAGAACTTGCATCAGCTCGCGGAGGCTGGCTGCTGCATCCATGCCGCCTGAAACACTGGCGTCGATCGAGCGCAGGATTGCCATCCGCGCCGGTTGAGGCATGGTGAGTGCCGAGAGCCAGCTTCGGGCGCGTTCGGCGCGCGTTACGCGCTCTGCTTCGGGCAGAAGAATCGGCGGAATCGTCGCGAGCATCAACCGTGCGGTAGTGAGTGCCGCCAGCGCCATTTCGCGATCCCCGCCAAGCGCCGCCGATCCTGCACATTCTGCCAGGGCGGGAATTGCGAACAGAACCGGCTCGAGCGAGTACGGAGGGGCGGGTGGGAGCGGGGCGCGCGGGGCGACCTGGCTCACCGCGGGCTGGACAGGGATGGCGGTCACGCGCGGAATCTAGGCACATAACGGAGGAGGGGCTACATTGAACGCTTGTCCGAACGGCGGGGCGGATACCTTTATGAAGCCATGGCTTTGAGAGCAAAATCTGTCCTGTGGGTGGATGACGAGAGCGACCTTCTCGAATCACACTGCATTTTCCTGCGTTCCAAGGGATACGACGTGGAATGCGTGACGAACGCGGATGACGCGGTCGAGCTGTTGCGCAGAGAAACGTTTGATCTGCTCCTGTTGGACGAGCAGATGCCGGGAACGCGTGGTTTGGAAGCGTACCGCGAAGTCCGCGAAATTGCGCCGAATCTTCCCGTGGTGATGGTCACCAAGAGCGAGGAGGATTCGACGCTGCGCGAGGCGATCGGCGCGAACATCCGGGATTATCTCGTCAAGCCTGTGAATCCGCGGCAGGTGCTATCCGTCATCACGCGCATTCTGGACGGGCCCCGAATCAGGTCGCAGGCGATTGCGCGTGCGTTCGTGGAGCGGTTCCGCGCGCTGGAGCTGGAGCGCGCGCGGGATCTCGACTGGCGCGGGTGGATCGAGCGATACGACGAGCTGATGCGTTGGGACGTGGATCTGGCCGAAGCCGACGAGCGTGGGCTGTACGATTCGCTCCAGGGCCTGTACAGCGACATGCATCGCGAGTTTGCCGACTACATGCAGACGGCGTATCCCGCCTGGCTGGCGGACCTGAATGGCGAGCGTCCTGCACTCTCGATCGACATAGTCGGCGAATTCCTGACACCGATTCTGGAACGCGAAAAGGCGGCGGTATTCATCGTGGTCGACTGCCTTCGTCTGGACCAGTGGCGGGTCCTGGAGCCGTTGCTTGCGCCGTACTTCGAAGTCGAGACGACGCACTATTACGCCGTGCTTCCGACGGCCACTCCGTACTCACGGAACTCGCTGTTCAGCGGACTCTTTCCAGGCGAGATCGCGACGCGTTTCCCGGAGTGGTGGGGAGCGCAGGACGATGAGTCTCTCAACGCGCACGAGCGCGAGCTTCTGGAGGCGCATCTCCGGGAGCTGCGTGGCGAGACCCATGTGCGGTACCAGAAGATATCGACCGCTGCCGGATCGGACGACCTCGCTCGTCACATGGGGACGGCGATCGCGCCGGAGGGTGTGAGCGCTTTCGTGTTCAATTTCGTCGATCTGCTGACGCATGGCCGTAGCGAGTCGCAGATCCTTTATGAAGTGGCGCGTGACGAGATTGCGCTGCGCCGTCTTACGCGTCAGTGGTTCGAACGGTCGGCGCTGCTGGGCCTGCTGCGCGAGGCGTCGGCGCGAAAGGTCTCGGTGCTGTTGACGACCGATCATGGCTCGATCCACTGCAACACGCCGGCGACGGTATTCGCCAAGCGCGATGCAAGCGCCAACCTCCGGTACAAATTCGGCGAGGATCTCCGCGCGGAATCGGCCGATCAGGCGTTGCTGTTCCCGAATCCCGACACATTGAAACTTCCGCACCGGGGCCATAATGTGAACACTCTCCTCGCGCGCAACGATTGCTTCTTCGTGTACCCGACAAAGCTTCGCGAATATCAGAGTCGTTATCGCGGATCGTTCCTGCATGGCGGCGTTTCACCGGAAGAGGTGATTCTTCCGCTCGCACTTCTCACACCCAGACGTTAGTGGCGACAACTGTAGAGCCGGCCGCCGCGCCGGTTGGCATTCGTGCGGCGGAACAGGGAAGAGGTGCTGGAATCTCCATATATCGACGGCTGCTCCCGTTCCTCAAGCCGCACTCGTGGCGGATGGTCGGAGCCATCGCCACCAACATCGGCGCCGCACTGCTGGATGCGTTCTCCGTTGCGTTGCTCATTCCGTTCCTCAACACGCTGTTCGACCGTCCCGCGCTGGACATAAAGGCAGGATGGGTATCCAGTCTTCTGCACGCCACCGTCGGACAACTGATGGTGAGCGGCGACAAGATGAGCTCGCTCAGGAACGTCATCTTCGTCGTGATGATCGTGGTGATCGCGAAGAACGTGCTCGTCTGGGTGAGTGGCCGGTTCGGCGCGGAGCTGCAGGAATATGTGACGCGAGATCTGCGGAACTCCGTCTACAGGCACCTCGCGCGGCTCCCGCTCACGTACTTCATGCGCACCAAGTCGGGCCAGATAATCTCGCGAGTTCTGAACGATACGTTCGAGACTCGGCTGGTCCTCACGCAGATAGTGACGCAGTCTCTCCAGGCGGCCGCGCTGGTCGTGTCGACCATCGCGTTTCTGTTCGACATCTCGTGGCGATTGACGCTCATGGCGCTCGTGATCGTCCCGATTCTGAGCCTGGTTCTGCAGCCCTTGCTGAAGAAGCTGCGCCGCGGCAATCGCCGGCGTGGAAATCAGCACGGCGAGATGGCGAGCGTGCTGCAGGAGACTGTCTCCGGCGTTCGCCTTGTCAAATCGTTTGGCGCCGAGGAGTTCGAGGAGCGCCGATTCACGAACGCGAGCGATACCTACGCTCGAACGACTGTTCGACTAACTAAGCTGTCCTTTCTGGCGCCGCCGGTAACCGAGGTCATCGGGATGCTGATCGCGGTGACGCTGCTGTGGGTCGGCGCGCACCAGGTGCTGGTGGACAGATCGCTGACCGGCGCGGATCTCATAACGTTTCTGGTATTCGTGCTGCGTCTGCTTCAGCCGCTCAAGCAGCTCACGGCGGTACGTGCGACCGCGCAGTCGTCGCTGGCATCCGCAGAGCGACTGTTTGACATTCTGGATACTCCGTCGGAAGAGGAGCGTGATCGCGGTACGATCCGTGTCGACGGCTTTCACAGTGACGTACGATTCGACAACGTCGGGTTCTCGTACGAGGGCGAGTCGGGCAAGCGCGAGACTCCGGTGCTGCGGGACGTATCGTTCACCGCCGCCCGTGGTGACGTGATTGCGCTCGTCGGTCCCAGCGGAGCGGGAAAGACGACGCTCGTGGATCTGATACCGAGGTTCTACGAGCCGACGGCGGGGTGCATCACGATCGACGGAGTGGACACGCGGACCATGACGCTGGGCTCGCTGCGCTCGCTGATCGGGATCGTGAGTCAGGACACGGTTCTGTTCCACGATACGGTGCGCAACAACATCGCGTACGGAATGCCGAACAGGTACAGCGACGCCGAGATCGAGGCTGCTGCACGAGCAGCCAATGCACACGCATTCATTACCGCCCTCCCGGACGGTTACTCGACCATGCTTGGCGAGCGCGGTACGCGATTGTCGGGCGGACAACGTCAGCGCATCGCGATCGCGCGTGCGCTGCTGCTGGATCCGCCGATCCTGATCCTGGACGAAGCGACCTCTGCGCTCGACACGGAGTCGGAGCGACTCGTGCAGGCTGCGATAGACCGGCTGCTGGAAGGCCGCACAGTCTTTGTAATCGCGCATCGGCTATCAACCGTGCGGCACGCCACGCAGATACTCGTACTGGACAAGGGGCGGATCATCGAATCCGGAACGCATGACGAG
The DNA here is from genome assembly GCA_040388625.1 of Gemmatimonadota bacterium. Classification (NCBI taxonomy): domain Bacteria; kingdom Pseudomonadati; phylum Gemmatimonadota; species Gemmatimonadota bacterium. The sequence continues at coordinate 86,081 of JAZKBK010000003.1, read as the reverse complement.
CTGCGTGCGCAACAGGGCGCTTACTCGCGGTTGTACGACATGCAGTTCCGCAGCGCAACCCGCGTCGATGTCGTTCCGGACGCGACGCCGGTTCCTTCTTTCAGCTGATGTGAATTACCTGTTTCTTCATGCGGGTCGGGAGTGGTCGGGCACTGCGCGAGCGTTCGCGGCTGCCGCGCACGGACTCGCGCGCCGCGGGCACGCAGTCGCGTTTGCAGTCGAGCGTGACAGCACCGTGGAGCGGGTGATATCGGAGACTGCAACATCTCCCGGGCGATCGCTGCTGGAGTTGGAGCCGATGGACCTCCGCGGGATATGGATCGACGCCGCGCGCAGGCTCGCGCGCCTCGCACGGCAGCATGGATCCGACGTCGTGCTGGTGGACAGCGATCACGAGCATCTCATCGCGGCGATTGCGTATCGCGTCGGTTCCCGCGCGCGCGTGATTCGGCGGATCCGGGCAGGAGGGCGCCCGCTCGACATTCGCGGCACGGGACGGATCGCGGCGCGAATCGCGCCGACATGCTACCTATTCGCGACGGAGCAGGATTCGAGCGCGGTGCCACTCCCGCGGGGAGCGATCGGCAAGGTGATCGCGCCAATGGGTGTCGCCGAGGCGCTTCCGCAAAATGCGACCGACCTTCTCGGCGACGAAGTGAACGTCGTGTGCGTGCACGATGCGTCGTCGCGCAGTCGCGCGGCCGCTGCTATTCGCACGGTCGCGATGCTGGCTCCGCGTCACCCGGGACTGCATCTCACGATCGTGGGTGATGGCGGCGGCGGCGGGACATACGACGATGACCTCAAGATGCAGGCGGCGGCACTCGGCGCACTCGGTCTGGTGACGTTTCTCGGTGACCGCGCCGATCATCTCGAGGTGATGCGACGCGCGAGGCTGGGCTGGGTCGTTGCCGATTCCGATACGGCAGTGTTCGGCATACTGGATTTCATGTCGCTCGGAATCCCGGTCCTCGCACCCGAGCGCTCCGTTGCCGAACAGTACGTGCTCGACGACATTACCGGCATGCTCGTACCAAGCGATGACGCTTTCATGACCGCAGCAGCAGCAGCGGAGCTCCTCACGAGCGACAGCCGACGTGAAGCCATGGGAGCGGCCGCACGCGGTCGCGTCACGCGCGAGGGGAGCGAAGCTGCGATGGTGGACGGCTTCGAGCACGCCGCCGCGGCGGTAACAGCCAGGCGAAAGCGCTGAACGTGCCAGCGGAACGCATGCCGGTATCCGTGGTGATTGCTGCCCGGAACGAAGCCGCGAACATCACGGCGTGCATCGAATCGGTGAGCTGGGCGAGCGAGATACTGGTTGTCGATCAGGGATCGAGCGATGGAACGGGCGAGCTCGCGACCGGAGCAGGTGCGACTGTCATCTCTCCGGACGCCGCCACGATCGGCGCGCTGCGAAACGCCGCCATAGCAAGAGCGCGAAACCGGTGGGTTCTTGTGGTCGATGCGGACGAGCGAGGTACCGCCGAGCTTGCGCAGGCGGTGCACGAGGCGATCGCGCATCCAAGATCGGGCGCGTATCGCGTTCCTCGCCGGAACTTCTTTCTTGGACGCGAGATCCGGCACGGCGGATGGGAAGCCGATCGCCCTGTGAGGCTGTTCGATTCGGCATTGCGATACAATGACAGTCGCGTGCACGAACACATTCTCACCAGCGAGGAGCCAGCGACACTCGGCGCTGCGCTACTGCACTACCCGTACGCGTCGCAGGACATCTACTTCGAGAAGTTTGTGCGCTACAGTCGCTGGTGGGCAGAAGATCAATCGCGGCGCGGCAGGCGTGGTTCGATCGCGGCGATCATCTTCAAGCCGCCGGCGCGTTTCATCTCGATGTTCATCTTCCGCATGGGATTCCTCGACGGCGCGCGCGGGGCGGTACTGGCGTCGCTCGCTGCCGCGAGTGTGTGCGCAAAGTACGTGCGACTATGGGCCATGCAATGCGAGTCCTGATCATCGGAAGCTCCAACCCGTGGCGCATGGAGGCCGCGACCGAGCGTGCGCTGCGTCGAGCGGGACACGAGACGCTGATTGTGGACGACCGGCGAACCAAGCGGGCGATCGGGTGGCGCATGACCCAGCACATGGTTCGTGCGCGCGCTCGGCATTTCAGGCCGGATTTCATCTTTCTGTCCAAGTGTCTCGCGCTCGATCTGGAGACCGTTCGCCGGTTGTTGGGCGATACGCAGAACGCGATGTGGTATCACGATCCGCAATGGTTTCGCGATACCGACCGACCCGACATCGGCCACATCCTGGCTGTCGCCCGACTCGCTCATACTTTCTTCGTCACCGGCTTCGATGCTGAGTGGCGCGCATTGGGCACCAACGCGAAATTTCTTCCAGCAGCTGGCGATTCCGGAATCAGACCTGTCGCGCCCGATCCAGCGTACGCAGCCGATGCGGCGTTCATTGGAACGGGGTACGACCCGTCGCGCGCGGAGCTATTGCTGCAACTGGCCAGAAATCACGACGTTCGCGTATACGGCCCGGGGTGGGAGCGCTGGCGCGGCGAGCTCAAGTGGAACGGGCGCAGCATCGAGGGGACGGAGTTCGCACAGGTCTGCTCGAGTTCGGCGGTCGTGCTTGGCATCAATCCGTCGCGCGCTGCCGGTGGGATCAGCTACACCTCCGATCGGACGTGGATGGTGATGCTCGCGGGCGCATTCTATCTGGGCCACGGAACCGCCGGTGTCACGCAATTTCTAATCGACGGAAAGCACTGTGCGTGGTACACCGACGCCGGAGACTGCGCCGCCAAGCTCGATCACTATCTCCGCGACCCTGCGGCCCGCGAGCGGATCAGGCGCGAAGGAGAGCAATTCGTTCGCAGGAACCACACGTACGATCAGCGCATCGCCAATCTCCTGTCCGGCGAGGCGTGGACGGCTGCATCGGTAACTGGATAGCACTGTTGCAACATCTTTTCGTTACGAGGGACTTTCTTCCCACATTGAGTGGCGCGGCGCGTTGCCACGTCGCGCTGGCGCGGCAGTATCCGGAGCCGATGTCGGTCTCGACCGTTGCAACACGTGAGTCGGCCAGCCACGATGCTGCGGAGGAATACAAGATCGAGAGGCAATCCTTCGGATATGACGCCGCCGATGGCTTGATCAGTCGCATGCGTTGGCAGCGCTGGCTTGCGGCGCGCTGCAAGGGACGCGTCCAGGTTCTGCACTGCGGTGGGATTGGCGTCGCGGGACGCGTGGTGCGGAGCGCTCACAAACGCGCGCGGATTCCCTACATCATGCATGTCAGTGCCCGCGATTTGAATCGCGCGCGAGAGATGGCGCAGGCAGGACGGTTGGGGCGGCGCTCGGTGCGGATGCTGCTTGGCGATGCGGCCGGAGTCGTTGCCACGACCGACTACGTAGCGATTCTCACGCGTGAGCTCATGCAGGAGATCGGGATCACGCAGCCACCGCCGGTGGCGGCGCCCGGCCTGGGGACCGACCCGATGCTGTTTGGTCCCGGGCGTGATAGCGGGACGCTCCGGCAGCGCTGGGGAATACGGCGCGCGCCGATCGTGCTCACAGTCGCGCGCCTCGTGCCGCACAAGGGACAGGACGCCGGCATCGAGGCGATCGCGTTGCTTCGCGACGAGTTCCCGAACCTGCGCTACGTTCTGGTTGGTGAGGGGAGTGACGAAGCTCGCTTGCGGAATCTCGCGGCGGACATGAACGTCATGGATCGCGTCGGCTTCGCGGGTCCGATGCGCGATGACGAGTTGCCCGAGGCATACGCGACGTCGACCATTTACCTTGACGCATCACGCCCCGCTCCGGATGCAAGTCTCGCTGCGAATGGGATCTCGCTGATCGAAGCTCAGGCCACCGCACTGCCCGTGGTCACGAGCGACGCCGGCGGCGTACGCTCGCTTGTTCGCGAAGGCGAGTGCGGGATCATCGTCGAGCCGGCGAACGCGCAAACGATTGCGGATGCGCTCGCCGTTCTGTTGCGCGACGCGGACAAGCGAAGTGAGATGGGCATGGCAGGCCGAGAGGCCGTGGAGACTCGCATGAACTGGCACCGAGTGGCGCACGACACCGCACGATTCGTCCGGGAGTGCGTCGCGAATGGCTGATGCACCACGGCCGACCGCGTCGCATCGCGCTGAATACTACGCTCTCCGTACCGTGGTCGGTACGTTGCACGCGCTTCCCTGGGATGTCGCGTGTGGGTTTGGATCCAGGCTTGGCACCATTGGCTACCGGCCGCTCGGGATACGCAGACACGTCGTCGAGCGCCAGATCGCTGCAGCATTTCCGGAATTGTCGGAACAGGAAGTGGATGTCCTCGCGCTAAAGGCCTACGCGCATCTCGGGCGCTCGTCCATAGAGACCGCGTTGCTTCCTTCGATCGGCCAGAAGGGTGTGCTCGACCTGGTCGAGTCCGTCGAGGGATTCGAGCTCGTGGAGGACGCGATCTCGCGTGGCCATGGCGCTGTGCTCGTAACGGGCCATCTCGGCAACTGGGAGCTCGCTGGCGCGTACGTGGCGGCGCGCGGAGTTCCGATGGACGTGATCGTGCGCACGCAGGCGAATCCGCTTTTCGACGCGTACATCAACGACACACGCGCGACGCTGGGGATGACGGTTGTTCGTGACTACGAGGCGGCGCGCCGAACGCCCAAGTCGCTGAGGGAGGGCAGAGCTGTCGCGTTCGTGTCGGACCAGGGCGTGATGGGTCTCGCATCGACTTTTGTCCCGTTCTTCGGCAGGCCAGCCAAGACGCCTCGTGGCGCTGCGGTATTCGCGATGAAGTACGATACGCCGACGCTGTTCGTCACAGCGCTGCGACAGGCGAGCGGGCGCTATCGCGTAAGCGTCGAGCGTGTTCCGATCATTCGCACCGGCAATCGCGAGGTCGACGTCGACGCGATAGTCGCCAACTACACGGCGATATTGGAGCGTTGGGTGCGGAGCGCTCCGGAGCAGTACTTCTGGCACCACCGCCGCTGGCGCCGCCAGCCGGACGGCACCCCGCCGGAGCTCCGGGACCCGACTTTGTGAGCACCGGCAGCAGGCTCATGTCCGATACACGGACGCGGATCGGCGTTACCGTCATTGCAGTAATGGTGGTAATGGCGGTCTTTGCACCGATTGTCGCCGGAAAGGATCCCAATGCTATAGACCTGATCCACCTGCTCGATCCGCCGTCCAGTGCGCACTGGCTCGGCACCGACGTGCAGGGACGCGACGTCTGGGCGCGGCTCGTTTACGGCGCGAGAGTGTCGCTCGCGGTCGGGCTCGTTTCGCAGGCGATCGCGGTGAGTCTGGGGATCACTCTCGGATTGCTCGCCGGTTATTATCGCGGCTGGATCGACGAGGTCGTGATGCGGCTCGCCGATGTGACGCTGGCATTTCCGACGCTGCTGTTACTGATCGCGATGTCGGCCGCCTTCCAGCCGTCGATGAGTGTCGTGTTCATTACGATTGGCGTGGTTGGCTGGGCCGGAATTGCTCGACTGGTGCGCGGACAGGTTCTTGTAGTACGGGATCTGGAATATGTGCAGGCTGCGCGTGCGCTTGGCGCGCGCGGGGAGCGCATCATGTTGCTGCACGTCTTACCGAACGTCGTGGGTCCGGTCGTGATTGCCGCAACGCTCGGCATAGCTGGTGCGATAATGGCGGAGGCGGCGCTGTCGTTCCTGGGTCTCGGTATTCAACCGCCTACCGCGAGTTGGGGAAGTATGATTGCGGACGGGCGCGATCTGGACCAACTTCGGAACGCGCCGTGGACGTCACTTGCGCCTGGCCTGGCGATCGGAGCCGCCGTCCTCGGCTTCAACCTGCTGGGCGACGCGCTGCGAGACGCGCTCGATCCGCGACGCACTGGAGGAGCTGAATAGCATGCAGTCCCCGAATGGTGAGTCGAGCGATGCCGTCCGGCTGGACAAGTGGTTGTGGGCAGCGCGTTTCTTCAAGACGCGAGCTCTCGCCGCTGAAGCGATCGACGGCGGCAAGGTTCACCTGAACGGCGAGCGAGTCAAGCGCTCGAAGGCATTGAAGCTCGGCGACGAGGTGCGCGTAAGGCTCGGTCCGTACGAACATCGGATCGTCGTACGGTCGACATCCGATCGCCGTGGGTCAGCGACCGTGGCGGCCACACTCTACGACGAGCTGCCTGAGAGTCGCGCGACGCGTGAGGCGCTCATGGAGCAGCGCCGTATGGAAATTGCGGTTGGCGCAGACGATGCGGGAAGGCCGAGCAAGCGGGACCGACGGCAGATCGAGCAGCTCCGCAAGCGCAGAGATTGAACCAGTGAGGAGATCCGCGCGATGAATCTCATCTTCCGAATGATCAGGGTGTTCTTCATAGCGCGACGTCGCTCTCGCGTGCACCCGCTGGCGGAAACATCACTGACGTTCACGGTGTGGCCTTCCGACGTCGACGTGCTCATCCACATGAACAACGGTCGCTATCTCACGTTGATGGACCTGGGCCGTGTCGATGCCAGTTTGCGAAACGGGATCTGGAAGGCGCTCAGGAGTCGCGGCTGGTACACCGTGGTCGCGTCCGAGGCGATTCGGTTCAGGGAATCTCTGCCGTTGTTCGAGCGCTTCGAGCTTCGCACGCGGACGCTCGGATGGGACGAAAAATCGTTGTACATACGCCAGCAATTTCTCGTGCGAGGTCGCGTCGTGGCGGTCGGGATCGTTCGAGTGAGATTTCTGAAGCGCACCGGCGGGACCCTTGCCGCGGCTGACGTTGCAAGCGCATTCATGCCCGGCGTCGCATCTCCCAAGCTTCCCGGCTACATCTCCGCCTGGCGTGCCGCCGAGTCGGGCTACTCCAGTGCTACCAGTATAGAATCATCACAGAACCACTGGACCGCTCTCGGCGTATAAGATGTGTGGGCGGAGATATACTTACGCAACATCACCAATGGGCTGGCTTACAACATGCTAACATCGCGGTTCCTTCCACTCGCTGTCGCGCTCGGCATCGGCACTGCAATCGCGGGCAGCTCCGTCACGGCAAAGGCGTCGGCACGTTCGCCGATCGTTCACACCTCGCACGTGGCGGAGGTGGATACCGCGACGTTCGCCGGCGGTTGTTTCTGGAGCATGGAGCGGCCATTCGACAACACGACCGGTGTCATCTCCACGACCGTGGGGTACACCGGCGGCACCAGAGCCAATCCAACGTACGAGGATGTCAGCACGGGAACGACAGGGCATCTCGAATCGGTGGAAGTGCATTACGATCCTTCGAAGGTGACGTACGACCGTCTGCTGTACATCTACTGGCACAACATCGACCCCGTCACAGCGGACGGTCAGTTCTGCGACCGTGGCAACGAATATCACACTGCGATCTTCTATCACAACGACGCGCAGCGAAGGGCGGCTGAAGCGACGAAGGAGCAGCTCGACAAGTCAGGGTTGTTCAAATCACCCGTGGTGACGAAGATCGTGCCCGCTTCGACTTTCTGGAAGGCGGAGGAATATCATCAGCATTACGCTGATCGGAATCCGGTTCAGTACGGTCTCTATCGGGCGGGATGCGGGCGGGACGCGCGCCTCAAGGAGTTGTGGGGCTCGAGCGCGGAGCCGAATGTGCCGCCGATGTAGTGCGGCCGGGGCGATTCACCGGCGACGATCGGATTCAACGCCGTCACATTGCCGGCGTAATCGATCGCGGGCGATGGTGGGGCACGGATGCATCCGTGCCTGTCACCTCAAATGCAATCGAGATCGCTATCCAGCTACCTGTATCATAGCGTAGTCGCGCGCACCCTTGCGCAGCAGTATGTACGATCCCGCGAGCGGGGCGATTTCGCTTAGCATCAATCCGCTCGCGGCGCGCTCGCCATTCACGTATGCACCGCCCTGGTCAGCCACGCGCCTTGCCTCGCCTTTTGATTTCACGAGTCCTGCGCGAACGAAGAGATCGGTGAGCGACAGCTGCTCGCCACGCGAGACGGTCCCGCCGGGAACTTCCTTCGCAAGCGCTGCGAGCACCGCTGGTGCAAGCCCAGACACCTCGCCGCGGCCGAACAGTACGCGTGATACTTCACCCGCGATCAATGCGGCTTCCTGGCCATGCACTCGCGCGGTTATCTCCCGAGCGAGCGCAGTCTGTGCCCTGCGACGCTCAGGATGCTCGATCACGTCGGACTCGAGACTCTCGATCACTTCGCGGTCGAGCAGCGTCATCAATCGCAGGTACCTGCCGACGTCGCGGTCGTCGGTGTTGATCCAGAACTGGAAGAATTGATACGGCGACGTGCGATCCGCATCCAGCCATACCGCGCCCGCTTCGGTCTTTCCGAACTTCGCGCCGGCCGCGGTGGTGAGCAGCGGGAACGTAACCGCATGTGCTTCGGCGCTGTCCATGCGGCGAATCAACTCGACTCCGGCGGTCATGTTGCCCCACTGGTCGCTTCCGCCCACCTGGAGCGTGACTCCGTCGCGACGCCGCAGCGCTACGAAGTCGTACGCCTGCAACAGCATGTAGGAGAATTCAGTGTACGAAATCCCTGCGTCCATGCGTGACTTCACCGAATCCTTCGCGATCATGTAGTTGACCGTGAGATGCTTGCCTACGTCGCGCATGAACTCGACTGCGCCCATGCCGAGCAGCCAGTCCGCGTTGTTGCGAAGGACAGCGGCACGCGGGCCGGAGAAGTCGAGGAAGCGCGACAGCTGCGCACCGATCGACTCCGAGTTGGCCATCACCTGATCGATGGATTGAAGGGTACGCTCGGCGGTCTTGCCACTCGGATCTCCAATCATGCCGGTCCCGCCGCCTACCAGCGCGTACGGACGGTGCCCCTGACGCTGCAGGTGGACCAGTCCCATTATCGGAACGAGGCTGCCCACGTGCAGCGATGGAGCGGTCGGGTCGAAGCCGGCATAGCCGGAGACGGTGCCGGCCGCCAGCATCTTGCCAGCGCCGTCAGTGTGCTGTTGCAGCATGCCACGCCATGCCAGCTCGCCCATAAAATCAGATTCAGACATCGCGGGTAATATAGACAGTCGGTCCCCTTGTTTGTGCCTTGTCTCAGGCAGTCAGCCGTGCCGCGCCAGCGTCCGTCTCACGGATGCAGGTCGCCTGTGCTCGATGTCCGTAGTGGCGCCGGCGAGGTCAGCTCCGCGCCTTAAATTCATCCCATGGCTGGTAGAACCACGAAGTCCCGGACGCTTCCGATCTGGCGGCGCCACCCCACTGCTTTTCGAATTTTCCTCGTCACCACGATCCTGCTGGTGACGTTTGGCGTCGGTCTCGTTTACAGCGCCTGGCTGCTCGTCTGTCAGGGCGATCGCTGTCCATCGATCCAGGCGCTGGAACAGTACACACCCAAGCAGACGTCCAAGCTGTACGCAGTCGATGGGCGCTTCATCGCGGAGCTCGGCACCGAGCGCCGCACACTGGTGAAGCTGAGCGACATTCCCAAGATCGTGCAGGACGCCTTTGTCGTCACCGAAGACAAGCGCTTCTACGAACATTCCGGGATCGACTGGTATCGCGCCGTGGGAGCGCTCGTCAACAACGTTCGGAGCGGCCGCTACGCGCAAGGCTTCTCGACGATCACGATGCAGCTGGCGCGGAACATCTTTCCCGAGCGCATCTCGCGTGACAAGACGATCATCCGCAAGATCAAGGAAGCGAAGGTCGCACGCGAGATCGAATCCAAGTACAGCAAGCAGAAGATTCTCGAGCTGTATCTCAACCAGATCAACCTCGGCAACGGTGCGTACGGAGTCGAGACTGCATCGCAGCGTTACTTCGGCAAGTCGGTGCGCGATCTGAACATCGCCGAAGCCGCAACGCTGGCCGCTCTGCCCAAAGCACCGGAGCGCTACAACCCGCGGCGCTATCCCGATCGCGCGATTCAGCGACGCAACACGATCATCGAGCTGATGCGCGAGAACGGCGCCATCTCCGATGCGGATGCAAGTCTTGCCAAGGCCTATCCGCTGCGCCTTGCGACAAAGGTCGAGTCGGGTGAGACGGCGCCGTACTTCGTCGAATGGGTTCGGCAGCAGCTGGACCAGCAGTTCGGCAACCAGTTGTACACTCAGGGTCTCAACGTCTACACGACGCTCGATCTCGACATGCAGACGGCCGCCGAACGCGCGCTGGAGCGGCAGCTTCGTGCAGTCGAGGGCGGGAAGTTCGGCACGTACAAGCATCCGACATACGAGTCGTACATCGCGAAGCTGTCCACGGGAGAATCGGGGACCGGCGTTTCACCGTATCTGCAAGGTGCGTTCGTCGCACTCGATCCTCGCACCGGCGGCGTGCGCGCGATGATTGGCGGACGCGACTTCTACGACTCCAAATTCAATCGCGCCACGCAGGCCTTGCGGCAACCCGGCTCGACCTTCAAGCCGATCGTCTACGCCGCTGCCATCCAGGCCGGGAAGCCAGCGTCGTACATCATAGACGACTCGCCGGTGTCCGTGCCGCAGGCGGATGGAACGACGTGGGAGCCCAAGAACTACGATCTCAAGTTCGAGGGTCCGATGACGATGCGGCGCGGGTTGTATCAATCCCGCAACATCATCGCCGTCAAGACGGGCATGGAGCTCGGACCACAAGCTGTAATCAACGAAGCACGAAATTTTGGCATCACCACGCCAATACCGCCGTATCCGTCCATATACATCGGCTCGGCGGATGTAATTCCGCTTCAACTGATCGGCGCATACACAGCGTTCGCGACACTCGGCGTACGCGCTCAGCCGACCGGCATCCTGCGTGTCGAGAATTCGCATCATCAGGTGATCTGGCAGCCGACTGCACCGCGCACTCAGGTGATGTCGCCCGAGGAAGCGTGGCTCATGGTGAGCATGATGAAGGATGTCGTCCAGCGCGGTACCGCGTACGGCTCCGTGTGGGACGCAGGCTTTCACATTCCCGCAGGCGGCAAGACAGGCACCACCAACGACGGCACCAACGTGTGGTTCATTGGTTATACGGCAGACCTCGTTGCAGGAGTGTGGATGGGGTTCGACCATCCGCAGACGATCAAGTCCAACGCTCAGGGTGGCATCCTCGCCGCGCCGGCATGGACGTCATTCATGTCCGAAGTGTACAGTCGCAAGCCGACGCCCCCCGACTGGCCCATGCCGGCAGACATAACCACACGCGAGATCGATCCCCACACGGGATTCCTGTGGACGCCGTATTGCGGTGACTCGGCCGTTACGGAGTTCTACTTGCCGGGTACCGAGCCAGTCAACGAATGCTCGCCGTATACGCTACCGCCTCCGGGCACGCCGTCCGCCGGCGCGCCGGTTCCGGGCGCTCCGGCTCCAGCAACGCGGGCTCCGCCGGTGCCGTACACGGGTGTTGCACCCGCGGGAACGCCGCGACCTGTTGTGCCGTACTCTTCGGCGCAGCGCCCGGTCCCGCCTCTCCGCATGCCACCGCGTCCCGTTCCACCGCAGGTGCGCGACACGATGCACCACCGCTGACGGTGCGCTGTTGATCCGTTATCGTGCACGCTGGGTTCTCCCGGTAACTTCGCCGCCGATCGAAGACGGTGTTGTGGCGTGTGAGGACGGCGTCATTCGATTCGTCGGGAAAAACGGGGAGGCGCCGTCGGGCGATGATGTCGAGCTCGGCGATTCGGTATTGCTGCCGGGCCTGGTCAACGCTCACACGCATCTCGAGCTGACCGCGATGCGGGGCTTTCTCGAAGATCTCGCGTTCGAGGATTGGATCGACACACTGCGCCGGTCGCGCGCAGCAGTGCTCGACGATGAAGCGCTGCTGGACTCCGCGCGCCTCGGCGTACTCGAAGGCATCGAGCATGGAGTGACGACGTTCGCGGATACGAGCGCCAGCGGTGTCACAGCGCGCGCGATGCGCGAGTGCGGTGTGCGTGGGATCATGTATCAGGAAGTCTTCGGGCCAGATCCCGCAACGTGCAACGAAGCGATGGCAGATCTCGATCGGCGCGTGACAGCGTTGCGCGCGGACCAGACGGATCTCGTGCGTGTCGGCGTCTCACCGCACGCGCCGTACACCGTGTCGGACGATCTCTATCGCGCCGTCGCCCGATATGCGGTTGCGCACTCGCTTCCCATCGCGATGCACATCGGTGAAAGCGATGCGGAGCAGTCACTGGTGTGTCTAGGATCCGGGATCTTCGCGAAGTGGCACGCGAGGCGTGGGATCCCGGTACAGCCACGCGCTCGGTCGCCCATCGCACTTCTAGCGGATCTGGATGCGCTTCCGCCGGGCTCGCTGCTGATTCACGCCGTGAATGCGGATTTGACGGATATTCGAACAATTGTTCGAAACCACGCATGTATCGCACACTGCCCGACATCCAATGCGAAATTTGGACATGGCATTGCGCCGCTGGATGCCTTCCTGGCGGCGGGAATAGATGTCGGGCTGGGGTCGGATTCGGTGGCCAGCAACAATCGCATGGACATCCTGGACGAGGCGCGGATGGCGGTGCTTTCGGCGAACCTGCGGGCCCGGTCGCCGCGTGCGCTCGGCGCGGCACAGGCCGTCGCCCTTGCGACCATCGGCGGGGCCCGGGCGCTCGGAAACGCTCGCGTGACCGGCTCGCTCGAGCCAGGCAAGAGTGCCGATCTGGCCGCATTTCGGCTCGATACGTCCCGCGCCAATCCAGGTCGAGATCCGGAGGCCGCGCTCGTCTTCGCGCTGGGCGGGAGCCGGGCGTATCTGGTCGTGGTCGCGGGTCGTCATCTCGTCGAACAGGGAGAGCTGATGATGCAGCCGGGCGCACTTCACGGGCGGGTCACCGCCTCCGGACATGCTCTCCACACCTGGCGGAGCGAGCAACTGACCGGCGAACCCCTCGCGGCGAAGCGCTCCAATCCCTTAGTTTAGGTCATGAGCACGCACAAAATCTGGCGAGACGGGACGTTCGTCGACTGGCAGGATGCGACGATTCACGTCATGAGCCATGTTGTCCATTACGGTTCCTCGGTATTCGAGGGGATCCGCTGCTACGATACCCCCGACGGGCCCGCGATCTTCCGGCTGCAGGATCACATGCGCCGGTTCCTCGACTCGTGCCGTATATATCGCATGCCGATGCAGCATTCGCTCGCCGACCTGATGGGCGCGTGCAGTGATGTCGTGTCGGAGAACGAGCTGGGGGCCTGTTACCTCCGTCCGGTGGCATTGCGTACCGGCGAGGAGATGGGTGTCCTGCCGTTCAAGGCACCGGTCGAGACGTTCGTCATCCCATGGATCTGGGGACGGTATCTCGGTCACGAAGCGCTCGAAGCTGGCGTCGACGTGTGTGTGTCGAGCTGGCGTCGTCCGGCGCCGGACACGATGCCTACACTCGCGAAGGCAGGCGGCAACTATCTCAACTCGCAGCTGTCCAAGATAGAAGCACGCGGCAACGGCTATGTCGAAGGAATCATGCTCGACTCATTTGGATTCGTGGCCGAGGGGAGTGGAGAGAATCTCTTCATCGTGCGCGACGGGACGCTCTACACGTCGACCATCTCGTCGTCGATCCTGAACGGAATCACGCGCGACTGCGTGATCCGGATTGCAAGGGATCTGGGCTACCCTGTCTCGGAGCAGAGCATTCCGCGCGAGATGCTGTACATCTCGGACGAAGCGTTCTTCAGCGGTACCGCGGCAGAGCTGACGCCGATCAGGTCGGTGGACAAGCAGGAGGTCGGGACTGGCAAACCGGGTCCGATAACGCTCGCGATTCAGGAAATTTACATGGGCATTGCGACTGGCAAGATGCCCGACAGGTACGGCTGGCTCACTCGCGTGGAGAGTAGAGTTACGGCCTGACCATGAATTCGCGCGGGGCGAGGATGTACAGTCCTCGCCCCGCGCAGCAACGTGGGTTGTCGCTAACCGCGACAGGGAGATTATGAGCGCCGGCTGTCTTGCTCTCAACGCTTCGTTCGAACCTCTGACGATGGTTCCGGTACGTCGTGCGCTCCGACTCCTGCTCGATGGGAAGGCGGAGATTGTGGAGACGGATGCGGACAAGCTGATCCGATCCGAACGCCTCTCGATTCCGCACCCGGCTGTAATCCGCCTCACGCGTTTCATCCACGTGCCGCGCAAGTTCCGCCGCCAGGTGACGAACACGTTCCTTTTCGCGCGCGATCGCTACACATGTCAGTTCTGCGGTCGCAAGCAGTCCGCACTCAAGGGACGCGAATCGCTCACGCGCGATCATTTGATCCCACTATCGCGTGGGGGGCTGAATGTATGGACCAACGTCGTCACGGCGTGCAGCCCGTGCAACACGCGCAAGGCGAATCACCTGCCGAGCGAGATCGGGATGCATCCGCTTTCCGCGCCGTTCGAGCCGCATTTCGTTCAGTTGGCATGGGCGGTGCGTCGTCTTACGCCCGCGCAGTCCAAGTACATCGAGATCTTCTACGGACGCGCAACGCTCGATGACCTGAGATCGATCGACTCGACACTCGCTGCCAGCTGAGGGCGTTGCTGATCGACCATGGTGATCCATCCCTTCGAGCGCGCTCCGGCGCGCCCGGCATACGTGCAAACATTGCAATGACTCATTTTGCTGATCGGATTGCAACGCTTGGCACCGAGAATGCCTTCAGCGTCGGCGCAGACATCGCCAAGGTCGCTGGACGCGGCATCGATGTGGTCAAGCTCAATATTGGTGAACCTGATTTCGACAGTGCCCCTCACATCAACGAGGCGGCGATTGCCGAGATCAGGCGTGGCAACTCGCATTACTGCGATCCGCAGGGGATAATCGGTCTGCGGGAGGCGATCTGCAGTCACCTGCTGGAAACGCGTGGCCTGCACGTGATGCCGGATCGTGTCGTCGTTACGACGGGAGGCAAGCCTGGTATCAGCTTCGCCGTTCAATCGTGCGTGAACCCCGGTGACGAGGTGATATATCCGAGTCCCGGCTATCCGATTTACGAATCCTGGATCACGTACGCCGGTGCAACGCCGGTACCGCTGCATCTGCGCGAGGAATCCGGATTCACGTTCACGCCGGACGATCTCGCGGCGCTCATCACGCCGCGCACGCGCCTCATCTTCCTGTGCTCGCCTTCCAACCCGACCGGCGGTGTGCTCTCGAAGGATGAACTGGAATCCTTCGCGCGCGTGATTCGTGAGCGCGCGCCGCGCGACGTTCGGGTGTATTCGGATGAGATCTACGAGCAGTGCATCTTCGACGGAGAGACGCATCACAGCATCGCCGTGGAAGATGGGATGGAAGATCGCACGATCATCTCCTCCGGGCATTCCAAGGGATTCGCAATGACGGGTTGGCGACTCGGCTACTGCGTTCTTCCGACCGCCGCTGAAGCTGCGGTCTTCAAGCAACTGACGATCAACACCGTCTCGTGCGTTCCGCCATTCATTCAGGAAGCGGGCCGAGTTGCGTTGACGAGTCCGGAATCGGCGCCCGGAATTGCGAAGATGGTCGCCGCATTTCAGGAACGTCGCGACTGGATCGTCCCCACCCTGAACGCAATGCCCGGAGTGCGATGCCAGAACCCGAAGGGCGCGTTCTACGTCTTCCCCAACGTTTCGGGGCTGTGCGAGCAGCTCGGAATCATCGACGCGTACGAGGCGCTTCCCTCCGGGCGACGGGCTCGCACTGCGCCATCGGCAATGTTGCAGATGTACTTGCTGTACAGCTACGGCGTCGCGACGATGGATCGCAACTCCTTCGGTAAGATCGGCGCGGACGGCCAGCACTTCCTGCGTCTCTCCATAGCGACCAGCCTCGAACGGTTGAAGGAGGGTGTCGAGAGAATCAGGCAGGCCTCCCAGGATCCGAAAGCCTTCGCACGCTTCATGGACGAAGAAAAGCTGTACAGCTGATCGGTTCCATCACTCAAACCGTAGCACGATGAAAGAAAGAAACGTTTTCATGACTCGCAGGATCCCGGAAGTTGCAATTCCGATCCTGCGTCAGGCGGGCGCCACGGTCACCGTGGGCCAGTCTGACGAGGAGAAGGGACTCACTTCGGCAGAGCTGCTCGCCGGCGTACGCACCGCCGACGTGCTGCTTTCGTTGCTCACCGAGCCGATCACGCGCGACGTGCTGAATGCAAATCCGCGATTGCTTGGCGTCGCGAATTACGCAGTTGGATTCAACAACATCGACGTCGTTGCCGCGACCGAGCTTGGAATCCCGGTATCGAATACGCCGGGTGTGCTGACGGATACCACTGCCGACCTGACGTGGGCATTGATACTGGGCATCGCGCGTCGAATCGTCGAGGCTCACGAATACATGGTTGCCGGCCGCTACAAGCTGTGGGGGCCGAATCTCTTCCTCGGTGGCGACGTCAGTCCAGGCGGCACGGGCAAGCGCAAGGTGCTCGGCATTGTCGGCTACGGACGCATCGGCGCAGCCGTAGCGCGACGCGCGATCGGGTTCGACATGGACATCCTTGCCTACGACCCTCACAATCCAGCCGCAATCGCGGCCGACGCAGCGGACCCGTCGCGACACGTACGCGCGTCGTCGCTCGAAGACCTGCTGCGCGAGAGTGATTTCGTATCGCTGCATCCGCTGCTCACAGCTGAAACGCGTCACATGATCAGCGAGCGCGAACTGGGCATGATGAAGAAGACCGCGTATCTGATAAACGTCTCACGTGGGCCGGTGGTGGACGAGGCGGCGCTGGTCAGAGCGCTGCGCGACGGTACAATCGCGGGTGCGGCACTCGATGTCTTTGAAAACGAGCCGCTGATGGTGGCCGGACTCGCCGAGTGTCGGAATGCGATTCTGGTCCCACACATCGCAAGTGGAAGTCAGGACACACGTGACAGAATGGCGACGATGGCAGCCACCAACGCCGTCGCGCACCTGAAGGGCGAGCGCGCGCCGAACGTCGTGAATCCGGAAGTTTACGATTCCGCCGCATACGTCGCGAGGAGAAGCGCCGCGAGCGCTTGACGCGTCCATGAGCGAAGCGATTCGCAGGGACGCGGTTACCTGCGCTCTCGCAGGGATCGCAGCAGTCGACCCGGGCGATCTCGTGCGACACGCGCTGGCCCGCCACCGCATCGTTGGCGATGTCTCGCTCGTCGCCACTGGAAAGGCCGCTGGAGCGATGGCTTCCGCGGCTTTGAGCGTCCTCGGCCAATCCGTCGGCCGCGGTGTAGTCATCTCGCCTGATCCAGTACGAATCGACGTGGCCGGCACCACCTGTCTGGTTGGCGGACATCCAATACCGAATGAGCGCGGCGCCCAGGGCGCGCGAATGATTCTCGGAGTCGCCGAGTCGTTGAGAGCGGACGAAACGCTCCTGTGCCTCATCTCCGGCGGAGCGTCTGCGTTGACGACACTTCCGGCTCAGGGTCTATCTGTCGACGACATCGCGAGCGCCACGACGCTGCTGCTCCGCGCGGGGGCGACGATCGAGGAGTTGAACTGTGTCCGAAAGCACCTCGACCAGCTCAAGGGCGGCCGTCTCGCTGCAATAGCATTTCCGGCGCGTGTCGTTGCGTTCGTGTTGTCGGACGTCGTTGGCGACTCGCTCGCCACCATCGCGTCAGGTCCGACGGTCGCGGATCCGACGACCGTCGCCGACGCGATCGCTGTGTGCCGCTCGCGTGGCGTATGGGATCGGCTACCCGCATCGATACGTTCGCATCTGGAGGGCGGAACCGACGAATCGCCCAAGCCGGACGACCCGCGCCTCGGGCGCGCAGAGAGTTACGTGATCGGCAGCAACGTCACCGCCGCCGAGGCTGCACGCGCACAGGCGCAGGCGCTCGGCTATGCGGCCCGGATTGTCACGACATCACTCACGGGCGAGGCGAATCTCGCAGGTATGGAGATCGTCAAGGCGGCGCGCGATGAATGCAAGCGTGTCGGCGGCAAGGTTGCTTTGATCTATGCCGGCGAGACGACAGTTACCGTCCGTGGCAACGGGGTCGGTGGACGCAATCAGGAGCTCGTGCTGGGTGCCGCGATCTCAATGGACGGTGTTCCCGGCATGGCCGTCGTATCACTGGGAACGGACGGGATCGATGGGCCGACCGATGCTGCCGGCGCCGTTGCGGACGGCGATTCGATCAGCAAGGCGCGCGCACATGGGCGGGACGCACACGCCGCGCTGGCGGCAAACGACACTCACACATTCTGGAAATCGATCGGTGCGCTCGTGCGAACCGGGCCGACCGGCACGAACGTCATGGACATCATCGTCGCGCTTGCCGTGCCGAAGGGTGGTCCTCAGGGCTTGAACACGCCCGTGCTCGCCTGATATACGATGCGCTCGCCACCCAGGATACGCACGACGAGCGTTCTCACCCCGGAGCTCACCACGGTTCCAGGGTTACGGTGTCCCCGCACTGCTGGCCGCAGCTCGCCACGCAGCCACCGCTGCACTTCGTCGAGATCCCCCAGTGACATTGCCTCGACGTTGAGGGTCAGCGCGTAGTAACTCTTCTCGCCCGGCCGCGGCGGCGAGATCGGAGCGGGGAAGGGCTCGGCAAGCTTTGCATCTGCGTCACTCAGCTCCGTGTATTCGCCTACCACTACCGCATTTTTCGTCGTTGCGCGAATCAGCTTGTACGTCTTGGCGAGCGGATCGTATTGCGCGATCATCTCCCACTCGGCAGTCGCCTTCACGTCATTCACGAACGTGCCCGCGGCCCAGCGTTCGAGCTTGTAATGCAGGCGCGCCGGAAAGCCGTTCCTTATCAGCTCGGCGGTTCTACCAGCTGCGAGAACGCCGGTCGTTCGTATTGCAGGCGGTTGCGTCGCGAGATCGGATCGCGCTGGAAGCACGATATCGACGCGCGCCGATTGCGCCGTTCCAACGCCGGCGAAGGCGCACGTCGCAAGTACGGTGATCGCGAGCCAGCGCACAGTCAGAATCTGCGCCGTATGCGTACGAAGAAACGGAGTGGCTCGCCCCCGTCGGTCACGGCTTTCGCGACATACGCGCCAAGCAGCCCGAGATCGAGTCCGGCACCGACGTCAGCCTTGTAACTGGACGGCCATGGCGTCGTGGTGCGCCAGCCGCGGCCGACGTCAACGAAGAACACTCCGACGGGGCTCGCTGTAAAACCGACGCTGCGCAGGCGCAGTGCCGGTATGTTGAAGATGTCGAATGGGTGCGAGGCAAGCTGCGTCCGCAGCTCGAGCTGACCGAGTACGATACGATCGCACATTACGGGATTGTCCGAAGCAACTACGCCACGCGCCGTGCACTGCATCACGTCCGGTCCATCCTGCGTCTCGCGGAATTCGTAACCGGGCAGAACCCCCGAGCCTGTCACGGAAAGCTTTCGCTCCAGTGGCAGCTCGTCGCCGCTGACCCAGCCGCCAGCGACGATTCTCCCGTCCAGCTGCGTGCGGGGAGAGACTCTGTTGTAACGCCGCAGATCGAAGAACACCCGACCGTATGAGATCGGTTGCGGCGGCGATGAAATGCCGGAAGGAACCGGATTCTGAACCTGCGGCGCGAGTATCGCCGATGGGCTCGACCCGTGCTCGAACGTACCGGTCAGGTACCATCCACCACTCGGTTCCCGTTCGTCGTTGCGCGTATCGAAGGTGCCGCTGAAAGTCAGAAGATGAAAGACACCTTCGTCGACCACCGGATTCTGCCGCCACCGTGCAGTGGGACGAAACAGCGTGAATGGATTCTCCTCGTCGGTGCTGGACCAGCGTTCCACGGCATAGCCGGCGGAGAACGCGGCCTTTCGGCTGAACGTCCACGAAGTACTGATCCTGCCGCCATGGCGGCCGTAGTAATCGCGGTAATCACGTCGAAAGAGAAACGCCGCAAGACCCTCTTCCGGCTCCGTCAGTTGCCAGGATTCGATCGGTGATATTACGCTGTACAGCCGGCCTTCGAGTCCAAGCGATTTGTCCGGACCGAAGCGCGTTCTGATCCGAAGGTCGTGTCCGCCGTCCGGCTCCGCAGTGCTGAAGCCGCGGGCGGTACGCGCGATCAGATACGCCGTCCCCTCCAGCGCGAACTTTGGTGTTTCAATCGTGAGTGCGGGCCCCAGCAGAACCGACAACCCTTCCACGCGGTTGTACGTTTTCCCCGACGACAGGCTTGGCTCGAGATGGATGTACGGGCGATCGTCGTTGCTGGGATAATCGTACGCGGTAGTGGTATCGCTGATCGTCGTGTCTGGACGCGCCGGCACGCCCTGGGCAGCAAGCGTTCTGGGTGAAGTTGACAGCGCGGCCAGTAACGACAGCGAACAGAGCGCCAGCACCGTCGCAGCCATGCCAAGCCGCTTCATGCGCCGATACAGATTTGCGCGATCGGTTTGCAGCCGGCGCGCTGCTTCGGCAACGTTTCCGGACGCCCACGCCAGTGCATCGGCGATCATGCGCCGCTCCATGTCGTCCAACGTATCCGTAAGACCGCGATCATCGGAGACAGCGGTGCTTGCGGCGTTTGTGTCACGCGGGACGGGAAGCACCGCGGCGATGTCTCCGGTCCCGATGTGGGAGTCATTGCTGAGGATTGCGAGGCGCTCCACAATGTTCGCCAGCTCGCGCACATTGCCAGGCCACGCATACGATCGCATGCGCGCCTCGGCGTCGGCCGACCACGTGAGCGTGGGGCGGCCCGTGCGCTGATGCTGGATCTCCGAAAAATGGTGAATCAGCTCGACCACGTCGTTGCCTCGCTCGCGCAGCGGCGGCAGGTGGATCGGAATGACGTTCAGTCGAAAGTAGAGATCCTCGCGGAACTCACCATCGTCCACCGCCTTTGCGAGATCGTGGTTGGTCGCCGCAATGATGCGTACGTCGACCTTGATGGTCTTGTTTCCGCCGACGCGCTGAATCTCCTTGGCCTCGATGGCGCGCAGAAGCTTGGCCTGTGCTTCCATGCTCAGGTCCCCTATCTCGTCGAGAAACAACGTTCCGGTGTCGGCCAGCTCGAACTTGCCGATGCGGCGCTCGGCGGCACCGGTGAACGATCCCTTCTCGTGGCCGAACATCTCGCTCTCCACGAGGTCGCGAGGAATCGCGGCGCAGTTCACGCGCACGAATGGACGATCGCGGCGTGGGCCGTGCTCGTGGATCGCGGCTGCGACAAGCTCCTTGCCCGTTCCGGACTCACCGCTGATCAGAACGCGCGCATCACTGAGTGCGACGCGTGCCGTCAGCTCTCGAACACGGACCATCGCGCTGCTCGAGCCGACCATTTCGCCTGTGCGGCCGAGCTCGGCGCGCAGCACGCGTGCCGCGCGGCGAGCCTGTCTCAGCTCGAGTGCGGAGCCGAGTGCAAGGAGAACGGTCTCGGGTGCGAGTGGTTTCTCCAGGAAGTTCACCGCGCCGACCTTGGTTGCGCGCACTGCATCGCTCAGCGACGCGCGGCCGCTCATCATGATCACGGGCAGATCGGACCAGCGCTCGCGAATCTTTGCAAGGGTGGCGATGCCGTCCATTCCGCCCGGCATCATGAGATCTATCAAGGCGACGTCCGGCTCCTCCTCCTCGACCGCTCTTACTCCGGCAGCACCGTCGGCGGCTTCGCGCACCTCGTATCCTTCAGCGGAGAGAAGCGCGCCGACCATCCGGCGAATGTTCGGCTCGTCGTCAACGATCAGTACGCGCTGCACGCTGTGTCAGGACCGTCGCGCGGCTTCGGACAGGACGGTTCCGTCCGGCTGCATCGCCGGCGCAGCCGCACCGGGCGCGGGCGCGGCCAGCGCGGAAGGCGCACTCGTACGGACTTCGGAAAGCAGCTTGGTGGTGAACCGCTGCCCTTCGGCGATGCGCTCGACCTCCGTTGCCATTGCTTCGATGGACTGCTCGATTCTGTCGAGGCGCGTGAAGAGCTCGCCCGTCGGAAGCGCATCGCGCGCCGGTCGTGATTCCACTCGTCTCGTGTAACTCCGCACTAGTGGTATTCCAAGCACGATGCCGAGTATCATCATCATTCCGCTGACCGGTACTATTACGTCTGGACCCATGTCAAACTCTCCGTGTTGCAGCGTCCACGTTCTCGAGCATGCGCGGCTCGCGCTCGTTCAACAGTCTGGTGGTGAAGCGCTGTCCCTCGCCTATGCGTTCGATCTCCGCTGACATTGATTCCATCCCCGTCTCGATTCGCTCCAGCCGCGCAACGATATCAGCGACTGGCAATTGTGCCTGGTGTTCCTTTGTCCGATTACCGCGACGCAGGTACATGACACACACCGGCAGCACGGTAGTCACCGACACGAAGCAGATGCCTCCGATGAGTGCTGCAAATACATCCTTGTCCATGATCAAGTCTCCGTCATCAAGGCATCGATCGGAAGGGTGAACTCGATCCTGGTGCCCGTTCCAATGTCGCTGTATGCCGATACCGACCCGTCGTGCGCCCACACGGCCTGACGTGCAATCGCCAATCCAAGTCCGGTACCACCTGCCTTATTAGTCACGTACGGCTCCCAGATGCGTTTCAATTGCTGCGCGCCGATTCCGGGGCCGTTGTCCTCGATCTGAATATTGACTGCTCGCTTGCCCTGCAGAGACGATTCGGACACCCGAACGGTCAGCTTGCCCTTGCCCTCGCACGCATCGACTGCGTTGAGCAGCACGTTGGATACCGCGCCGGCGAGCGCGTCGTGATACCCCAGTATCATTGGAAGTCCCTCCGCGACGGTCAGGTCCAGCTTCATCGTGGGTGGAACCGTAGCGGTCGCCGCATATCGCACCAGCTCGCCGATGTCGATCTGCGATGGTGGTCCTTCCGGCAGGCGTCCAAACTGTGCGAAGCTGCGCGCGGTACGTTCGAGTCGCTCAGTTTCAATCGCGAGAACTTCCACCGTTTCAGCGAGTTCTGGCGGTGCGCCGCGACGCAGACGATCGATCGCGAAGCGAATGGGTGTCAGCGGATTCTTGAGCTCGTGGGCAACCTGGCGCGCGCTCTCGCGAAATGCGCGGAGGCGCTCCGCCTCAACGGCGCGCTGACGGCCGAGATCGAGTGCCACGGCGGCCATCTTGAGTCTCTGGCGAAGTATCTCGAATTCGGGCGCTCCACGTTTTCGCGGCGCTGACGGCAATTGCTCGCCACGCCTTATGAGCTCGGTCCAGTCGACCAGCTCGTCGATCGGCCTGCTCAACTGTCTGCTGAGATGTCCCGCAACGCGCGAAGCGCCGAATCCGATCGCCGCGAGAACGATGATCGATGACACCACCACCACTTCGGCACCGCGCCGAACCAGGTAATTGAAGCGCTCGGCCTGCTCCAGCGAGGCGCCCAATTCCCGTTCGTGTTCGCTGAACGCAGCGCGCTGTTTTCGGTTGAGCGGGGCCGTCTCAGCCGCCGCGATCGCGCGCCGGCCCGTCGCTGCCACGCTGTCCCAGCCTGCGCGACCGGTCACGATTGGGAGCGCGCTGCCGAGCGTGACGCCCCACAAAACCGTCAGCAAGGCCGCTGGCACCAGCGCGAAAAGTGACAGGATCAGGAACAGTCGCGTACGGTAGTGCAGTTGCTTCGGGGGCATGTCCTTGTAAATTACAGGGGATTGCGCGACTTCGAGGATCCGCTGCCACGGCTAAAGCCCCGGCACCGGCACCTGAAGTCGCGCGCAGTGAAAACTCAAAACCGAACGTATGCCACCTCGTCACATCCGGCCCCCGGTCGCAGTTCGCGGCCCGGTAGCGCCGGTGCATCGCGGCCCACAGGCCGCCACGCTCTCCGCTTCCGGAGGCGCCTTCCACGCTCCAAACGCTGCTCTCCTCATCGATTTCGACAACGTCACGATGGGAATTCGCTCGGATCTGAACGCCGAGCTACGCAGCCTCCTCTCATCGGACATCGTCAAGGGAAAGGTATCGGTCCAGCGCGCCTACGCCGACTGGCGACGATACCCGCAGTACATCGTCCCCCTCTCCGAATCCTCGATCGATCTGATCTTCGCGCCGGCCTACGGCTCCTCCAAAAAGAACGCCACCGATATCAGACTCGCGATCGATGCCCTCGAGCTCGTGTTCACGCGACCCGAGATCGGCACGTTCATTCTTCTCAGCGGCGACAGCGATTTCTCGAGCCTGGTCATCAAGCTCAAGGAATACGGCAAGTACGTCATCGGCGTCGGCATTCGTGAATCATCCAGCGACCTTCTGGTTCAGAATTGCGACGAGTACTACAGCTACAACGCGCTCGCCGGCCTGGTGAACACACGCGAAGAAGAAGTCGCCAAGTGGGATCCTTACCAGCTCGCTGGCGAAGCTGTCCAGCGCATGAAGCGCAACGGCGACGTGATGCGCGCCGATCGCCTCAAGCAGGTGATGCAGCAGATCGACAGCTCGTTCGACGAGAAGAACCTCGGCATGTCCAAGTTCACCCGCTTCGTGCAGGAAGCCGCGCACCGGGGGATTCTGGCCTCGCACAAGATGGACAACGGCCAGCTCGAGGTCGATCTGCCGAAAGCCGGAGCTGCCACCGAAGCGCCCGCCGAGGGCTCCACTGCGGCCCCACCTGCAGCAGCAGGTGTCGCAGCGCCTGTACGTGAGCCGCGCAGCCGTCGCGGCCGCGGTGGACGTGGTCGCGATCGTGAAGAGCGTCGTCCGCGCGGCGAGCATCCCGAGACCTCGGCGACAGCAGAACACGCGATCGTCGAAGCACCGGCAGCGCCCGCGCAGTCGGAGTTGTCGTTTGCCGCGCACGCCGCACCGGCCGCAAGTGAGCGCGCGCCCGAAGCGGTTGCAGAACCAGTCGCCACTCCGCCAGTCGCCACTCCGCGAGTCGCTGCCCAGCCAACGGTCGCGGCGAGCGAGGACGGGATCGGTGTATCCGGCACACGGCTCACTCGCGACGAAGCATTCGATCTGATGCGCCGCGCCGTGGAATACATCGCGACGCACGGCGGTAACACGCGCGCCAGCGACGTGCGCCGGGTTGCGCGCGAGCTGCTCGGCCGCGACAGCGAGAGCCTGAGCGAGCGCAACTTCACGCGCATCCTCAAGGACGCGCACGACTCCGACATCATCGATCTGCGACGTCGCGGCGATGACTACGAAGTGCGTCCCGCCGTTGTTGCTGCTCCCATCGTGGATCAGCTCGGCGCAGCGGCGATTGCCAACGCGCCCAAGCCTGCCGCGAATGCGACGCCCGCTCCACGCGGGATGGGACCGCGCGGCGTTGGCGGACGGGGCCGGCATCCCGGTCCAAAGGCAGCTGCCGTTCCAATGGATCTTCTGTCAGTCGGCGTCGTGGATTACGACACCCCGGCGGTATCATCTGTCGCAGTGCCTGCCGTCGTAGCTCCTGCGGACGCAGCAGGTGCGGTTGCGACGCCAGCGGCACCGGCAAAGCCAGCGCGTGGACGCAAGGCTACGGCGAAGAAGGGCGTCACCCGCGCGCCGAAGGCTGCCCCTCCGGCCAAGCCAGTCGCAAAGGCCGCGGCGAAGTCAGCCCGAAAGAAGACCGCCGGCAGAAAGTAGCTGCTGCGCTGGAGAAGTCGTTGTCGTCGCCAGAGAGGGAATCCATGTTCGTCTACTCTTCCATGGATTCCCTCTTCGGCATTATGCAACTCATGACGAGCACCGTGAAGTGACGTGAAGCCAGGACGCATCATCCCTGCGAGGTTCTACGAGCGCGACACCGAGATCGTAGCCCGCGACATGCTCGGAAAGTTGCTGCAGTGCAACACTCCCGAGGGAGCGACGAGTGGGATCATCGTCGAGACCGAAGCGTACGTCGGCGAGCATGATGCAGCATGTCACGCAGCCGCTGGCCTGACCGCGCGGACTGCGCCATTGTACGAGCGCGCGGGGATCGCGTACGTGTACTTCATCTATGGCATGTACTGGTGCGTCAATGCAGTTACGCGCGCGACCGGACTTCCAAGCGCGGTGCTCGTTCGAGCGGTCGAGCCAGTCGAAGGGATCCCGCTGATGCGCCGCCGCCGTCCGCACGCCCATCGCGACCGCGACCTGACCAACGGGCCGGGCAAGTTATGTCTTGCGATGGGAATTACCGGCGCGATGAACCGGCAATCGTTGCAGCGCGGCTCGCTTGTGGTTCGCGACTACGCATCCTATCCGGATTCCACGGTTACAGTAACGCCGCGCATCGGCATCCGACACGCGGCGGACTGGCCGCTCCGCTGGTTCGTTAGCGGTAACGAATACGTATCCGGAAGTCGTCAGCCCGGTCTGCGAACGCGTTCGCGGGAATGACGACCCCTGTTTACTGCCCTTCTATCGACGTCCCGAAGTTGTAGCGGACGCCGGCCGTTATGCTCGTGATCGGCTTGGTCACGAGGAACTGGCTGCTGGACGGTATGAAAGACGCCTGAGCAAAGATTGCGGTGCGGTTTATCTGCCACTGCGCGCCGGCGAGAGCGAACACGGAGCTGCGGCTGCGAGCATCGTCCACCGTCGAGCCCAATCCCGATGGAACCGGAGTGTTGAGCGAGTCCGGCTGAATGTCGGCGCTGCCGATGAGGCTCAGCGCGTAACCGAGTCCGGCGTACGGACGGAAATGTCCGGAGTGCCACGGGAACGCGACGCCGCCGATCGATACTGTCCGGAGGTCGTGAAGCGCGACCGGTCGTGTTCCATTGGACGCACTCGGATCAGCGACACCGGCCGTGCGCGAAAAACTCGCCTGATCGTACGATACATAGAGGCCGCCGTCGGTCCGCGTGATCATCCACTCAGCGCCCACTGTGCCGGCCTGCGTGGTCGAGCTGGCGGGAGTTCCGATCGCCGTGGTTCCGGCGTGCAATCCCCAGAACCATGAGTTCCGGAACAGCTGCTCCTGCTGCGCATGAGCCGTCGTGGCCGCGAGGCAGAGAAGTAGAGGAATAGCGGCGAGCAAACGACGGCGGGTGCGGCCCATGAAGTCTCCTACATTATGAGATGATCCGCAGCTGCCTCCCGACTGACGTGATGGCAGCAACGGCGCGATCCAGATCGTCCCGGGAGTGCGAGGCGCTTATCTGACAGCGCACCCGCGCCTCGCCCTGCGGCACGACCGGAAAGCCAAAGCCTGTGACAAAGACGCCTTGGGCCAGCAACATGTCACTCATGCGTATGGCCGCGGACGTCTCTCCAACGATTATCGGCACGATTGGCGTCTCTCCTGCGAGGGGCTTGAACCCCGCTTCCTGGATCGCTCCGCGGAAGTAGCTCGCGTTATCCCGGAGCCGCTTCACTCGGTCAGGATGACTGGTAAGGAAGTTCACAGATGCGAGCGCGCTGGAGGCCACTGTGGGCGGTAACGCGTTGGAGAACAGCTGTGGGCGCGAACGTTGGGTCAACGTGTCGCACAGTGCCGTGGCGCCCGCCACGAAGCCACCGGCGGCGCCGCCCAACGCCTTGCCGAGAGTCGAGGTGATGATGTCCACTTCGCCGAGCACGCCGAAATGCTCGGCGGTGCCGCGTCCCGTCTTGCCGAGTACGCCGGTCGCGTGCGAATCATCCATGACCACTATCGCATCGTGCTCGCGCGCGATGTCGAGTATCTCGGGCAGCTTCGCGATGCTGCCTTCCATCGAGAAGACTCCGTCGGTCCAGATGATGCGCCGGCGGGCGGACTTCGCGCCACGAAGCTTGGTGCGCAGGTCGTCCATGTCGGAGTGGGCGTAGACGCCGGTCGTGCACTTGGTGATCGACTTGGCGAGTCGCATCGAGTCGATGATCGACGCGTGGTTGAGAGCGTCCGAGATGACGAAGTCGCCTTCCTGCGCGATCGACGCAGTCAGTCCCTCGTTGGCATTCCATGCAGAGACGTAGCTGAGCGACGCCTCGGTTCCGACCAGTTTGGCGAGCGCGCTCTCGAGCTCGCGATGGACGGTGAATGTGCCGCAGATGAAACGGACACTGCCGGTTCCCGCGCCGAATTTCTGAAGTCCTCTTATCCCCGCGTCGACGACATCGGGCTCGTCACAGAAGCCGAGGTAGTTGTTGGAGGAGAGGATCAGGACGTCGCCGCGGCCTTCCATCTTCACGTGTGCCGACTGCGGAGACTCCAGGTAGTTCAGCTGCTTGTAGACCTTCTCGTCCTTGAGCTGCTGGATGGACGCTTCGAGGGAGGAGACGAAATTCTTGTTGATCATTTTATATCACCAGATGTGGGTAGCGAACAGAGTCGTCGTGCCCGTTTTCGCGGGTACGACGACTCTGTAATGGCTTTCGCGGGATCACGATGCACGGGGCGTCAGTCCGCAATCTCGAAAACGACCTTGCCGGCATGGCCGGATTTGATGGCGGCGATTGCCGCATCGAAATCGGCGAGCGGGAATCTGTGCGTGATGACCGGTGTCGGATCGAACTCGCCGGAGCGGAGGAACCGCGTCATCTGGATCCAGGTGTCGTACATCCTCCGTCCCACGACTCCGTAGATGGTGATCCCCTTGAAGATCACCTCGGTCGCAAAGTTCACATCGATCGGTTTGGAGGGGATGCCGAGCATCTGAACCCTGCCGCCAACGCGCACGAGTCCGAAGGCTTGATGGATCGCCGAGGGCACGCCGGACATCTCGAGCACGACGTCGGCGCCGAGTCCGTCGGTCGCAGCCTTGACCGCCGCTTCGGCTTCGGCGGGATGAACTACGTCGTGCGCGCCCATCTGTTTTGCGAGCGCCAGACGCGTCTCGTTGACGTCCGACGCGATGATCCGCGATGCGCCCGCCGCCTTGCATATGCCGACGGCGAAGATGCCGATCGGCCCGCATCCGGTGATGAACACGACGGAGCCGGGAATGTCTGCGGTGAGCGCCGTATGGAACGCGTTCCCCATGGGATCCATGATTCCGCCGATCTCATACGGAGTGGAATCGTCCAGGTGCCAGACGTTGGTCGAAGGCATCGCGATGTACTCGGCGAAGCACCCGTCCCGGTCGACGCCGATGATCTTCGTATAGGGACAGACGTGTGAATTACCAGTGCGGCAGAGCAGGCAGCGCCCGTCGACGATGTGTCCCTCGGCCGTTACCCGATCGCCCTCGTGAACGTCTGTGACCAACTTGCCGACACTAACAACGTCGCCGGAAAATTCATGTCCGACGGTGAACGGCGGATGACAACGGCCCTTGGCCCAATCGTCCCAATCGTAGATATGCACGTCGGTGCCGCACACGCCAGCACGCCGAACTTTGATCAGCACTTCGTCGTCGCGTATCTCCGGGATGGGGACATCGCGCATGGTGAAACCCGGACCTGCGACAGCTTTGACAAGCGCTTTCACGCGTTCAACTCCGAAACATGGTGAGTGGTGCTTTGGTGGTGACGACGAAATCTGTAACTAAAGTATTGCCTTGCAAATACGCGATCCGTATATTCTCTTGTAGTTACGAATTCGTATTGCGCGAAATGCGCTGAATTCGTAACGGCGCGGGCGAGCAGAATCAGTCCGCGTGCTGTGCCCAGGCGGCCCACCGGGGGAACGCCGGGAAGGTGAACTCCGATAGGAGATGCAATCATGGCAGCAGCGAAGAAGGGTGGTCGTAAGAAAGCAGGTGCTCGCAAGAAAACCGCTCGCAAGGGCGGCGCGCGCAAGGGAGCCCGCAAGGGCGGCGCACGCAAGAAGACCACCCGCAAGGGCGGCGCACGCAAGACCACCCGCAAGGGCGGCGCGCGCAAGAAGAGCACTCGTAAGAAGACCACCCGCAAGAGCGCGGCTCGGAAGAGCTCCGGCCGTAAGAAGACCGCCCGTAAGGGCGCTGCGCGCAAGAAGACCGCGCGCAAGAGCTCTCGCCGTAAGTCCAGCTCTCGTCGCAAGGCCAGTGGTGCCGGCGCCGCGGGCGCAGCAGTCACGATGTAAGCAGTTGCACCAAACAAAAAGGCCGGCGATGAGCCGGCTTTTTTGTTGCCTGTAATCAGTGCACCAACCGTCTAGGCGGCTTTCGACGCGCCGTCTGCAGGATCCGGCGCTGGACCCCACACGTAGGTTGAAAAGATTGGCGTGGGCTCTTCACGCGAGCCACTCGATATGATGATGCCAAGCGGCTCGTCCGAGCGCTTCGTATCTACGTTCTTGGGCATGCTGGTTACCTCCTTCATGCGCCTCTATAAAGCACGGCAGGGGCCACGCTGATCTGGCTTTCTTCGAGCGCGGCAAGTGCCACTGGCGCAACGATTTACGAACGATTCAGGAATGTGCGCGCCCGATCGTGAGCGTCAGCGGCGATACGAATGGACACACAGAAACGCAAATGCCCGTGTCAATTTGACACGGGCATTTTGCCATCGCATGAGATGATGCAACGCGGTTATGCGGCGCCCTTTCTGGCCACGAAACTTGCCGGAACGCTTCCGTGCAGCTCGACCGATATCTGCCAGCCGCGATACTGTGCGGAGAGTTCGTGCATCGTCGATTCATCGTGATCCGTCGCGCTGACCAGATGCACGCCGCCATCGCGCGTTACTTCCTGGAGCAGGCGGATCGCCTCGCGCCGCTCTTCGCTGGACAGTCCGCTGAAGGCGCTCTGTGAGCACACCACGGCGCTCAGCTCCACTTCGCGCGACCATTCTCGCAGGTCGGCGATGTAGCCGTGTACGCGATCCAAGAGGCCGGCTTCCTCGGCGGCGTTGACTATGCGCTGAACAGCGCCGCGCTCGTTGCCGACCGCGAACACTTCATAGCCGTGCGCGGCCAGATAGCAGGCGACTCGCTCGTTGTCATCGCCGCTCACGAGCACGTTGGAATCCGCGGGTGGACGGACTTCGCGTGCGAGCGCGCAGTCGGGAGCGAATCCCCAGTGCTCCGGACGCTGACGCTCGCGCTGATCCTTGAGCCGCTTCCGTCGCCATGTCTCGTAGCTGACGAGTCGCAGGCGCTTGGAGATGATCCGGTCCACCTCTTCCCACACGACCAGCTCGGTCAGCGCGAGCTGCTGTTCGTCACGCAACGCGCCCACGGCTTCGTCCCCGAGTTTGAGGAGTGCGCGACGAGGCAGCGACTCCTTGTACGTCTCGATTTCATTCTCGACGTAGAGCTGGTATTCATAGCGAAGCGATCTCTGCGGCCGATTGGACATGCGCACTTGAAGCTAGAGTCGGGAGATCGGCGCGCAAGGGGCGCGGCACGAATGCCAAACCCGCTTGCAGGCCGGCTCTGTACGCGCTGGACACTCCGTTGTGTTTCGACTGCTGGTTTCGCATCTCGACTTCAAATTTCCGCTTCGAGCAGCGCACCTTTCAGATAGCCGGTTTCCGGAACGGTCAGGAGCTCCGGGTGATCGATCGGCTGCCCGGTGAACTCTCGCAGGATCATGCGACGGCCGCTGTCGGCAGCCGCCGCGCGAAGCATGTCGAGGAATAACGGCTTGGTGAGGTGGAAGCTGCAGCTTGCGGTGAACAGCAGACCGCCCGGCTTCAACAGTCGCATGGCTCTCATGTTGATGTCCTTGTAACCGCGAATCGCGCCAGGCAGCGAAGGTTTGTTCTTCGCGAAGGCAGGCGGATCGAGGACGATCGTGTCATAGTGCGTTCCGTCGTGCTCCCTGTCACGCAGATACTCGAACGCGTCCGCAACGACGAAATCGACATTGGTCAGCTCGTTCCGCCGAGCATTCTCGGCGGCCCGTTCCAGCGCAGGAGCGGATGCGTCCAGCGCGGTAACGGTGTCGGCATTGCGCGCCAGGTGCAGCGCGAACGAGCCGTGATAGCTGAAGCAGTCGAGCGCGCTGCCTCGCGCAAGCTGGCCGATCAGATGTCTGTTCTCGCGCTGGTCGAGAAACGCCCCGGTCTTCTGTCCCATCCATGGCGCCGCAAGGTACCTCACACCGTACTCGTCTATCTCGATTTCCTGCGGGACGTCGCCATGGAGCAGCACTGTTTCCCGCGGCAATCCCTCGCGTTCCCGCGAGCCGGCGTCGTTTCGTGCCAGAATGCCTGACGGCTTGAACAGATCGATCAGAGCGGCTACAATCTCGGCCCTGCACGCTTCGATGCCCGCGCTGGACAGCTGCGTCACGATGTGCTCGCCGTACCTGTCGACCACGAGCGATGGCAGGCCGTCGCCTTCGCCGTACACGACGCGCCAGGCATTTGTGCGGCCTCCCAGTATCGCGCGGCGTGCATTCGCGGCTGCTATCCGGGCCTTCCACCATGACCTGTCAATCGTGGCGCTGGCGTCCCGGTCCAGCAGTCTGAGCGATATTTCGGAGCGAGGGCTCCACAGCGCCAGGCCCAGTGGCTTGCCGCGTTGGTCCCCTACTTCGACGATTCCGGCGCTGGAATCTGGCGGCGAGACGACGTCGCTCCTGAAAATCCACGGGTGACCGGAGTCCCACCGTCGAGCGCCACGTGCTGAAACGGTCGCTGCGGGGCGGTGTCGAGTTGACGGCATCCCGGAAAGTACATGATTCTTGCGTTAGGAGCCGCATCGATGAAGCGACCACTAAAGACCACGCGCCATGTTGCCGCAGTACTTGCTGCTGCCGTCCCGGCCACCGCCATGCCGTTGCGCAAACGGCAGCATACGCCCGCGAAATTCGAGCGACTCGGTGCTGCAGCGCTCGAGACGCTGCTGAACGCAATCGACGCAAACGACCCCATTACCGGCGCGCACGTACGCCGCGTCGCGCGATATTCTCTCGTTCTTGCGGATGCGATGGGCTGTGATGAGCACGATGCAAGCGTCGTCGAGCGCGTGGCCCTGTTCCACGACATCGGGAAGATTCACGAAGCTCTCTTCGACGTGATTCACGATCACAGCAAGCTCGATCGGCATGAGCGTAGAGAGATTCGCACTCATCCCGAGCGCGGTGCGAAGGTCCTCGAGCCGCTCGCGGCATTCTACGCCGATCTGCCCAAGGGCGTCGTGGCGCATCACGAGCGCTGGGACGGATCCGGCTATCCGCGCGGGCTCAGAAAGAAGGCGATTCCGCTGTCATCACGAATCGTCGCGATCGCCGATACGTTCGACGCGATCACTCACTCACGACGCTACCGGGCCGGCAGGAGCGTGACCGTCGCCATGGGAGTGATTGGCGATGGGCGAGGGACACAATTCGATCCGGATCTGGTCGATCTGTTTCTCGCACCGCCCGTGATCGCGAACGTGCGTGCTGAAATGCGCGCAGCATCTACGGTCGAGCGAACCCCGGAGCGACGCAGGCGCACACCGCGTGGCGAGCGCGTCGATGCACCCGACGTCAGCTTTCGGTGGCGAGACACTGCGCCGTGGCAACACGCCGCTGCAGTGGAAGCCAAACGCTCACCCGCGCGCAAGACGGGGGCCCGCCGATAACGATCGGACAACGCGCCGGCTCGTTGCGGGAGCAATCAATCTCCTGAAAATGCAGGAGATCGATCTGTCAGCTGCAGGGTTCGTATCGCTAACGTGCGTTGTGCTTGTTCTTCGGCGCGCTGTCCGCATTGCGTTCCGCCCGCACGGCACGCTTCGCCTCCTCGTGACCGGCCATCGTTTCGCGAAATTCATGATGTCCGTCCGGCGCAGCGACGAAATAGAGAAATGGCACCTTTGCCGGAGCCAGCGCCGCGCGCAGGCTGGCACCGCCCGGTGATGCGATGGGTCCGGGTGGCAACCCGGGATGCAGATACGTGTTGTACGGTGAGTCGATGGTCAGATCCCGATACAGAACCCGCTCCGTGTGCCGGCCCAGTGCGTACTGTACCGTCGGATCGGCCTGCAGCGGCATGTTGAACTTGAGGCGATTGTAATAAACTGCTGCGATCACCGGACGCTCCTCCGGAAGGCGCGCCTCCTTCTCGACTATCGATGCCATGGTCACTATCTCGTGCCGGCTGCGACCCAGTGCAGCGGCCTGAGCGTCGTACTCGGGCTTCCACTCCCGCTCGAAGCGCCGCACCATTTCGGTGACGGCCTCGCGTGCGGTAGTGCCCGGTGCGAAGACGTAAGTATCGGGGAACAGATAGCCTTCCAGCGTTTCCGCCGGGTCGGCGAGCCGCGCCCGCAGCGCCGAGTCGCGAACCGCTGCCTCGACCGAATCGCTGGTCGTGTTCAGTGCGCGAACGAGTACCGGAGTGATCTGTGTGATCGTGAAGCCTTCGGGTATCGTCACGCGGTTGAGGATGCCCACTCCGCCGTTCATCTCGCCGACCAGATCGCTCCAGCGTGTGCCGCGGCGAAGCAGGTAGGTGCCGGCCTGAATCTGGCGATCCCGTCCTTTCAGCCGCGCATATACGCGGAACGCCAGCGGCGACGTTATGACTCCAGCCGCCGCCATCGAATCAGCCGCCGTGCGGAACGACGCACCACGAGGGATTATGACGCGCACAGCGTTGCCGTGGGGACCTTCGCACGCTCCCAACAGGAGCGCGGTCACAACGGCTGCCGATCTTGCAAACTGTCCGAGCCTGATGGCTTGCATCGGTTATTCGGGGAGGTTGAGCGCGTGCTGCAGCAGCAACGCGGCAGCCATTGCGTCCACGTCGCCCTTGCGACCTTTCACAGACCCGCCCATGTCGCGCACGCTGCGGAGCGCGGCGGCGGTGGTGTAGCGCTCATCCACGTATCGCACTGGAAGTCCGGTGCGTTCCTGGAGCGCCGCGCCTACCACACGCACTTCCGCACAGCGCGCCGTCTCCTCGCCTGCGCCGTCAAGCGGAAGTCCCAATACGAACCCACTCGCCTCGAGCGCCTCGGCGCGACGTACAAGTTCCGCAACCGGCGGTCGCTTTCCCGCACGACGCTCGATGAAACCAGCTGGCGATGCGATAGTGCCGGTCGGATCGCTGATCGCCAGTCCGACGCGTCTGTCGCCATAGTCGACCGCCATCAATCGGCCGCGTGATGTAGGATGCGCTGAATCGGTCAACCTTCAGCCATCTTGCGGAAGAATTCCGCGTTGTTCTTCGTCCGCGCCATCTGCTTAAGCAGAAAGTCGATCGCGTCGGTCTCGGGCATGTCCGACAGAAACTGGCGCAACAGGGTCGTACGGTTGATCTCGCTCTGATCCAGCAGCAGCTCTTCCTTCCGTGTCCCGGATTTGAAGATGTCGATCGCTGGATAGATGCGACGGTCCGCGATGCGTCGGTCGAGCACCAGCTCCATGTTGCCCGTTCCCTTGAACTCCTCGAAGATCACGTCGTCCATCCGCGAGCCGGTCTCGATGAGCGCGGTGGCGATGATGGTCAACGATCCACCGCCGTCGATGTTGCGTGCGGTTCCGAAGAACGCCTTGGGCTTCTGCAACGCGGTCGCCTCGACGCCGCCAGAGAGAATCTTGCCCGTAGTCGGCGCGACCGTGTTGTGAGCGCGCGCAAAGCGCGTTATCGAATCGAGTAGTATGACGACGTCATGACCCGCCTCTACCAGTCTGCGCGCCTTTTGGAGCACCATGTCGGAAACCTGCACGTGCCGCGCGGCGCCCTCGTCAAAGGTCGAGCTGATTACCTCGGCGCGCGGAACAGTTGCCTTGATCTCGGTCACCTCTTCGGGGCGTTCGTCGATCAGCAGCATGATGATCCGAACCTCCGGATGATTCTCCGAGATCGCGTTCGCCATCTTGGTGAGCAGGATCGTCTTGCCCGCACGAGGCGGCGCAACGATCAATCCACGCTGGCCCTTTCCGATCGGCGCCATGATGTCCACGACGCGCATGCTGAGGTCTCCGTCCTCCGTTTCCAGCCGCAGGCGTGTGTCGGGATATTGTGGCCGCAGCGAGTCGAATGGCGTGCGAGTCTTGGTAGTATCCGGCTCGAGTCCGTTGACCTTCTCCACGCGGAGCAGCGCGAGATACTTCTCCCACGGCTTCGGCGGCCGTACTTCGCCGAACACCTCGTCACCGGTGCGCAGATCGAAGCGTTTGATCTGAGATGGTGATACGTACACGTCATCCGGGCCGGCCAGATAGCTCCAGTCCTGGCTGCGGAGAAATCCGTAACCCTCGGGCAGGATCTCCAGCACGCCTTCGGCATGCAGCGATACGCCGGCATCGAGCAGGCTCTGGCCGATCTTCAGGATCAGCTCAGGCTTCGTAAGCCCTTCGGAGTGCTCCACCTGCAGGCCGTCGGCCATGCCGTGCAGCTCGGCGACTGTCTGCCGCTTGAGTTCTGCTATTTCCACAAAAGTTGCTTTACGTGTTGTGTGCGTGTGTTGGATAGCGCTGATGAGTTACGCAGCGCGCGTCTAAAACGTGATGTATCGAAGTGGATGGCTCTTGGCGTCCTGCACTATGGAATCCAGCTGCGCGTGTGCGCGATCCAGTTGCGCGGCGAGCGCAGTCCCCTCATCCGACCGGCCCGCATAGCGGGCGACTCTGCGACGCAGATCGGCAACGGATACGAGCGTTTGCCGAGCCTGCAGGACGAGCGTCGAGTCGCGCCGGAATCGGCCGATCTCGCCACTACCGTTGTTCGCGGCCATGCCAATTGAATCCGCCAGCGCGCTCACGCGTGATGCTTCCGCGCGCAGCCGTGCGCTGTCCCGCACGAAACCGGCGAGCGTGCCACGCGATGCGAGCGCGCGATCCGAGAAATTGTCCAGCGCGACATGCACTGCGTTCGCCTGACGCGAGGAGATACTGGCCAATCCGGACAGATCGTTCGCGGTCGAGTCGAATTCCCTCTTGATCGTGGATGCAGTCGCTGCGATTTCGGTCAGACTGTCGCCGAGCGACGACGCATCCGCCAATCCCGACCGCGCCTGAACCTGCGCGCCGGCGCGCAGCGTGTCGCCGGCGCCGACTCCGGGCGCAGCCGCGGTTCCGACCTCGATATAGATGACAGGACTTCCGATCAATCTGCCGCCCGGTTGAATCCGTACGTCCGAGTTGCGGCGAATGTATCGGACGTATGGATCGAGCACGTCCATCGCGATCGCGATCCGCTCTGCCGTATCGCTAGCCGGCGGCCTCAATTCCACTGAGCGAACCAGCCCGACCTTCTTGCCGGCGAGCCAGACCTCGGTTCCGTTCAGAACGCCGGATGCCATGTCGGTTACCAGATACAGACGCGTCGTCTTGCCGTGAAGCGCTCCGACGCGTGCGAACGACAGAACGGCCGCGACCGCAGCGATGATGGCGACGAGGACGATCAGACCGATTCTGAGCTGGGACCAGTGTTCAACGCGTGGCATGCGGCGGGGAGGGGTGCCGGATTAGAGCCTGCGAGTGGAAGGGGGGGTGCAGTGCGCGCGGCGGGATTCGAACCCACGACCTTCGGCTCCGGAGGCCGACGCTCTATCCAGCTGAGCTACGCGCGCGACTTTTTGTACTCCTGTAAACTAACCGGGTCCCACAACTGGGCGCCACAGAGGTGAAAATACGTCGGGAGCGGACCGTGAAACATTGGTCCCCTCCCGACGCTGTCCTGCCAGTCCGGTCAGTCCGGTCAGTCCGGTCAGGGTGTCCGCATCAGTGCTGCGGACTGGATCCCTGCGCTGGCCGCGCCTGCGGTCCCGAAGGGCCGATCTTCCCTTCCGCCATCTTCAACAGCACGGCAGGGTCGTACACGGTGCCAGCTTTCATAACCATCTGAACGTGCCGGGTGTTCGTGATGTCGCTGAGCGGGTTTCCCCGAATCACGAACAGATCCGCAAGCTTGCCGGGCTCGATGGAACCGAGCGTGGAACCGACGTTCAACGCCCTGGCACCATTGATCGTTGCGATCCGTAGAGCCGCAGCAGCCGGAATACCCGAGACGACCAGAGTCTGCAGCTCGCGGTGCGCGGAGAACCCCGCGAGATACTCGCCGCGGCTCGGATTGTCGGTGCCGAGCGTGAGCGTGCCGCCCGCGTCGTAGAATGCCTTGGTGGTACGTCGCATCGCATAGTACAGCGAATCGAACAACGGAAACGCCTTCCTCGGCGGCTGCTGTTTGACCCACTGTTGTACGTATGGAGTGAAGAACTTGCGCTCATCCACCCAGTAGTCGAATCCAGGCTTGTCGGCGACGGTCGTGAAGTACACCGGTGCCGTGATCGTGGGATCGAACACGACATGGTGCCGCAGGAACAGCTGCACGATGTCCTTGAATTCGCGCGAGGCCGTGTCGACGTGGATCCACGATGGATACGCCGATTTGTCGCGTGACAGTTCATCTCCACCAAGGATGTGCTCGACGCGGTCGATACCCATCAGCACCGCATCTTTCGCGTTGGTGCTGTTTCTGAACCCGGATTCCAGGTGCGCGGTCACGGTAATCCCGTGCAGATGCGCCCGCTCGATGAGTGGCCTGAGATCCTGCGGCGAGATTCCCTTCGCCTTGAAACTCCGGACTCCATTCGCAGCCCAATAATCGACTTCCTTGTAGATGGAGTCGGGTGTGATCCCCTCGGTCCATCCACGTCGTGCAGTGCCGAAGTACGGCCCGGAGTTGTATATCCGGGGCCCGATCTGCTGGTTGCTGTCGATCCGCTTCCGCGTCTCCATCATTCCCTCCGGGTCGTATTCGCCCGCCGGAAACGTCGACGTGACCCCGTTCGCGAGGAAGATGAGCGGGTTGTACTTGTATTCGTCCTGCCGGATTCCTCCCTCGCCCAGAGTCATGTTGTAGTGCGCGTGCATGTCGAAGATGCCGGGAAGCACATATTCGTCATTCGACAACGTGATCACACGCGCACCGGTGGTATCCTCCTCCGCCATGTTCCCATCGGCGACGAGAATCTTTCCCGCACGAATGAAGATGCCGCGATTATGCTCCACCGTGTCACTCGTGGCGGTGAAAATCCACCCGCCACGAATGATCACCGGTTGCGATTGGGCGCGGACCGATACAGGTGTCGCAGAAAGTGCGACGGTACAGAGAGCAAGAAGCGCACGCTTCACGAACGATCCCCGCTCTCTCTGTCCATGTCACCGTCGCCTTCGTCCTCGACCGGGACATCGCTCTTCACTTCGGCGGTGCTCGGTACTATTGCCTTGCCGCCGTGCGATGCGAGGAAACCGTTCACACCCTTGAGCCCGTCCAGCGTGGCGTGAAGATCCTTGAGTTGTGTGTCCAGCTGTGCAGACAGAACCTTGTAGACTGCATACGACTGATCCGTCGGTCGCGCGTCGGCGCCACCGACAACGGAGCCGAGTGCGGCAATCTTGTTGTTGATCCGGATCGGGAAGTTGAGCGGATCTTCGCTCGCATGGCTCTGCGTCTGGTAGATCGCCTGCTCGATGGTGGAAAGCTTCTGAAGCATCGGCGCCGAAGCCTGCTCGAATACTGAACGATCCTTCTCGGCCAGTGCCTTGCCACGCTCGCCAACCTGCCAGCGGACGTTGCGAATGGTGCGGACGGCGTTGTTCGCTGCGCTCAACGTGTCACGGATCCTGATGAGAAACGCGAACTGCTCATCCAGGTCATGTTGCGTTGCATGCGTGCGCGGGTCCTTCACCAGCTCGAACTTCTGCGTTTGCGATACCCCGCCAGTCGTCATGCGCACCGAGTACGTACCCGGAGGCGCAGCCGGTCCCGTAACGCCACCGCCCCAGAACACCAAGCCCTTGAACGTCGCTGCGTCTGGATAGCGAAGGTTCCAGTTGAAGGTGTTGAGTCCGGCCTTGTTCGGGACGCGAGTGCTCTGCGCTGCGCCGCGGCGACCGCCGCGCCCAGCC
Source organism: Gemmatimonadota bacterium (assembly GCA_040388625.1). Classification (NCBI taxonomy): domain Bacteria; kingdom Pseudomonadati; phylum Gemmatimonadota; species Gemmatimonadota bacterium. The sequence goes on along the minus strand of JAZKBK010000003.1, from coordinate 46,682 downwards.
TGTGCACCCGACTCCGTTCCGCGCACCAGCTTGGCAATGCTGTCCTTGCTCAGGCCCGCTCGCGTAAGACTGTCGCGCATTGCGACGCGCTTTGCGGCGCCAGCGATACTGTCCGCCGCGGCGGCAGAATCCTGTTCGCTTGTGAAGTGGCGAATCAGTTTTCCGCTCGCGTCCAGGAAGTCGAGCGTGACGACCTGCTTCGGTGACTTGAGCCAGTAGTAGACGGCGGCGCCCGACGGTGGATTCGCCGCGCGCGGAAGAGTCCCGTTTGCGCCCGTGCTCGCCCCGCCGTAGAAGTTGGTGCGATAGACCTTGCGCGGTACGAACAGATGCGCGTTGGAACTCACGATCGCCGGCGTCAACTGCTCGAGCGCAGCGATGTCATCCATGATCCAGAAGCCACGACCGTGCGTTGCGGCGATGAGATCGCCGTCCTTGATCGCCAGATCGTGTACCGGCACCAGCGGCAGATTCTGTCGTAGCGACTGCCAGCTCTCGCCGTCGTTGAACGAAACGTAGACACTCCGTTCTGTTCCGGCGAACAGCAGTCCGCGCTTCGTCGGATCTTCACGCACCGTGCGCAGGAACTCGGTGTCCGGAATTCCATTCACGATGAGCTTCCACGTGTGTCCGTAATCGGTGGTCCTGTAGATGTACGGACGCATGTCATCCAGCTGATATCGGTTCGCAGCGACGTACGCAGTGCCAGGCGAGAAATGCGACGGCTCGATTATCGAGATGCGCGTCCATTCAGGCAGATCCTTAGGCGTGACGTTGGTCCAGGTCTTTCCCGCATCGCGCGTCACGTGAATCAGTCCATCGTCCGAGCCGGCCCAGATCTCGCCAGCCGCTACCGGCGATTCCGCGATCGCGAACACGGTACCGTAGTACTCGACCGATGTCTGGTCCTTCGTGATCGGACCACCGGAGGCTCCAAGTGTGCGCGGATCGTGGCGCGTGAGATCGGGACTGATCGCAGTCCAGTGCTGACCCTCGTCCGTCGTCTTGAACACCACGCTGCTGCCCATGTAGAGCGTGCTCGGATCGTGCGGCGATATCACGATCGGGAACGTCCACTGGAAGCGATACTTCGCATCCGCTGCGTCGTGCCCCATCGGATTGTCCGGCCACGGATTCACATCCCGGCTCAATCCCGTGTTTGCGTCGAAGCGAGTGAGAAGACCGCCGTACGATCCCGCAAATACTACGTTCGGCGAATCCGGGCGAACCGCGATGTAGCCGCTCTCGCCGCCGCCGACGTCGTACCAGTCATCGTTGGAGATTCCGCCTTCCTTCCGGCTCGGGCCGCACAGCGTGGATCGATCCTGCTGCGCGCCGCAAACGCGATATGGGAAGTTGGTGGTCGTCTCGACGTGATAGAACTGTCCGCTTGCCTGGTATTCCGGAGTCCACGTTTGGCCGCCGTCATTGCTGACGGTCGCGCCACCGTCGTTCGATTCGATCATTCGCTTGGGGTCGTTCGGTGCGATCCACAGATCGTGATTGTCGCCGTGCGGAACGCTGATCGACTTGTATGTCTTTCCGCCGTCGGTCGAGTGGTTGAAGCCGACGTTGGTTACGTAAACGCCGTTCTCGTCCTTGGGATCTGCGAAGATGCGCGTGTAGTACCATGCGCGCTGCCGCAGACTGCGGCTGTCGTTGAGCTTGACCCACGTGGCGCCCGCGTCGTCGGAGCGAAACACGCCACCGGAATCGGCTTCGATTATTGCCCACAGGCGTCCTTCCTTCGCTGGCGACGCCGTGATTCCGATGTTGCCGATTATCCCCTTGGGAAGGCCAGGATTGCGCGTGATTTCGGTCCAGTGCTCACCTGCGTCGGTGGACTTGAAGATCCCGCTCCCTGCGCCGCCGGATACGAGCTTCCACGGCTCGCGGTAAGCTTGCCAGAAGGCAGCGTACAGTATCTTAGGATTCTTCGGGTCGATCTCGAGGTCGGTGATGCCCGTCGAGTCGTTCCGGAACAGCACCTTTCGCCAGGTCTTGCCGCCATCGGTGGTCTTGAAGACGCCGCGATCCGGATTCGGCCCCCACACGTGCCCCTGTGCGCCGACGTAAACGATGTCAGGGTTGGTTGGATCGATCCGCACCCGCGATATCTGCCGCGTGTCTCTGAGCCCCACGTACGTCCACGTCTTGCCGGCATCGGTGCTCTTGAACACACCGTCGCCGTGCGAGACGTTGCCGCGGATCGGAGACTCGCCCGTGCCGACGTAAACGATGTCGGGATTGGACTGACTCACCGCAATCGACCCGATCGTTCCACCGAAATACTTGTCGGTGACCGCCTTCCATGTGATTCCACCGTCGGTCGTCTTCATGACGCCACCGCCGGTTGTGCCGAGATAGTACTCACGCGGCCTGCTGGGCGAGCCCGCAACGGCAACGGATCGACCTCCTATGAAGGGCCCGATCTCGCGCCACTTGAGCGCGGCAAAGGCCGCCGTGTCATAGGGCGTCGTGGGCGCCTGGGCAAATGCCGACGGCGCCGCAATGGCCACAAGGAGAACGGAACGATAGAGAAAATGGCTGACCTTCACGTACGACCCCCGCTTTAATAGGAACAACGATGGATTCCGCAGGCGCGGATATATCCGCGCCTGAGGCTGCGCGCCAAACCTATCCGTTTCGGGTACGTCACGCATCAATCAGATGTTGTGAAGAAAGGGGTCTGCGCCGATAGATTTGTCCCCATGTCTTCATCTGCTATCAAGCTCACAGTCCTTCCCGGCGACGGAATCGGTCCGGAAGTCGTCGCCTCCGCCCTCAAGATCATCGCAGCCGCCGGTGTCACTCTGGAGGCTGACTTCCAGGTCGCGGGCGCCGAAGCGTTCAAGCGCGGCGTCGAGTCCGGTGTCCCCGCCGAGACCATAGAGTCCATCGAAAGAACCCGGCTCGTCCTCAAGGGCCCGCTCGAGACGCCAATCGGCTACGGCAACAAGAGCGCGAACGTCACTCTCAGAAAGCTCTTCGAGACCTTTGCGAACGTTCGTCCGGTCCGCGAGCTACCAGGGGTGAAGACCCCATATGCCGGCCGCCACATCGACATCGTCGTCGTTCGCGAGAACGTCGAGGATCTGTACGCCGGTATCGAGCACATGGAGACACCGGCCGTCGCACAGTGCCTCAAGCTCATCACGAGACCCGGCTGCGAGAAGATCACTCGCTTCGCCTTCGAGTACGCCGTTGCCGAGGGGCGCCGCAAGATCCACTGTGCGACCAAGGCGAACATCATGAAGTTCACCGAAGGACTGGTGCAGCACACCTTCGAAGACATATCGAAGGAATATCCCTCGACCGAAGCGCGTCACATTCTCGTCGACAACTGCGCCCATCAGCTCGCGATGCATCCCGAGCAGTTCGACATCATTCTGACGACGAACATGAACGGCGACATCCTGAGCGATCTCACGTCGGGTCTCACGGGCGGGCTCGGTTTCGCCCCGTCCGCGAACATCGGCAGCGACGTCGCAATGTTCGAGGCAGTGCATGGTTCTGCGCCCGACATCGCCGGCAGGAATCTCGCGAATCCGACGGCGTTGATTCTGAGCGCGCTGATGTTGTTGCGTCACGTTGGAGAAGGAAAAGCCGCCAGCGAAATCGAGCATGCCGTGCTCGTCACGCTCGAAGACGGAGTGCGCACCGGAGACATGGAAAGCGCGCGCGCCGCGTCATCGACAACGGAATTCACCGACGCGATCATCGGTAACATCGGCAAGACATCGAAGCTCGCCAAGCCGCGCGAGTTCAAGCGCATCAACGTTCCGCCAGCCAGCAACGAAGTCGGTCACGTGACCGTCAGAACTCGCAGCGTCGTCGGCGTCGACGTGTTCATCGAATCACTGGAGCATCCCAGGCAGATCGGTGATGCGCTGACGCGTCTCGCCGGGCCAACCGGGCTGGCGCTCAAGGTGATCTCGAATCGCGGCACCGCCGTGTGGCCTGATACAGGCCACGGCACATCACTCGTCGACGCGTTCCAGTGCCGTTTCGTACCGTCCGGCCCCGTAGAGACAGACGCGACCGACGCTCAGATATTCGATCTTCTGCAACGCGTCTCGTCCACGTACCGATGGGTACATGTGGAGAAGTTGCAGCGCTTCGATGGGAAGGACGGATTCAGCAAGGCTCAGGGAGAGTCGTAGAGAGATACGCGGGACAGCTACAGCAAAGCGACCGTGAATGCGCAATGCATTCACGGTCGCTTTGTTTTCGTCGCGATCCCGGATCGCTACGCTCTAGTCTACTGGTCTCCGCTCATTCCGATGACGCCCGAGATCCCGTAAATGAATCCGTTGGACGCCATGACACCGGGCTGTACGATCGGCTGATCGTTGACCTTGGGCATACCATTCGCGTACGTGAAGCGAATGCGCGAGCCGTGCATGTTGGTCGCGGTCTTGAGCTTGAGAATCTCACGAGTATCGATCTTGCCGCTCACCATCATGTTGAGCAGCAGATTCCGGAGCCGCGTCGTATCCGCCTTGAGCGCCGCCATGTCGCTGGGCGACAACTTTGCCCATGCATCATCGGTCGGTGCGAAGAGCGTCATCGGCGCCGCGCCGCGTAGCGACGGCATGAGATGAGCCTCGGTGAGCAGCTCTGTCATGATCTTGTAGTTGGGCATGCGGGATAGCGTGACACCTACCGACGCGTCACCAGCGGGACTCGCCGTGGTGGATCTCACGGTCGTCGTCACGACCGACGTGTCCTCCTTGATATGCACGACTGTGTCCTTATGAACGGTGACCACTGTATCGCGTCGCACCACCGTCCCCTGTGCCAGAATGACTCCAGGAACAACTCCAACGCTCGCGGCGATAATTCCAGCCGCGGCAAACTTTCTGATAGCGATCATCGTGCTTCCTCCCAAAAGAATTTCGAGCGGCAGAATGCCGCGTCCTTCCGGGGCGTGGAAGTGCATTAGCGGGGCCACTACAAGCGTTTGTCGTTATAATCTTTTGGAACGATCGTTCGTTATAACTGCATCGTCCACAATTCAGATGCAGCCGAAAGCAAGAAGTCACGCATTGCGGCCGTGGTAGCCTCCCTCTTGCAACGAACCGGGATGCCAGGCCTTATGGCCCACGGTTACTTACGATCTTCGGAAGCACATGATGGATTCACTTCTCACCAGACTCCGCAGGCGCCAGCTCAACCGCTCCAAGCCCGACCGCGAGCGCATCTTCGGCAAGGCGATTCGACGGTTCATGAAACGGCCCCTGGGCGCGCGCTTGCCAATGTTCGCGCTTACCGACGCCGAGTACGGCTGGGGCAACGAAACGTGGGCCGCCGACGAGGATTATCTGTCGCGGCTGATATCGGAAGCCGAGGTGGCGAGGGGCACCATACTCGAATGCGGGAGCGGCCTGTCCACGATCCTGCTCGCTGCGATCGCTCGGCAAACCGGTGCACAGCTGCATTCCCTGGAGCACAACGCCGAGTGGCAGCAGCGTGTTTCAGCGACATGCGCAGCGTTCGGCCTCGCGGACAATACGGTTCACTACGCGCCACTACGGAACTACGGCGAGTTCGACTGGTACAGCGTGCCCGACGCGCTGCCGGATGACATTTCGCTAGTCGTGTGTGATGGTCCGCCCTCCGATACGCGAGGCGGACGCTACGGAGTACTGCCGCTCCTCGCAGGCAAGCTCGCTTCCGAGTGCAAGGTCCTGCTGGATGATGCAAACAGGCCGCCGGAACAGGCGATACTCTCGCGATGGGAGACCGAGTTCAGCACCACGTGGGAGCGTCGCGATACGGCGAGAGGATTTGCGCGCGTGGTTGTTGGCTCATCCGTGACGAGCTGATCAGCCGGTTATGAACCGCACCAATCGAAATGTCAGCGACGGCCGTGACGCAGTTGTCAGCGTCGCCGAAAGAGACTTCGGATTCTACCCGCGCGTCGCGGCTTGATGTGCGTCGCTTCGCCCGGCTGCGCGAAGATGTGGCCGCCGTGCGCCACCAGGTCGCTGCAACACGCCAGTACATCTCGGAGTTTCACCAGGCGCAAGTCGGTATTGCCAATTCGCGATTCGTGCACGCGGTTCCGGGCAAGCAGCTCATCGTACAACACACCGAAATTCCGCAACTTCATCGCTTCGGGCGCAAAGGGATGCACTGCGACCCGGCGGCGCGTTCCGATTCGATCGATTATCTCCGTTTCGACTGGCTCGTCCGAGTACACGCGAGCCGGAGCGCTGTCTCTGAAGACATGCTCCAGATAATGCGCGAACGTCAGTACGTCCAGATCGACGTCGAACAGAAATGCGCTGGTGTCGAGCTCGAGCATCTTCTCGAAGGGCGAGTTCTCGCCGCAGGAGTACGTCAGGTTCTCGTGACCTTCGACAATCCATTCGGCGCGCGGCCCCCATGCCAGGACCGGGTGCATCGGATTGGCGCTGCGGACGACTCCCTTCCGGCGCCGAAACAGCTCCGAGAGAAATCCCATGTGCGACGGCGTTCGCCGTACGTCGAACGGTTGTGCATCGCGGAGGTAGTCCCGCGCGGCACCGGCATACGGCATCGACACCATGAAGAGATGCCCCGCCGGACCGATGATGTCGAGCACGCAGTCGATCACGTCGGCGGCTTCTCCGACAAAGCCGTTGAGGTTGTCGAACGATGACTGCATCATGATCGCGTCGCCTTCGCCAATTCCCAGGCGTCGCAACTCTGCCGTCAGTTGAGTCGCGTCGTAGGCGTATATCCGGTTGAACAGTTGCGACCGCAACCTGCGCGCACGCGCCTTGATGACCTGCTGCTGTGATTCGGCTAGCACAGCGAGCAGCATCTTCGGACTCAACGACCAGCGACGGATCGGGCCCGTCATTCCGGGAGCGCCATGCTGGCTCCCACGATACATTTCGACCCTATGTATGCTTCCTCTTTCGGCACACCATTCTGACGCGTCACGTGTCGCTCGCGTCACTCGATAATTGTGAGTAGTCACGACGCTCGCAAGGCCGTTCCGCCACGCGACGCCCGTACCGGCACCGAGACGCATGCACCGACGGCTGTCATCGTCGGCGAGGAGCCGCGCAAGGTAGTCACCATCGCGCGATCGCTCCACCGGCACGGCGTGCGATCGATCGTCGCTGTCCAGGCTGGCCAGAGTCTGCACGTTACGTCCAGGGCCATCGCGGGCGTCGTGCAGCTGGGAGGGAGCGTCGACGATTCCGCGCAGCTCCTTCGCATGCTGGTCGAGGCCGAGCACGCGACGTGGGTCGTGCCGACCAGCGACTCGTCGTTGTGCATCGTCTGTGCTGCGTACGACTCTCTGTCAGCATTGTGTTCGGTCGGCTGCCCGTCGCCGAACATCGTCCAGCGTGTGCTCGACAAAGCCGCCACGCTGGCCGTTGCAGCGCAGTGCGGCGTGCCCGTCCCCATCTCGATGAGTATCGGCAGTGCAGCCGAGTTGGAGGACGCTCTCCCGCAGATGCGCTTTCCCATCATCGCGAAGCCTGGCGACAAGAGTCGGACGACGGTCCACAACTTCAAGACGCGCACGTTCACCAGCGCCGCGGAGCTGCGCGCCGCGTTTGCCGACCAGCCGCGCTTCGGTGAAGGACTCGTGTTCCAGAGCTACCATGGAGGGCAGGGGGTGGGGATCGAGCTTCTCATGTCCCGTGGTGAGGTCATCGCGTCGTTCCAGCACCGGCGACTGGCCGAATGTCCACCATCTGGCGGCGTTGCGGTTGTTGCGGAGGCGGAGCCTGTCGATCCATTGCTGCTCGACCATTCCGTTCGCCTTCTCAAGGCGCTGGAGTGGGACGGCGTTGCGATGGTCGAATACCGCCACGATCGTGCGACGGGCGAAACGGCGTTGATGGAAGTGAATGGCCGTTTCTGGGGATCGCTCCCGCTTGCGGTCGCGGCTGGTATGGATTTCCCGCTGTATGCGTGGCAGCTATCCCAGGGGATCGGGCCCACCGTACCATCGTCGTATCGCTCCGGTCTGCGTGTTCGCTGGACTGCGGGTTCGCTCAAGCGATTTGCGCATGCATTTGCGGACGACGCCGAGCGCATCCCTGTATCCGCTGCGACGCGACAGCTTTTTGCCGATTTTCGGTTCGGTACGCGATCGGCGATGTGGTCCTGGCGCGATCCGGCGCCGGCGGTTCAGGAATACACGCGTGTCATTTCCGGATGGACGCGCGAGATCATCAAGGGAGCAATACGCGCAGTCGTACCAGGGCAGGCGCTTTCCATCGCAAAGTCCGCGCGAACACTTCCGGGAGACAGGCGTGGCGTTTACGTACGTCGTCGCCTGGCACGTCTCGCTGGCATCGAGCGCGAGGTGTCGCTTCCGCCCGTAGTCAGATCGGTGATCTTCGTCTGTCATGGCAACATCATGCGGAGTGCGTCGGCAGCGCAGTTCCTGCGCGACGATCTGGCTGCCGCCGGAATAACCGACATTGTCGTATCCTCTGCCGGTACTCACGCACACAACGGCAAGGCGGCCGATCCACGCGTGAGGCATGCGGCACGCGAGATGGGCGTGGATCTCGACGAGCATCGCGCGACTCTGCTCACCGCGCAGCTCATTGCGGCCAACGACGTGATATTTGCAATGGACGAGTTCAACTTCGCGAACATCGTCGCGAGCTTTCCGGAGTCACGAGGGAAGGTGATGTTGTTCGGCGGGATGACTCCGTCCGGTGTCTATCGCCCGCATGAGATCGCTGATCCGTACATGACGGGCCAGGCGGCGGTCACGTCGACGATCGGGGTCGTTAGGCGCTACGTTTCCGCGCTTGCCCGCGCTCTTGTCGAGCGTCGTGGTGAGTCGGTCAGGAAAGATTCCCAGCCGTAAGAGCCATGAGCATCGCTGCCAACCGTCGCCCGATGGATGTCCGGAGGCTGTTGGGTCGGCGTATCAGTCTGATTGCGGTCCTCAGCCTTTCGTGCATCGGCGACGCAATCTGATAAACCCCCGCGGCAAGCGCCACCGGCTGAGCTCCGAATCCTGCCTTGAATCGTCTGAGCCCTTCGCTCTCCGGGCCGGCGCCGCCGAGATTGAAAACCGTCTTTCCCTCTTCTGCCAGAGCGCGGATGACCTGGGATATGAGGAATGTGGATGCGCCGATTTCCATCCCTTCTGGTGAAGTACCCGCCGATTGATAGTACGCGCCACCCGCGCACACCAGCACCATGAGTGACGATACCACGTTGCCGCCATACGAGGCTTGGTAGAGTCGCGCCGCTCCGGAAGCCAGCAGCGCCCGATCGTCGCCCGCATCATGCGCGGCCAGCACGGGCACCGATTCCCCGCGCGCGGACCGTCGCTGCATCGAGGCATGCATCAGACTGAGGTGCGCATCAGTCGCGGATAGATCCGTTGTATGCGTTGCGATGACGCCGAGCTTTCGTGCCTTGTTGATGTTGCGACGATGGTTCGACGCCAGGTCGTGAGATCCGACATCCGCGAGCTGCAGCAGCCATTCGGTACGATCGCGGAGCGTCGATTGTGCACTCCATGCCGGCAGCGCGACACAGGCGGATCCGTAACTGTCGATCCCGACTTCCGCGATGCGATGTTGCTTGCAGAACTCGAGAACCCCATCCCAGAAATTGCAATCCGGCGCTACTTCCGGGGCGGACGTAATCTCGAGCGTGCGACTGAGCGCGTGTCCGCGCATGTATCCGATTGCAGCGGCGGGTTTCGTCCCTGCATTAGACGTGGAGAACAGTACGACAGCCGCGCCCCGGGCGCGCCTCGCGGCAACGTAGCTCGTGCAGCAGAAGGGATTGGTCGGGGCGCCGACCTCGACGTCCGCAAGGTCGCTGTCCGATGGGTCGACAATGACGCTGAAGCTCATGCGCTCCTGACGAGCCGCTCGGCGTGGTCCGCATCGATCAGGAACTTCGCTCCCCAGTTCAGGAACTCGTAAGTCCCGTATCCGCCATCGACCGGGAATGATCCCTTGACACCGCCCCTCACTCCGGAAGGACCGTCGAGGTGAACCGTGCGGCGTGCATAGCGGAGCAACGCAAAGGCGGCATCGCGGTAACGCGGGTTTCCGGTCTCCTTGAAAAGGAGCAGCAGCGAATGGGCGATCTGCGCACTACCGGTGACGCAGACCCAATCCACGGCCCCGTTCCACGCGCGGTCGAGCCGGCCGGCGAGAAATCCGTCGCTTCGCACGCGACTGCTGAGTGCGTCGGCGGTGAGTAATGCCGACGCCAGGACGTCAGACTCCCGAGTGTACAGGAAGATCTCCGTCATCCCGCGCAGGACATACCCAATCGTATGTGTAAGAGGCGCATCGGGGTTCGAGAGACAGCAACTTTCAAACCAACCATTCGGGAGCTGTTTTGTGATGGCCCAGCGGGCGTTGCGCAGCGCTGCCTCAGCGTACTCGCGTGAACGGCCGGCTCCCTCGCTTGCCCGTGCGGCCTCGATCAATCCCCACGCGACGTGCGTTTCGTACGCCTTCTCGCCGGGCGCGGCGAACGGCGTGGGAAATCTGCGCCAGCAACCGTCGGGGTCCATCGTATCTACGAGCCAGCCAGCCGCTCGGTGCATCGGCTCCACGTACCGGTCGCCGAACTGGATGCTGGCTGCTGCCAGCCCCATCAAGATTTGCCCTGTATTGAAGGTGACCGGCACGCGCGGCTCGGCTCCAATCGTGCCGCCCTGGAAGCCGCCCTCGGCGAACTGAATGCCGACCAGCCAGTCAATCATTCGCCTCGCCCGATCGATCAGTACCGGATCATTGCGCCTGAGGCCGGAATCGATCAGTGTTGGAACGATGTAACCAGACGTTTCCGGGTACGACGGGGCCCAGCCCTTTATGAGATTGAAATCCCTTGCTGCGCCGCCGTCACGAGATGCTGAGAAGTCCTGTGCGTCCCCGAGCCAGCCCAGCACGGCTGTCTCGACCGCTTCAATTCCCGGGTCCCTGCCCGAGAGGCCGCGAGCGTCATGACGCCGTTCTGCCTTGGCGGCTCGCGGCAGGGTCATGTACTCCAACTGGCGTCGGGCGATTTGCTTCAGCTCTAATAGCATCGTCGGTGCGGATGTCTTGCGATGCGGAGGCAGTGCACGGCACGTCCACAGCAGGTCAATATACTCGTTCCGTCAATTGCTTTGTTGATGAAAACACGATTTCACGGTTGATTCCAATCGTGCTTCTGCGGGAACAAAGTCGTCGCGCAACTTCTGGCGGAGGGACTTTTTTTAACCCAGTTCGCGGCATGGAAGTAACTTTGGCACGTCGTCTAGGCGTGCGCTGGGCTACCAGTGAACCGATACTACTATTTCTATGGACTCACTATTTCGGCCGCTGCGCCGCCACCTTAACGTAACGCCGCACGTTTCCAGCGCGTCGGATGGCAGGGCGGCCAGCATGTCGCCGGATATAGTCAGTCAGGATTCCCAATCGTGCCCACCGGTACTTCTTGTAACGCCGTGGTACGGCGGTAACGGGGTAGGTCTTGTGGTCGAAGGGATAGCGCACGCGTTGTGTGATCTAGGCGTGACGGTTGCCGTTTTTCAACTGGCCCCGGACGGCTGGCTCCCCCATTCACGCCGTGGGAGGAAGGGAGAACTGATCGTTTCCGTTTGCTTGCGTCCGATGTCAAGTTCGCAGAGTCGGTCGCGCAGGTTTGCGGCGCAATTGCGCGGGCTTTTAGCGAAGTCGGTTGTTGTAAGGTTGGTCAGGAGATTTGGACTCAAAGTGGCGCATTTTCACTATGCGCTTCCTGAGTACGTCATGGTCCATCGGATTTGCGTTCAATCGGGGCTGCAGTGTCTTCTGACGTTCCACGGAAGCGACGTAGTTGTGAACATGGCAGAGCCACGGGCGCGCGAAGCGACCGCATTGCTTCTTAAAAGCTGTCGCGCAGTCACCGCCGTTTCAGACGCTCTCAGGCGGGATGTGATCGCACTATTTCCTGATAGCGCGCCGTTCACATACACGGTGCATAACGCGGTACCGGAAGACATACTCGCGGAAGCGTTACACGCCACTGCTGGTTCCCGTGATATTGACGTGCTCTTCGTCGGCTATCTCGCTCCTCACAAGGGTGCCGATGTGTTAATCCAGGCCATCGCATGTGTGGCGAAGAGCGTCTCGCCGCTACGCGTAGTTATTGCCGGGGATGGGCCGGACGCACCAAAACTGGCTCGTATGGTTGACGAACTCGGGATCCATCGTTCGGTAAGTTTCGTAGGATGGAAATCGCGCGCGGAGCTGGCGCCACTGTATTTGCGTAGCCGAGTGCTCAGTGTTCCGAGCCGTCGGGAAGGGTTCGGATTGGTCGTCGTGGAAGGCCAGGTGTGCGGTGCAGCCGTAGTCGCTAGCGCCGTCGGCGGGATACCAGAGATAATCACCGACGGCAGAACGGGCCTTATGGTGTCACCAGATGATTCACATGCACTCGCTGCCGCACTCACCCGACTTCTTCAAGACGAACCGGCACGACTGGCAATTGCAGAGGCGGCGCGTACGAACGCTTTGCGCAAATTTTCGCCCACAGCAATGGCGTCGCGCTACTGCGACGTCTACCGGACGGCATCTGGCGCCAGGCCGGAGGGATATATGGTCGACGTTCAGCACGGTGAGGCGTAATAGTTGACGCGTTACATGTCTCCGCAGGGTGTATGCCGCCTTTCCTCCCGCTCGACAAGATTGCGGTTGAGTACCCTCGCGAGTTTCGCGGCGTTTGATCGCGTGCGTTGTGCGTCCGGTGGTGACTCCACAGATCGGGATTCGAAGTGAATTTCGACAGCGATGGTTCGGGCCTGGGGTCCGATTTCGTGCGCCAGCCGGCCGGGGACGACGTGAGGCAGGCAGTTGTGGCGAACCCGCAGGCTGTGGGTGCGTCCGACAGGGCGCTCATGCACGGGATTGCTTGGAGCGCTGCGTCAAAGTGGCTCACACAGGCCGTTAGCTGGGGATCTACTATCGTTGTGGCTCGATTGCTTACGCCGAACGACTATGGTCTTGTTGGAATGGCGGCGCTATACCTCGGGCTCGTCGCGCTCGTATCGGAGTTCGGAATTGGATCCGCGATCATAACTCTCCGCGATCTCACGGATGACGCGATCGCGCAACTAAACACGGTTTCAGTGCTCGTCGGGATCTCGATCTTCGGACTGTCTTTCGCGGCGGCCCGCCCTCTCGCGGCGTTCTTCCATTCGCCAGCGTTGGTTCCAGTCGTTCTCACTCTCAGTATCTCCTTCATTCTTGGTGCGTGCAAGTCCGTTCCGAACGCCATCCTGCAACGTGACTTTCGGTTTCGCACGTTGGCGACAATCGACGCGACGCGCGCCGTTTTCGGGGCAGGCCTGGCAGTCGCTCTCGCAATGGCAGGATTCCACTATTGGGCGCTCGTTTTGAGCGAAGTGTGCGGCGTAGCTGTTGCGATGGCATTCACGATTGTGAAGTCGCCACGGCGGTTTGCGATTCCGCACCTCGCGGCAATCGAGCGTGCCATAACGTTCAGCCGGCAAGTGCTGGTTGGCCGCATATCCTGGTTCATTTACTCGAACGCTGACTTCCTCGTGGCTGGACGTGTTCTCGGGCAAGCGGCGCTCGGTGCCTATGACTTCGCGTGGACGCTGACGAATCTTCCGGTTGAGAAGCTCACCAGTCTTGTTTCGAATGTGACTCCAACCGTATTCGCGTCGGTGCAAGACGATGATGCGGCACTGGAGCGCCACGTGCTCTCAATTACCGAGGGGATCGCAATTCTCGCGTTTCCCATCGCAATTGGGATCGGTTTGGTCAGTAAAGATCTGATCCATGGCGTCTTCGGAGAAAAGTGGGCCGGCGCGATCGTTCCGCTGCAACTTCTCGCGATCTATACGGCGCTCCGCTCCGTAATGCCCGTAATCCCGAGTGCGTTACTTGTGCGCGGGAAGACGCGCTTCCTCATGTACCATGGCGTTGTTTCAGCGATCATATTTCCAATCGCATTTCTTGCTGGATCGCGCTATGCCGGTACCGCGGGGATAGCGGGTGCGTGGGTAGTGTTGTATCCTCTGTCGTGCATCCCGCTGCTGTACGTCGCCTGCAAAGTTGTGACGAGTTGGGGGAAGTACTGGCGTGCGCTTCGCGGCGCAACCATTGCCACCATAGGTATGGCTGTCGTCGTGTTCGCAACGGGTCGCCTGATCTCGCCAGCGCATCCAGCGCTGCTAAGGTTGTTCATCCAGGCCGGAGTTGGCGCGGTCGTTTATTCAGCCATTCTGCTGGCGCTGTTCCCGAACCGCATTGCTGCTATTAGGCGAACCGTGCGTAGTGCTTTCTAACTGTCACAGGCGCGGTTAGCTATAAAACGGGGATCGATGACAAAACTACCTGAGCGGAATCTGGATGTGCTCCGTGCGATTGCGGTGCTCTGCGTGTTAGTCTCCCACATCGCCGTACTCCGGCACTGGCGTTTCGGGGTCATTACGCCGTACGAATTGGGACACGACGGTGTGCTCTTGTTCTTTGTGCACACCTCCCTTGTGCTCATGGGGTCGTTAGAACGGCAGGGTGAGCGATCAGACTGGGTGAAGGCGTTCTACGTGCGGCGTGCGTGGCGCATCTATCCGCTCTCCATCGCCACGGTGCTCCTTGTGGCGATAATCGCGGTGCCCGTGATGCCTCAAAGAGTGTTTCACGCGGCAACGCCGTTTCAGCTCTTAGCGAACATTGCGCTCACACAAAATCTGGTCGGGGTAGGGTCGGTACTCGGGCCATTCTGGTCGCTACCGCTTGAGATGCAGATGTATCTCCTCCTGCCGCTCCTCTACGTTGTTGTTCGCCGCACTTCCGCACGAGGTCTAACAGTATTGTGGGTCACCGGTGTGTTAGTCGGGTTGGCGCAGATATACGGACAGCCAAGATTCCCGGTCGCATGGCGACTCAACGTGCTTGCGTATGCGCCATGCTTCGTAGCAGGCATAATGGCGTACCGTTTGTGTGCAATCACTACAGCGCGCATTGAATCATGGGTGTGGCCGATTGCGATCGGGTCTCTACTCGCCATCTATCCGGAGTTTATCTCCGATGTTCAGCGCGCGCCCGCACGTGGGTGGCTTCTCTGTCTCGCTGTAGCATTACTCATCCCAGCCGTCCGCGAGATGCCTGCGTCTAGGCTAACGGCACTCTCCGGCGTAATCGCAAAATACAGCTACGGGGTATACCTGTTGCATATTCCGGCGCTTTGGTTCTCGTTCATTGTCTTGTCCTCGTCGCCGGCGTACGTCCGGTGGAGCGTCTTTGCCGCGCTCGTTGTCGCACTTCCGTGGCTCGCATACACAATGATCGAGCATCCTGGCATCAGGATAGGTCGTCGTGTCGTACAGCGTGGCACGATCTTCGGGGCGGCTAACGTAGCGCCATGACGCGCTCAGAACACTTGCGCGGTGATTGGAGGCGCCGGCAATGCTCCGCTGGCGAGCTCAGGCACATATTTCCTCATCGTGGGGGAGTTCCCCGGACGTGATCATCGACTCAGAACCTCTGACGACCGCCAGGGCCAACGTCCTCGGGATGAATGCCTTGCAGTAGCCAATCGCGGCGCGCATTGTTGGTTTGGTGAGCCAGCTATTGAGAAAACCGGACCGCGCGCGCCGTAGATCGCCGTTGCACCAGTTGCCGTACGACACGTCCCACAGTAAGTCAGCAATCGTTTGCTTCGCCGCCATGATTTCGCCGTGGGACATTGTCGAGCGAAGTCTCTTGAGGTGATCCTTTCTGACCGCAATGCCGTCAAGTTTCGTATGAAGAGGATTGCTGGCAGTGAGACTGTCGGAGTGCCTGCGATTCAACGCGTGCGTGTCATTGACAAAGACGAACTGTGTTCGGGCTGCAAGCCGGAACCACAGATCTACATCCTCAAAGCAGACTATCGATTCATCAAACCAAATCGGTTCTTCATCGAGCAACCCCCGCTCGAATACGATCGTCGGTGTGTTAACCGCGATGCATGTGAAGAGAAATGCCGGGAACGACGGTTCGCAGAGGAAGACGTCGTCACTTATCGGCGTGAGATAACCGGCCGCCCGATCACGAAAGTTGACCGCTTCCAGAAAGTCACTCGGTTCCGCTTCACCAGTGTCCTGAAACACCTTTCGATAGTCGGCGAATGCCAGCCGCGCACCGGTCCTGCGCATCGCCTGGACTGATGAGTCCAGTCGATCAGGTGTGGCAATGTCGTCTGCATCGAGAAGGGCGATGTATTTGCCGCGTGCAACTCGCAAGCCGTCGTTACGGGCGCATGCGGGGCGACCAGATGCCGATTCTCTCCGAATCACTCGAATGCGGGTGTCGCCAGCGGCCTGCTCCTCTGCGATACGTGCCGTATCGTCAGTTGACTTGTCATCGACCACGATGATTTCAATACTGGAGATCGATTGCCGCGTGAGCGATGTCAACGCATCTCCTATGTACTGTTCGGAATTGAATGCTGGAACGATAACTGAGACCAAAGGTGTTTTATCCACTGACATCATGCAAAACGCCGGAACAGAGAAATCAAATGTCTTCGCGATAGTCGTTCGCGGCGTGGGTGGCATATCGGGTGCCGCTCGGGCCACGGCCTGCGAAGCAATCGTGGCAGGCGGCTTGCTGCTAAGCACACAACATGCGGCCGATTGCGTTTCTTAATGTCCATGTTCGCCGTGACTCTGGGCAACACTTGAACATTGGCGCACTACTGTGCACCTGACTGTCGCTATCTGTACGTGGAATCGCGCTGGCCTGCTGCGGCAGACGCTGGAGCGCATGACGACGCTTTGGATACCACCCGGAAGCTCCTGGGAGGTAATCGTCGTCAACAATAACAGCGACGATGACACCGATAGCGTGACGCGTGATTTCGCGGCCAGACTTCCCATTCGACCCATCTGGGAGCAGATCCCGGGGCTGAGCAACGCGCGTAACGCCGCAGTCGCAGCGGCATGTGGCGACTACATCATATGGACCGATGACGATGTGCTCGTAGGCCAGAACTGGCTCGTCGCGTACGCTTCCGCGTTTGCGCTTTACCCGAACGCGGTAGTATTTGGCGGCCCAATTGAGCCGTGGTTTCAAGAGCCGACACCACGGTGGCTCAAAGCCGCGTTCCACGAAGTGGAAATGGCGTATGCGGTGAGGAACTACAATTGCGGCGACGTGCCGCTGACAGCAGATATCGTTCCGTTCGGTGCGAACATGGCATTTCGAGCGAGTGTTTTGCACGACCTCCCATTCGACCCGAGCCTCGGCCGCGTTGGCAATGCAATGTTGGGCGGAGAAGAAGAAATCCTCATCCGTTCCTTGCTAAGCCGACGATTGCCAGGCCGCTGGGTGGCTGATGCCCGCGTTCAACACTACATCCCGCCCGAACGCCAGACCATACAATACCTACGCCGCTTTTACGAAGGCGTTGGTGCTACCAAGGCGCGCCTCGTGCCGCATCCGGACGGGCGATTGTTCATGGGCCGCCCACCCTGGGTCTGGCAAGAGCGCGTCACTACTGCAATACAGTATCGTGCAGACCGCATCCATACTGCGCCCGCGGTTTGGGTACGATCCTTGAAACGGGCGAGCATGGCACGCGGCCGCTTCGCGAATAGTGTCAAGCGGACGTGAAGCCTTTCTTCCCGTTCCAACGCTCCTGTTCGTGACCTCTGTAAGTGCTGTCATCCCCTGCTACAATCGAGCTGAAACGATTGGTGAAGCGATTGCGTCTGTGTTGGCGCAGACCGTGCCGCCATGCGAACTCCTGGTCGTGGACGACGGATCCATCGATGGATCTGCAGAGATAGCAGAGCGGGCGGGAGCGCGGGTCATCCGCATGCAGGCCAACGCAGGTAATGCCGCCGCACGCAACATTGGAATTCGCGCAGCAGCTGGCGATGTAATAGCGTGGCTCGACTCCGACGATTACTGGGAAGAGAATCACCTTGCCACCGTCCTGCCGCTACTCGATGCGTATCCCGATGCAACAGTCGCGAGCGCGGGCGTTCGATTCATCGGCGCGCGATCCGGGATCTGGTACGGTGACGTACCGGAGGGACCGCCGGCCGACGTGGCGCGGCGGGCATTTCGCAGCACTGTGATTCCGATGATCACGAGTGTCGTTCGCAGGGAAGCGTTACTCGCAATAGGCGGCTTCGACGAATCGCACCGCCGCGCAGTCGATTTCGATGTCTGGCTTCGATTGGCGCTCCGGCACCGTTTCGTAGCAAGTCGCGCGGTTACTGCAGCCTATCGCTGCCACTCCCGGCAGATTAGCGCCAATCCGGAGGACCAGTGGTATGCTACGTACATATTCCGACAGCGCGCGCTGGAAGACGTACGGTTGCGGGGCGATGATGCGCTCGTTGCAGAGTTATCCGAAGTGTACAGGCAGCGCTGGGCATCCGACCTCCAGGATGCCTGGGATAACGGACGAACTGCATGGCTTCAACGGCTGTTGAGCCTGGCTCCGTCAGTTCCCGGTGTCTCACGCCGTCTGCACTGGAAATGGGCAATTCGCTCAAGTATTCCGCCCAGCGCATTACGAATCATCCGAGCGGCGAAAGCACGCGGTGTCAACATCCCGATTCGCTTCCGGAGCGCGTGACAGTGGCAAGCACAGGTTTGTCGGTGCTGTTGCCGGTCATCGTGACACTCTGTGCCACTTCGAGATCGACGTAATATCCCCCAACAACGCGCGGATCATCCGCAACTATCACCGTCCGTGCACCGTCGGAATAGTCATGATAGCCACCCTCTGCGTCTTCCAAATAGTGACTGACTTGGTAGGCGCCAGCCGGAAAGTTCATTGAGAGGGCCCACTCAATGGTCACTGTTTCGCCAGCAGACAAACGCATCGGTGCGCCGTGCATTCTGCCGTACGTGCTCTGCATCACTACGCGCCTGTCCCGTCGAATCTGCAAACCAGGTGACAGAGCGCAATCGCGATCCGCAGTGAACTTGTGCGCGTAAACCACGCGCTCTCCAGGTTTGACTACTCCGGTCTCGTCGTGACTAGAAGCAAACGCCGCAGTGTGCGCGCGAACGTCATCGCGTCGGCCGGTGAAGTAGCCGCCCCCGCTACCATAGTATGCGGAGATGACGTCCGGGGTGTTCCCATGCGCAACCATCCTTCCGTGGTTCAGCAGTACAGCCGTGTTGCACAGCGAAAGCACTGCATCCATGTTGTGCGATACGAAAACGACCGTCGTTCCCTTCTTGAGTGTGTCCTGCATCCACTTTACGCACTTCCCCTGGAACGTAAAGTCTCCCACCGAAAGCACCTCGTCGACAATCAGGATCTCCGGATCCAGATGCGCCGCAATGGAAAAGCCGAGGCGCGCGTTCATTCCGGAGCTGTAGCGCTTAACAGGTGTGTCAATGAACTCTCCGATGCCCGAGAATTCAACAATCGCATCGAAGCGCCTGGCTATATCTGCCTTGCGCAGGCCAATGATCGCACCGTTCAGAAAAATATTCTCGCGTCCGGTGAGGTCCTGGTGAAATCCCGCCGTGACTTCGATGAGTGCGCCGATACGCCCATGCGTGACGTACGTCCCGCGGGTTGGAGTCAGCAGCCTGGTAAGAATCTTGAGTAGTGTCGACTTCCCTGCGCCGTTATGGCCGATGATGCCGAGCGCCGCGCCACGCTCCACCGAGAAGGAAATGTCCTGCAGCGCCCAGAAGTCGTCGCTGCGCAGCTCCCTTGATGGATCGGGTCCGCGCAGCATGCGTTTGACCGCGGCGGGAATGAGGTCGCGCAGGCTGTCCTGACGCTCGCCTTTACGAAACTTCTTCCAGATTGCGTCGATTTCGACCGATGTATCTGTCATCAGGTCTTAGATATACTCGGCGAACAACGGCTGAAGCCGCCGGAACATTACGGTCGCGCCGACGGTCCCAGCACCTGCCCACACCGCGGAGTAGGCGAGTTCCCACGGTTCCCAGACCGGCGTCACAGCGCCGTGCACGAGCGTTGATAACGGGTGCACCAGGTTGTGACCGGAGACAATGCTCAGCCGCAATCCTTCCAGTATCCCCGTCAGTGGATTGAGCATCGCAAGATGAGCGCCGCGCGCGCCAAGCATGAACGGTTCGAAGAACACAGGTGTGAAGAATATTCCGAACATCAGCACGATCTGCACGATGTATTTGACATCACGAAAGAATAGATTCGCGCAGCTCAAGAAAAGTGATGCCGCCGTGGTGAACAACACTAGCAGCGCGAGTAATATCGGCACCCACAGCATGCTGGGGTGCAGCGTAACGCCGAGAAATGGAAGAATGACGCAGAGCGTCACCAAGCCGATGCCGGTGTCGAAGCTCTGCGCGATCACAGCGGAGAGTGGCAAAACTTCGCGCGGGAAATAGATCTTGGTTACGAGATTTGCGTTGCCGATGAGGCTCGACGTGGCAAAGCCAAGCGCGCCAACGAAGAATGCCCATCCGACACCCTTGACAGCGATGTTTGCAATGTCTGTGCGTACGAGCGTCTGTCCTGCGATCCGCGCCATCGCATACCTGATGATGAGTCCGGAGAGGACGATCAGGCATGGCATGAACACCGCCCACATGAAGCCCATCGCGGCCTGTTTGTAGCGAAGCTTGATGTCGCGGAGTGCCAACTGCTCGAGAAGGTCTCTGTGGTCCCAGACCTCTGTCGTCGCGTTCCTTAAAGCTGCGAGCATGTCATCGTCAGAATGTGCCCGCGCGCAAAGTGGAAAATCAGTCGCTGCAATTGAACCCGAGCACTATGTGAACCTGTCTTGGCTGATACAAGAACAGAGATGCTTGCAACGTCTGTTCCAGCGCGGTCACACAGCGAAGTGAAGACCGTCAACGTGGATTCCCGAGGCGCGGATGCATCTGCGCCCTACGGCGGGAATGACGGCGGCACATGTGTTCCCGCTTTCGCGGGAATGCCGGCCAGAGATGTGTTCCCCATTTCGTGGGGAATTACAGCTACCAGCGGGTTAGTCTGCCAGCCGTGCCGGGTCTGGCGGGACATCGGCGGTGTCGATCGCCACCGCCGGCATCGGTCTGGAGCCGGCATCGATCGAATGCTTGTCCAGAAGCCGGTACAACGTCGTTCTGTCGATCCCCGCAAGTCTTGCGGCCTTCGACATGTTGCGCTCGGCGCGCGCAACCAGCAAGGAAAGATATTCCTTCTCGAAGTGCGCGAGAACCGCTTCCTTGGCCGGGTGGTAGGCCTTGGACATCAGATGCGCGGGCCAGCTGCGTGTGCCGTTATTGACAGCAGCGACGTCCCCTCGCGCCGGAAGGTCGTCGGCCTGAATCGTCGACCCTGCGTCCGCCAGCACGGCCAGATGCTCCATCAGGTTCTGCAGCTCGCGAACGTTGCCCGGCCACGCCAGTGAAGTGAGCAGGTCGATGGCCGACGGCGACAGCGATGGGCAAACGCCATCGGAAATACGGTGCCTGCGCCAGTACTGAGCCAGGAAGTGGTTGGCCAGAAGCGGCACGTCTTCCAGTCTCTCCCTGAGGGGCGGAAGGTGCAGCGGTACCACCCTCAGACGATAGAACAGGTCGTCTCGCAGAATGTGCGTCCGAACCGCCTCGTTGGGGTCCCGGTTGGTCGCCGATATGAAGCGCACGTCGACGGTGGCGTCTTCCTGCTCGCTACCGACCCGGCGCACCACTCCGTCCTGGATGACGCGGAGCAGCTTGGCCTGCAGGGCCAGAGGCATTTCGGTCAGTTCGTCCAGAAAAAGAGAGCCGTTGTGAGCGACCTCCAGCAACCCTGGCTTGTCTCGATCGGCGCCGGTGAATGAGCCCTTCTTGTGGCCGAACATCTCGGATTCGAGCAGCTGGGCGGGGAGTGCGGCGCAGTTTATCGCGACGAACCTCTTGCCGGCACGGCGGCTCTGCTTGTGAATCAGCTGAGCTATTCCTTCCTTGCCGGTGCCGCTCTCGCCGCTGATCATGACCGATGCATTGGTCTTGGCAACCTTCCGTGCGAGCTCCACGGCCCGACAGAACGCCGGCGAGATTCCGATCAGCGATGCCATGCCGTCATCGGGGGCGTCGGCGACCACATCCGCGGCCGCAACGGGTGCGCCGCGACCTTCTAGCACGCGGTGTGCAGCACGGCCTACGACAAGCTGCAGTTGCTCGGCCGTGAACGGCATCGCCAGATATTCCCAGGCCCCGGCTTGAAGGGCCCGGATATTCGTCTCGACACTCGGGTTGCCGGTCATGAGGATGACCAGCGAGTCACTGTGGGCATCCCGGGCCGCCTCCAGAATCTTCATCCCGGAAACGCCACTCATGAACAAATTCACGAGTACGATGTCGTACTTCCGCTTCTGGAGCATCCGAAGCGCTTCGTCGCCGCGCGAGCTGCCGGTAACGGTATATCCCTCGCCCCGCAGGACGGCGACGCAGCCTTCACGGAGCGAATCGTCGCATTCGACAACGAGGAGTCTGAGCTCCGCTCGCGCGCTGGTAGCGACCGCGTCCGTATCGGCACGCCGCTGACCATTGAGAGACTCAGACATCAAACCCGACCCGGGGAAACGCATGTGCTTGGGGAGACGCAGTAGAAAGGGCTCGGTGTTGCATGAATGCTACAAACTGTGCGCACCTGCAAATATGTCTCTCCGGCTGGGCGGCACAAGGGATATTTCGTCTCTAATAGCGAAAGCCCCGCTGCCGATACTGTATCCAGGTCCGTGTACCGTTGCGTTGCCGCAACGCTGTTCCGGCCACGTAACTACCTCTATCTTTCGGCACTGGACATGAAAAACTCAATTGTGCCCGCGGGCTCTTTCCGGGATGCGGCACCAGCCCTTCCGGGTACGACCGACATAGCTCCACTCGATCTCACCCCCCAGCCGATCGCTGAGGACGAAGAGGCCGGTGGAGGGGGCGCAAAACTCCGTCGCTACTGGGCGGCAATCAAACGTTTCCGCTGGCTCATCATAATTCTCGCGGCACTTGGCACCACCGCCGGAGTAATCGCAACCCGCTTCATAGAACCCGTTTTCGAGGCTCGCGGAGCCCTGTGGATCGCTGACGTCGGTACCAACAACGGCGGCGCCTACCGGCCGCCCGAGCTCCTGCCCAACGGCTCCTGGGTCCAGCTGATCCGCAGCTTCGCAGTCGTCGACAAGGTGGTTGCCCACCAACGTCTCTGGGTCAAGGGAAAGACCTGGCGCGATTCGGTTGCTCTGGCTGGAATCCAGCCGGGACAGCGCACCGTACCGGGCGACTACACATTGTGGTCCGATTCGACCAAGGGTACGTATTCGCTCGCCGAGGCCCAGCGAGGAATCTTCGAGCACGGCAGGCTGGGCGACTCGGTCGGCAAATCCGTCGGCTTCGCCTGGGTCCCCACAGTCGCATCGCTGCAGGGAAATCAGTCGGTACACTTCACCGTGGTTCAGCCACGGTCGGTTGGCGTCGCGCTGATCCAGCGGCTGGACGTCGCCATGCAGGAGAACAGCAACTTCCTGACGCTCACGCTCACGGGCGCGGACAAGTGGCAGACCGCCGACCTCCTCAACGTCTGGATGCAGCAGTTCCTCGTAACTGCCGCAGAGCTTCGCACCCGCAGTCTCGCGACTCAAGCCGACATCCTCGATGCACAACGCAGCTCGGCGCAGGACAATCTGAGGAGCGCCGAGAATGCGCTTCAGGCATTCCGTTCCCGCGCGATTACCAAGCCCACGGAAGCGTCGGTCTCCGCGAGTGCATCGACACTCGGAATAGCCCCGCCGCCCGACGCACTGACGTCGCAATACTTCAAGAGTCAGACCGACCTCCAAACCGTTCAGCGCAGCCTCCAGTCACTCGAGAGCCTGATCCCGTCCGCCCGGCAGGGGAATTTCTCACCCGACGTTCTCGCCGCCGTGCCCGCGATTGCCGGAGCTCCCATGCTCACCTCGGCACTCAAGGATCTAGTCGAGAAGGAAACGCAACTTCGCGGATTGAGACAGTCCTACACGGATTCGTTCCCCGCCGTGAAGAACATGGCGGCAGCGGTGCACACTCTTCGGACACAGACGATTCCCGATCTCATGCAGACGCAGGTGGATCTGCTGCGCGATCAGGAAAAACGCATTGGGGCCGATGTACGTGCCGACTCCTCGGCGCTCGAGGGAATTCCAGCGCGCACTACGGAGGAGCAGCGCCTTCGGCGCGATCAGACGACAGCGGAAGCGCTGTACAACAACGTCGAAAATCGCTACGAGACCGCACGACTGGGTGCGGAGAGTACCGTGCCAGACGTGTCGATCCTCGACCCGGCACTCCCCGCCGCGAGTGCGCAGCGCAACGTCAAGGCGATGCTGGTCGGCGGTGGATTCCTGGCGGCAGCGGGCCTCGGCATCATCATCGCGCTTCTGTTCGATATGATCGACCATCGTTTCCGCTATCCTGAGCAGATCGCGGACGAGCTCGGGCTCGACATGATGGGCGCGATCCCGACCGTTCCGAAGCCGGGCGAGGGGGACAACGATCCGGATGCGGTGCTGCAGAGCGTAGAGGCGTTCCGTGGCTTGCGAATGAACCTTCATCACATGTTCGACTCGCCGCCCGTGATGGTGACGGTCTCGAGTCCGGGCGTGGGTGACGGCAAGTCGATGATATCATCGAACCTCGCTTTGTCGTTCGCGGAGGCGGGCTTCAAGACACTGCTCATCGACGGCGACATCAGACGCGGCAAGCTGCACTCGATCTTTGGAATCGAGCGGCGTCCCGGATTGCTGGACTATCTCGCCGGCGAAGTGGACGCGGCGCACGTGATGCGTGAGGTGCCCGTGCATGGCGCGCTCACGCTCATCGCTTCGGGAACGCGCAGACATCGTGGGCCGGAACTGCTCACGTCGGCTCGTCTTCCGGCGCTGCTGAACATGGTTCGCTCCAGGTTCGACGTGATAATCATCGACAGTGCACCACTAGCGGCCGGTGTGGATGCCTACGCGTTGAGCGTTGCGACGCGCAACCTGATGCTCGTGATGCGTACTGGCCATACCGATCGTCGGGTGGCCAAGGCCAAGCTCAAGTTGATGAACCGTCTGCCCGTTCGCATACTCGGCGCAGTGGTCAATGCCGTTTCGTCGGGAGAGCTTTACTCGGAGTATTCCTACCTGTACGGATACGGTCCGGACGCCGAAAGCGAAGCCGACGTGCTCAAGGACGAAGTTGCGGCGTTGCCTGGAGCTGGGGAGAAGTCCAGCTAATCGCGCGGCTGATCGCTGATTGCGGATGAATCCGTTATATGAAAACGAGGACGCCGGCTCACAACGTGACCGGCGTCTCATCGTGATCAGCTACCACTTCCCACCGGATCGTGCGGTCGGCGCGAAACGGTGGCAGAAGTTTGCTCACTTCGCCGCCGAGCGAGGGTGGGGCCTCGACGTCTTCATGCGTGGCTATGTGAATGGCGCGGACGTGCAGGCGGCGCGGAGCTCCGTGCCATCCGGCGTTCGCGTGTTTGCCGTCACGGAGCCGGTGCTGAGGCGAGAGCGTGCCGAAAACGCGATATGGCGCACCGTGAAGGGAAAGCGGAAGGCAGCGTCCGCCGAGGCGTCCGGGGCGCATGCGCCGGTATTGCCGTCTGTTCTCCGAGTCTCGTCAGTCGCCCGGTCGGATCTGCGCTGGGCCCTGCACACGCCTCGTGGATGGCTGCGCGCTTACTGGGCCGCACTCGAATTTGCGCGCGTGAGCGCCTGGGGTGACAGTGCGATCGATGCGGTGTCCGGCATCTTCGACCCGGCCGTTCATCGTGCAGTAATAACTTCGGGGCCGCCATTCATGTCGCACGATGCCGGACGGCGGCTGTCGGAGCGTTATCGAATTCCGTTCGTGATGGACATGCGCGACCCATGGAGCCATGTGGAACGCCTCGCCGAGGCGATTGCGACGCCGGCATGGGTGCGGCTCGCTGCGCGGCACGAGGCAAGGGCAGTGGAGCGTGCCGCGCTGATAGTCGCCAACACCGAAGTCGCGCGGCGTCAGCTGAGCGCCACCTATCCGGAGCGCGCTGACGACATCATCACCGTTACCAACGGTGGCGACGATGACCTGCTGCCGCCTCAACGCCGCGGCGGGCCGTTCGTCATCGCTCACGCGGGCACGCTCTATCTCGACCGTGATCCACGCGCGCTTTTCAAGGCCGCGGCCGAGGTAATCCGCAAACGTGCGTTGACCCCGGAAGATCTCACGCTCGAGTTCATAGGGGATCTGGAGGCGGTTGGTGGCTTCCCGATTGAAGAGGTGGCACGCGCGGAGTCCATCACGGATTACGTACGAATCGGACCATCGCTTCCACATCGGGAAGCGATGGCATTCATGGCGAACGCTACCATGCTAGTTACCATGTCTGGCAGCAACATGGCTGCGATTCCCGCCAAGACGTTCGAGTGTGTAAGATTCCCTGCGTGGGTTCTTGCTCTCTCCGCCGACGACAGCGCGACCGCCTTGCTGTTGCGCGATACTGGGGCCGACGTCGCATCACCGCGCGACGTTGCACGCATCGCTGAGATCATTGACAGACGGTATAGCGAACACATTGCTGGCGTGATGCCGGAGCCAATCGGTCGTGATGTCCGCTTTTCGCGCGCATATCAGGCTGGAATCCTGCTGGATGCGCTCCAGGCTCGACTAGGCGGGTAAATATCATGTGAATGCGCGTTCTGTTGCACAGACGCAACAGAATCGGTTTTGATGTCGCCGGTGCGGTTTTGTTAAAATGTTGTCTTGCAAGGACTTGGAGTGTTTGGGCGCTGGCTTCGGGCCTGGCACAATCGCTGCTCACATTGGGGGATTACCGAATGACTGCTGTTTCGAGATGTGTCAGAGCACTGATAGGGATTGCGGCTTTTGCCTGCGTCGCGCTGCCGTTTACGGCGAAGGCGCAGGAGTCTCAGGCGGATGAGTTTCACGTTGGCGACAGGATTGCGCTGACGGTTGACAGTCCGCAGCCGAGTGCGCAGGGAGTCCAGGGGATCAGAGATACGCTCACGGTCAGAGAGGGACTGATTCTGACGCTGGCCGGCCTTGGTGATGTTCATCTGGCAGGCGTGAAGCGAGCAGACATACAGAAGTATCTGACGCAGGAGATAGGCAAGTTCATTCGGGACCCAGTCGTTCACGCAACAGCTCTCGTGCGTATCGCGGTACTTGGAGAGGTAACCAAACCGGGATTCTACACAGTTCCGAGCGACATGCTTCTCAGCCAAGTTGTGATGTCGGCAGGTGGGCCCACCGGGACAGCCGATCTCAATCGCTCGGTTGTCAAACGTGGAGACACTGACGTGATTCCGAAGGAACAGCTCGCTTCAGCGCTGGCATCGGGAATGACTCTTGATCAGTTGCACGTCGCGCCGGGCGATGCACTGGTTATCGGACAGAAACCAACGTCGTCGTGGGACACAATTTTCAAGGTCGTCGGAGTTACGGCGTCGATGGCCACACTTCTATTCTACTTGGGCCATCGTTAAGCATCGTTAGTAATCGTCAGTTCTGGTCAGCACCTTTTCGCTGCGAATTATCGCTTATGGAACTCAACGCGCATGACATCGATAGGCCGGATTCAGATTCGACCGTCCTGGACTTCCCGGCAAATCCAAAGACGCGGGGCATCGTCTCTCGGGCACCGCGCCTGACATCCACGGAGCCGGATCGTGAAGTTCCGCTCGCCGGCATGGGAGAGGAACAGCTTTTCCGGCTCATGGCGACGGGTATTGCGGATACAGTTCCAATAGCGGCGGTTGACACTCAACCAGCAACCCACCTGCACGTCATACCAAACGAGCGCTCCGAGTGGGTCAATCGCGCATTGAACGTGACGATTGCGCTGGCGTCCCTGGTAATGCTTGCGCCAGTGATGGCGCTCGTGGCGCTTGCGATCAAGCTCACGTCGGCTGGCCCCGTATTCTACGTGCAGACGCGCGTCGGCATGGATCGCCGGCGCCGCGCGGCGACGGCCGTCTTCGACCGCCGCCGCAACGATGTTGGCGGCAGAGCGTTCCGCATCATCAAGTTCCGCTCGATGCGGGTGGATGCTGAGCAGGTGACCGGCGCGGTATGGGCGACGCGCGAGGATCCGCGCGTCACGCCGGTCGGACGGTTCCTCCGGAAGACGCGTCTGGATGAGCTTCCGCAGCTGATCAACGTCGTGCGCGGCGACATGAACATCGTTGGTCCGCGTCCCGAGCGGCCGAGCATCTTTGCCGAGCTGCGGCAGAACATCGTATCGTATCCGTTGAGGCAGCAGGCTCGGCCGGGCATTACAGGCTGGGCGCAGATCAATCGGGCCTACGATTCCTCGATCGACGACGTACGCGCGAAGGTGGAGTTCGATCTGGAGTATCTGGAACGCCAGTCGGTACTGGAGGATCTCAAGATCATGGCGCGGACGCTGCCGGTGATGCTGTTCAAGCGCGGATCCTGCTGACCCCAGCGGGCTGAATCAGGGCGCTGGAGCAGTCGTAGCTAGAGAT
Organism: Gemmatimonadota bacterium; assembly: GCA_040388625.1. Taxonomy (NCBI): domain Bacteria; kingdom Pseudomonadati; phylum Gemmatimonadota; species Gemmatimonadota bacterium. The sequence continues at coordinate 18,256 of JAZKBK010000003.1, read as the reverse complement.
TGCCTCGAGTGTACGAGGTCGTGACCCATGACGATGGCCGGGTGCTCGATCAGTTTGTAGGCAGCCATGGCGAGGCGGTGGATGCCAAATGCGCGACGGACGCAGAAGTCGCGTATCCAGTGACTACCCATGCCGCCTCGGTCCATCGAGCTCATCAGGACCAGCGGGGGTGTGAACGAACAATCGCAGTGCGCCTATGCGGTCAGCTCTGAGTCGTCGAGGTTCCGCTCGGGCAGATGGGTGCGAGTCGGAGTCGGAATGTGCGCCTGCGAGCGAGCCGGCACGAACGTGCCTTGCTCAGCCAATCCGTTCATCGACGTGTGGGTTCCCATACCGCCAGACGCCGGTTGCGTGCAACCTGAGCCCAGGCGAGCATTCCGGCCAGATTGGAAGCCAGCGCGAAGCCTGCGATCCTGATGACGCGCGGGGCGACCCGGGCTTTGGGCCAGCGCATGCCCGCAATCCCGACAATAGCGCCGGCGATCGACAGCACGAGCACGATCATCCATGCGCGCGAGTGAACGCTCGCGATTACCAACGCGACGGCTGCTATCGGCAATGCCGGATACACCAGCCAGCGGCAGAGCTTGTGGCTGAACAGCATCCACGCAAACGAGCCGTGCGTGAACGGATTCAGGAGATGTCGCTTGAACCAGAGCGTCTGGAGCCCGCGCGCCATCGTCCTGATCTTGCGCCGAAATTCGGATTGCAGCGACTTTGTCTGAGGCACGAGACAAACCGCGTCGTTGACCGACACCGCACGGTAGCCGTGTTCCTCGGCCATCAGCGCCGATGCGAAGTCGCGGCTCAGCGATTCGGGAAACGCGCTATCGTAGAGCGAAGCACGAATTCCATAAAAGCAGCCGCTGGCTCCGACGATGGATTTCACCCGCGTCTCGAGGGCGCGGATGTTCATCTCGTAGCCGACGTACCCGGACTCGCCGCTGACTGCGTTGGCGCTCGCCCGATCGTCGATGGATGCGACACTCACATCGCGCCCCGATGCGACACCGACGTGCGGATCGGCAAATGCCCGCACCAGCGCCTTGAGCGCGCTGGGGAGAATGCGAATGGTCGCATCGGTATTCACGATTATCTCGCCGCGAGCCACAGGTCCGGCGGCATTCTCCGCCGCGCTCTTGCCGCGCCGCTCTTCGAGGCGCAGCAACTCGACCCCGCGGTCCGAGAACTGACGCACGATGTCGTCAGTGCCGTCTGACGACGCGTCGGAGATGACGAGGATCTGACGCCTGTCCGCGGGATAATCGACCGCCAGGAGCGCTTCCAGAGTCTGACGGATGCTGCGCTCCTCGTTGTAGCACGGCACGGTGATCGTGATGAACGGCCACGAGAATTCAGCAGCGGGCTGCTCCGGCGTGCCACGCATGGCGGCGACCAGCCGCAGGAGCAGCGGATACGCCACATACGCGTAGAGGCCGATGCCGAGCGGAAGTACTATGAGAGTGGGCAGAACGGCGTTCATGCTCGCTGTGGTGAGCGTGTGGGCTGGATCGAGCGGTACAGCGCTTCGTAGCGGGTAAGCCACGATTGAACGTCGAACTCGGTAACAAGTCTCGCATGCGCACGCGTGGCGCGAGCGGCAGCGGCCTCTCGGTCAGCGAGCGTCGCCCGAATCGCATCTGCGAGCGCCCTGGGATCCTCGGTGTCGACGAGCGAGGCTTCGTTCATGGATAGCATGTCGGGAATCCCGCCAACGCGCGGCGCAACGATCGGCACGCCTGCCGACATTGCTTCGAGGACAACCATCGGCGTGCCTTCGGTACGCGAGCTCAGCGCCACCAGATCGAAAGCCGGAAGCAACGTCGCGGCATCGACGACTCGGCCGTGAAACCGTACGCTGGCCGCGACACCGAGGTGGTTGGCTTGCTCTGTGAGCGCAGACCGATCCGGTCCGTCGCCGATGACGGACAACGTCACAGGCAGATCAGTCAGGTACTGCATTGCGTCGATCATGATATCGGGGCCCTTCTCGGAGCTCAGCCGTCCGATCCAGCCAATGTGCATCCCTGATGCGAGCCCGAGCCGATTGCGAGCCGCGCTCGCATCGATTGGAGTCGAGGTCGTGGCGACCGCGTTCCTTATGAGGTGAATCGATTGCGGGCTCGCGCCGCCCCGTGCAACCGACGCGGCGACGTTGCTCGACACGGCGACGATTGCGGATGCGCGTCGTGCGGCGCGGATCTGGAGCCATTCGTATGCGCGCGCTTTTCTGTCTGTTGCGGAAAAGCCGTGCAGGGTTGTTACAGACGGGACGCCCATGGAGCGAGCCACACCGATGTCGAGAATATCGCTGCGATAACCGTGCGAGTGCATGACGTTGAATTGCCGCTGCGTCAACAGCGCGCGGACTCCGCGGCGCTCGGGTACCAGCGAACGGGGAGGAGATTCGATGACGTGAACCTGCAAGCCCGCATCGCGCGCTTCCTGTACGAACGCGCTCGTGCGTGATTCCGTCACCGCTGCAATCTCGACTGTGTGGCCCATCGCGGAATGGCCGATGGCAAGCGATCGTACGACAGTCTCCAGTCCGCCGGAATCTGCCGGCGCAAGGACATGCAGAATCGCAAGCGGACGATCAGCCACGCGTGGCTCCGGCTGGACTAATTGCTCGGCTATACAACGTTTCGTAGCTGCTCACCATCGCATCCAGGCCGAATTGCTGAACCACGCGCTGGCGCGCGGTCCCTGCATCGCGCTTCAGCTGCTCGGGATTGCAAATGGCATCCGCAAGCGCCACTGCGAGCGCCTCGGGTTGGGCCGCGGGAACGAGCCGGTGTTTCAGCTCGTCGCCCAGCACCGCCGCGTTTCCTCCCACGTTGGTGACGACCGGGCACAATCCGGAGCTCATCGCTTCGAGGAGCGACACGGAAGTGCCTTCGCTGTGCGACGACATGCTGAACAACGTGAACGAGCGCGCGATTCGTTCGATGTCGCTGCGCCATCCGAGAAAGTGTACGGAGTCGGCGATCCCCAATGCGGCCGCGGAATCTTCGAGCAGCTGCCGCTCGCTGCCATCACCGACGAGAACCAGAACGGGTTTTGGCAACGTCGTCCAGCTCGCGCGCAAGCGCGCGAATGCGTCGATCATCACGCCATAGCCCTTGATCGTCTCCAGCCTGCCGACGCTTCCGATCACGGGGACGTCCGGCGCGATTCCGATCTCGGTACGAAAATCTGCATCGTCGTCACGCGGAACGTAACGCTCTGTATCAACGCCGTTCGGGATGACACTGATACGTGACGCGTCCGGCATGAACCCGATGAGATGCTGTTTGAGCCGATCGGATACCGCAACTATTGCGTCGACGCGGCGCGCGGCGCGTCTGTCGATCATGCGATGCGTCCACGGATCCGGATTCCCGCGTCCGTGGTCGGTGTAGATCTGATACGGTACTCGGGCCATGGAGGCGGCGAGGCTCGCCTTGTACAGCACACCACTGTGCAGATGCGCAACATCCGGATCGATCCTCTCGAACTGGCGGGCAAGTCCGCGCGGATACAGCATCGACCAGCTCGGCATCGGGTCGGCGACGTGAAGTGTCGCCAGGCCTTCGAGCCCTTCGCCGAAGTGACCCATATATCCCAGCGCGAGCACGTGCAGCTCGAAGCGGGTTGGATCGGTGCGTTGCACCATCTCGGCGACAAGGCGCTCCATGCCGCCGTAGTTGAGATTATTGACGACGTGTATGACGCGGATCTTGCGTTCTGGCATCACAGGAGTTGCTGGAACCACTGGACAGATTCGCGCAGGAAGGGACGCATGTCGTCGCGGCGCCGGATCTCGCTGACGTCGCCGGGATGATGGGTAAAAAATGCCTTTACCGCTGCCCATCGTGACGGTGAGCCACTCGGCAACGAGAGCTGCCGATCCGATCTGCGCAGACGAGTGAGCAGATGATCCACGTCGCCCCAGAACCAGCGCGAGCGCACGCCAGTCCGAAACTGACTGACCGGGTCGGGCTGCTGCTCCGTGGCCGCTGCAATCAGCAGGGTTGGAAAATCCACACCCGAATCTATGGCAAGCTGCAACGAGCCCCAGAAGCGACCGTTGATTTCCATGAGGTATGGCTGGCCGGTGCTCTCGTCCAACTTGTACTCGACCATCGCCACTCCCTGCCATGCAAACTCGGCGAGAAGTGCCAGAGACATACGCAGCAGCTCGGCATCGACAGCGACGCTCTCGCGATACACGCTGATACCGCCAGCTGGCGGCTTCTCACGAATCCTGCGGTGAGCGAATTGCGCGACGAGCTTACCATTCCAGACAAGTACGAAGATCCCAATGCCAGGACCTACGATTCGCTGTTGCAGCAGAAGCGGGTAGGCACGCGCGTCCATGCAGTCGAGCTCCGCGCGCAGTTCCGTCGCCGAGGCCGCATGCTGCACGGACAGCTTGAGGCGATCGTCCGACCCCGTCGAAACAGACCGTGCCGGCTTGACGACGAGCGGATAGCGAAGCGATGAGATATCCAGAGATTCAACATCTCGAGCATCGGCAATCACGGTCTGAGCTGGCACGGCGATGCCGACTCTACTTGCGGCGGCGAGTACCGACTGCTTGTCGGAAATTCCGGTGAACGTATCGGCGTCCGCAAAAGGGATCAACACACCGTCGAAACGCCCACGTGCCGGAAGGATTGCGAGAAGTGCAGGCTCCGTCATTGGAATGATGGTGTCGATGCCGTTGCGTGCGACGATGGTGTGAATCTCGTCGGCGAAGCGATGTGGATCCACGAGCGCATCCGGGACGACGTGTTCGGTGCGAGCGAAGCGCGATGCCGCGGCGAGTGAGCGCGGCGCCGACGCGGACACGTGAACGACGTGGCCAGCGGCGCCGAGCGACCGGACCACGGCAAGTGTCGCGCGTTGTTCGCCGTCCGTCACCAGGATGGTGCGGCGGTGCTGATTGTTCCCGGTCACCCGTGTATGAGACCCGCGGCGCGAAGTATGAACCCGTTGGTGGACACGCCGGCCGGCACATTGAGACGCGGTATGGTGAAACTGTCGCTGGGTGCAGCGACGGTCCACCCCCCTTCGATCATGAACGCCGCCGTGTAACCAGCGTCACGCGCCGCCTTCTGCACGCGTCCGTCCGCGAGTCCGTACGGATACGACACCATCGGAAGCGACCGTTCTCCGAAGCATTGGAGCCAGGTGCGAGTACGTTGCAGCTCCTCGGCGAGCTCTGCATCGGGGAGGGCAACGAGGTTCGGGTGACTCCACGTGTGAGCTGCAAAGGTGATCCTGTCATACTGCAGCGCTGCGCTCAGCTGTTCGTTCGATGCACCGCGCGCATGCGGCGGCATCTCGTGCGCGGGAATGCCCGAACGCGCCGCCATTGCCAGAACTTCCGTATTCAGGCCGCGACCTTCGGACAGTGCACGCTCGCGAATCCGAGGATCGAGTCCCAGTCGCGGATCTGCAAGGACGTCCCACCAGAATGACCGGCCATCGAGGAATGACGGCGTGATGAACACCGTCGCCGGCAGGTTTCGCGCACGCAACTCCGCGACGCCGGCAGAGATTGCGCCCGAGTACGCGTCGTCGAACGTGATTGCTGCGAGAGGACGTGACTGCCGTACCGGTATGTCGGACATCGCTGCGGCGAGCGGTATCACGTCGTGGGTGCGGACCAGCGCGTCGAGCTGCGCGGCGAACGCCGATTGGCGCAAGTGCAGCGACCGATCGCCAACGACGTCCATTCCGGATGGGACGACGTTGTGATAGGCCAGTACGAGCAAGTGCTCGGAGTGTGCACGGCGCGAGAACGACGCGCCGCCGCCAAAAACCAGCGCAGTCTCGACGACGCGTTTGACGCCGCCGCGAATGGCGCTCAACCGGCGGGAACCCAGTGGGTACGGGGAACCCGCTGCGCGACACGTGTCTTCTTCGCCGGCGTTGCGCTGACGGGGACCATCGTTCCCCGGCGCGCCCGGCGTCGAGCGCGGAACGAATCCTCGGCGACGACCATGCCGATGAGAACGTAGAAGAACGCGAAATAAGTGGCCGAAACGAAGAATCCTGCAACGCAGAAGCCGACCAGCGCGCCGGTGAGAGCCTGGGAAAATGCAGCGTCCTCGGGTGTCACGTCTGGGTCGCCCTTGGGGCCGGCCTTGATCTCCGCCAGATGCTTGAGTGCAGTTCCGATCAGCGTCACGAACAGCATCAGTCCAGTGACTCCCAGCTCCGCTCCAATCAGTACGAAAGAGTTGTGCGCGGTGGACCATTTGAGGCCGCGATTCTCTGCCGCGTACTGTTTCGAAATCTCGGACAGACTCCCCTCTGCCTGCGTGAATGTATTAGCGCCGGTCCCGATCAACGGGTGAGTCAGCATGTAACCAACGCCCCGCTTCCAGATCGCCTTTCGTCCAACCGGGGAAGTCATGTTGTAGTCGTCCGACGGTTTGGTAAGCGTGCGCATCATCTGCCAGTATGCTGCCGATCCGAACACGGTCATGAGCAACGCCGCTGCTGCTACCGAGCCCACGCGGACCCTGACTGGGATCGAACGGAATGCGACGAGGATGAATATCGCAACGCAGATGAGCGCGATGAAGCCGCCGCGCGATCCGCTCTTGATTATCAGCTCGATGAGAAGTCCGAGAGAAACCAGTGCGAACAACCGCTTCCAGATGGCAACGCCCGGTCGCAGAAAGTAGACCGCTATGGGTATTGTCGCGACAAGCATCAGGGACAGGTCGTTCGCGTCATAGTGTGCCCCGCCGCTAAGCCGTCCACTGGAGTCGATCCCCACGAACAGATACGTCCAGAATGAGTAGACATCCGCACCTATTAGATGTGCGAACGCGATCCAGTTCGCGTCATCAGCGTCCCGAATGCTTGCCGCGACTCCAACCATGAGCAGGAGTATTGGCATGAACACCTTGGTGATGAACGTAAAGCTCCACCCGCGCCAGAGGCTCAAGGGCAGGCCCACGATCATGAGCGCGAGCATCAGAAATGGAATCGCGAACATTCTGGACTTGAGCCACCTGGGACTCCTCGCTCCGCGCAAGCTCGCGGCAAGTGCGACGGCCAGCGCCAATTCGAGCAGTATCGGGACCTGCAGCGTGCCGATGATCGGCCACAGATCCTGAAACCGCCACACTGAAATCCACAGAAACGCTGCCGTGACGTACATGAGCGCGTCAGGTCTGTAGCGGCGCCTTTTGGCGGACGCGTGCGGTTGAACGGAAGCCGTGTGTCGTTGCATGTATCTAGATATTCAAGTATCGGAGGGAGCCGCCGATCACTTTGCAAGGAAAATGCGTGCCGCGCATCGGCGTTAAATTTTGCCGACGCCCCAGCCGAGGAGAAGGCCAAGTCTTGAAGCGAGAAAGAGCAGCCGTTACAGCGGTCATGATCGTGGCCGTCTTGCTGAGGGTGTACGAGGTTTTCCGCTTTCCCTTCGAGCAGGATGAACTCTACACCATAGACGAGGCGACGAACCTCTTCCACACCCGGCTCCTCCCCGGGATCCAGGCCAGGCCGTTCTTCTTTCTTCTCGAACACCCGTTCCTGAAGCTCGCCGCCCCGACGGAGCCCTTCGTACGGTTCCTGCCGCTCCTGTTCGGCGTGGCCGGGGCGTGGGTGACCTGGCGTCTGGCGCGGGACCTCGCGGGGCCGGTGACCGGCTTGATAGCGCTCGTTCTGGTCGCAATCTCGCCCTGGCACCTTTACGTCTCGGGGTTCGGGCGCTACTACTCGCTGCTCTATCTGCTGGCGGCTCTGGTCTACTGGCGCCTGCCGAAAGCCTATGACCTCGATCGCCCCAAAGTATATCTCGGTGTGCTCGCGCCTCTTTTCATCGGCGCGTGGACCCATCCCAGCTTTGTCTTTCCCGTAATCGGGGCGGCGCTCGCCGTCTCGATCTTTCAGCCCGACGGGCACACCCGTTTTCGCTGGCCGACGCTTACCGCATGGATCTGGCTGTGGGGACCATTCCTCGGTTTCTCGGTCATTGTCGCGGCGATCATCCGGATGATCCACCACGTCACAACCGTGGGGAACGGTGGAGATCGCGGGGTACCTGCGATGCTGCGCCTGGTGCCCGCGATGGTCGACTGGATGACCCTGCTCGTAGCCGCCTCGGCGGTGGCCGGGATCGTACTGATGATTCGTTCCGAGTCCGCCGAGAAGCACAGATTCGGGTGGACGGCCGTCTTCGGGTGTGTCTTTACTCTCCTTGCCCTTGTCGCCCTGTCGTTCAGCACCGCGATCTACGCCGATTACGGAGTCTCGGCGTTGCCACTGCTGATCGTTGCAGCTGCATACCCGGTCGGGTGGCTGGCCGAGAACCTCGGCCCGGCCCTTGCTTCTGCAGGCTCAAAGGCGGTCGCATGGATCCTGATCATCGGCATCCTGCCATCTACCGCTTCGCACCTTTCCGACGGCACGCGGTTCGACTACAGGCCGGCGCTGAGCGAGATCAACGCCATCGCTCCGTCCATCGAGGTGCTGGCGTGGCCGGTCGCGATCCAGCGCGCGTATGATCCGGCGCTCCACAGCCGCGAGATGCCGAGCAGCGTAGCAGGGCTGGACTCGGCCCTGCATCAGTATCGTGATCTCTGGGCTATCGCTTCCGTGAAGCGATACGGCATGGTTGGTGACGATACTGGAGAAATGGCGCGATGGTTCTGGCAGAACTGTCGCAAGAAGAGCGAGTATCAGCGCCCGCGTCTCGATTATCGTATTTACCGCGTCGACCTGTGGCGCTGCACCGTCGGAGAATGAGCACCCCGTCCCAGCACGAGCAGAATCCCACCTACTCCTTCGTAATTCCGGTCTATAACGAAGAAGAAGTCCTGCCAGAGCTCCACCGGCGAATGGTTGCCGTGATGGACACGCTGGACGGTCCTTCAGAGGCCGTTCTGGTGGACGACGGCAGCCGTGACAACAGCTATCCGCTGATGCTGGAGCTGAACGCTCTGGATCCGCGTTTCAAGGCCGTTCACTTCTCGAGAAACTTCGGGAAGGAAGTCGCAGTAAGCGCCGGTCTCGACCTCGCGACGGGCGAGGCAGTAGTGCTCCTGGATGCGGATCTGCAGGATCCGCCGGAACTGGTGGTCGAGATGGCTGCCCGCTGGCGCGAGGGCTACGACATGGTCTACGCGAAGCGAGACCGGCGCATCAACGAGACCTGGTTCAAGAGGCAGTCATCGAGGCTGTTCTACCGGACGCTCCGTCGCATCAGTGACGTGGACGTTCCGCTCGACGTCGGCGATTTCAGACTGGTGGACCGGCGTGCGCTCGACGCTTTCAGGTCGATGCGCGAGAGGAATCGCTACGTCCGCGGGATGTTCGGCTGGATAGGATTCAAGCAGATAGGGGTCTCGTACGTACGACCCGGACGGTTTGCGGGGACGACCAAATGGCCTCTCTCCAAGCTCGTGCGACTGGCCTTCGACGGGATCATCAGCTTCTCGACGGCGCCCCTCAGGATGGTGCTCCAGATCGGCTTTCTCGTCTCGATCTTTTCTTTTGTGGCCGGAATCGGGGCGATCGTCATCAAGCTGTCCGGCATGTATGCGATATCCGGCTGGGCGTCGATCACGGTGCTGATGTCGTTCATCGGCGGAGTACAGCTCACCGTTCTTGGCGTGGTGGGCGAGTATGTCGGCCGGATCTATGATGAGGTGAAGCAGCGCCCCTTATATCTCGTAAGGGAGCTGAAGGGATTCGGGGCGCTCGACAACGCCCCGAATCATTTGTTTACTCAGCTCGCGCACCGCCGGTCAGCGGAATTAGAGGCGTCGACGACGGCGCCGCCGGTGGAGCGACCTTTCTGACCGTGCTTACTTTCGGTCCAGCAAAGCCAGCTCTGCTCAGCAGGCACAGAGTGATTATGGTGAGGACGTTCTTTATGATGGCGGTCGTGCTGGCTACAGCGGTCGTATGTTGGAACTTGGGTGTAATAATTGTGCGGACCTGAAAGTAATCCAGGATGAAGAGCACCGAGAGAGCTCCCACCGCAAACGCCAGAATCGCGCAGATTGCGCCGATCACTCTCTTGACTCGTCTACTATCAGTGTACGTCGCAACTGCAATTATGAGCATCAGTCCGAGCAGCGGTACCAGCAAAATGTTGCTCAGTTGCCCGACTGCCCCGAAGCGCCAGCGCTCGTCGCCGAGCCGAAGTGGCAGAAGCTGTGCGGTAAGGTCGGACAGGGGGATGATGACCAGAAGGGCGGCCAGAAGATACCCTGCGCGGGCCAGCGGCTTGTTTGTTTCCATGCGGAAAGAGAGGTTGGAGTGCCAGCGAACATACTACGTGCATATGGATTCTACAACAAATAATATCGGCGATTCCGTACGGATGAGTCAGTCGTGACTATCGCCCTGACCATTCCTGCAATCCGGACGAGGATCAAGGGTGCGCCGCTCGGCTGGGTGACTTCGGGATTGTTCCTTGCCTGCTTTGCCCCTGTCATTTACGGTCTCATCGTCGCGTGGCTCACGATCCCGGACGCCGCGCACGGTATTCTGATCGCGCCTGTCGCCGTCTGGCTGGCATGGAAGTCTGGCGTCATCGCAGACTCCCAGCCGGCGCGATGGGCCGGCGCGATCATCATCCTGGTCGCCGTGGTCGCCAGCCTTTTCGGGCGCGTTGCCGGCGTCGAAACGATTCCACGTGCTGCACTGTTCATGGCGCTCGTCGGATTGACGCTCTGGTTTGCGGGTTGGCGCCAGGTCCTGGCCTGGTGGCTTCCGTTCCTTCTCTTCGCACTGACCATTCCACTTCCGGAATCGATCATCGCGTCGATGACGCTGCCACTCCAGGAGATCGCCGCAAAGATGGGCGCGGCGATGCTGTCGTGGCGGCACATCCCGGTGCTACTCTCGGGCAACGTCATCCGCCTTCCAGGTCACACGTTGTTCGTGAGCGAGGCGTGCAGCGGATTGCGCTCGCTCACTGCGCTCCTCAGCATGGCAATTCTGGTCGGCGCGCTGTTCCTGAAATACCCGCTGAGCAGAATCCTCATGGTAGCGTTTGCCGTCGGCCTCGCGATCTTCGTCAACGGAATCAGAATCTTCATGACTGGATTCCTCGTTTTCTTCGTGGATCCCAAGCTCGGCGAGGGATTCATGCATCTCACGGAAGGGTATCTGCTGTTCCTGATCTCACTATCGATACTGGCGCTGCTGACGTGGTTGTTCCTGCGCGTCGAAGGTCGTTTTGGAGGCAAGGCAAATGCTTGATCTGGTTGCGAAATTCCTTCCCGCCGGCGCGCTCGCGGCCGGAACAGCTGTGACGCTGCTCGTCGGCACGCCCCAGCCGACACCTCTTCGGAAACCGCTCGCTGCGGCGCTACCCGCGTCGTTCATGGGCGCGCCGTACAGCGACGTTGCCATCGGTGCGGACGAGGTGAGCAAATCGGGCGTGTCGGACTACGTGAATCGCGTCTACATGCTCAACGCAAACGAAGGGATCAATCTCTACGTGGGCTATCACGCAACGCAGCAGGGTGACAAGCGAATGCACTCACCTTCGCTGTGTCTTCCGGGGTCGGGGTGGACGCCGGTCGGCGAGCAGATAACGACGATACCGATCGGCGGAAAGCCGGTCAACGTAAACCGCTTCATACTCGCGAACGGCCCGAATCGAATCCTGGTGTACTACTGGTTTCAGGGTCGCGGAAGAATTACCGCGGGGGAGGCAGATCTGAAGATGCGCGCGATGTGGGATGCTCTCATGACGCATCGCGACGAGGAAGCTCTCGTGCGCATCATCGTCCCACTGGTGAAGGGCGATACCGCGGCCGTTGCGAACACCGGACTTTCGCCAGACTCGCTTGCCGCGCGCTTCGCCGAGAACATCGCGCTCCCGCTCAATAACTCGCTACCGGCGGCGCCGGGGGCATAAGCTTCGGGACAGCAGCCCCGAACATCCACCGATTCACGGCCTTGGGGCTGGCGGTTAGAGACTGAGCGTCCGATATTGGCGATGCTAGCGAATTCATCAACCAGAGTGATCCTGCCTGAGCGCGCCAAGCTGCCGCAAGAAGGGGAGGTCAAACTTCTGGTGACCATGCACTGGTCTGCGGTCGTGATGTGGAACGGAGGAGCGCCGAAGACCCCCCGAGGTCAACAAGCACTACTCCGATCTCTTTGCGAGGATCGGGAAGGCTTTGGGCCCCGGGGGACGCCAACATATTTGAGCGCCAGTAGGACCCTGCGTTGGCTGGAGTAGCCAGCCGGGAGGAATTGGAGTGCGGATAGCCGAAAGGATACTGATGCAATGCTCGCGCGATCCTGCCAAGGCAGATTTGGTTGATGGCGTAAGCGACTGGTCGAACGATGATCCATGGAAGAACCTTTCTATTTTTTCCGACATCATTTCCCGGATACGCGGGCGTGACGTTCTTGATTTCGGATGTGGGGAGGGAGCGCAGGCGATCGCCTGCCTCGACGCTGGCGCAAGATCCGTTGTCGGCGTAGATACGAACCCAGCGACGCTTGCCGTCGCCCGAAGCTTATTGCGGGACAACGTGCGGTTTGTTGATCGACTCGACCTCGAGTCAGATCGGTTCGAGGTGATCATCTCGCAAGATGCAATGGAACATTTTGCCAACCCCGGGGCGATTCTCGCAACGTGGCGTCGCGTCCTGCGCCCCGCGGGCAGAGTCTATGTCACGTTCGGCCCACCGTGGTATGCTCCCTACGGTGCGCATATGCACTTCTTCACCAAGGTGCCGTGGGTCAATCTGTTATTCTCCGAAAGGACTGTCATGCACGTGCGGTCACGCTATAGACACGACGGTGCGACTCACTATCACGAGGTGGAGCGTGGCTTGGGGAAGATGACGGTTGGTCGGTTTGAACGTCTCGTTCAACGATCCGGCTTCCGTCTCGAATGGTCGAAGCGGGACACGGTTAAGGGGCTCCCGGTATCCCGAATACCCCTTATCCGTGAATTGCTTACCAACAACATCGCAGCGGTACTAAGCCTTACGTCCTCCGCCACTTCGTCCTGATGAACGACTCGACGTTCGTCCTATCGGCGCTGTTGACTCCGGCAATAATGTAAAACGCAACCAAGTCGAACGCGCCGGTCAATGTGTCGAAGCTCGCGCTGCCCATTCTGGAATTCCCCCCGTTTGACAGGCACGGGGCTTACGCTGCTGCTTCGTGGAGTTGTCGACACTCATTGGAGCGTTGTACGCCGCCGCTGGCAGGTATTTGCCGGATGCGAACCGGAAAACAGGTTGCGCGTTCGTGATGACTCCGATACCCAGTGTAGGCTTGACAGCACTCGTTGCGAATACGGGGACGTCGGAAGCCGACTGATCTGTTACAGACCGAGCAGAGGCACCGTTCGTGGTTACGTCACAGTGGGTAGCTTCAAGTGCCACGGAATCGTTCCGGTCGTAGTCGATAGGGCTCCGTTGTCGTAGCGCGCCGTTGACGAATTGGACGAGCCGCCCGCACCGTTTCTTTTCTCTTGCACGGATGCTGTACGCTTTGCTCGCAGTCAGTCCGTAAGCGGCAGGTGTCGTGGGTTAGCCGAGCGACGGGCTAGGGAACGCGTCGTCGGTACCTGCCGTCCATGTACTTCCACCATCGATCAAGTAGTCCCACGCGATAGCGGTAGGCAGCGAGCCCGAGCCGTTAACTGTAATCGGGACTGGGAGCGTCTCGCTTGCCAAGAGGCCCGCCGTTGCGTTGCTGATGCTGGAGGGCCCGCCCGGAGAAGGAACAATGGTCAGACCTTTTGCCGGCATTGCCCGAAGCCGTCTTGTTCCCATTAGAAACGTTGAACGATGTGGTATGCGCTGCCGTCGTCATACCATGCCGCATGGCCCCATAACTAAGATTTGAGGGTGGTGCCACGCGATTGCGGTTGGCAGGGAATGAAGTGCTTCGATAAAGAGGTCGTTGAGAGGGGGCCGTGCGCGCTGGACTCGGCGGCAGCCCATTCGCGTGTAGGACGCATGCCCAATGTTTCGTCCCCACTGATCGATGCCGATAAATGTGTTGCTGTTGACATCTGCAAACTGCTCTACGTGTAGCTGCACTTCGTGTCATGCACCACTGGAAAACATCGTGCGTATGGTCGATCCAGAATCAGAATCCGGCAGCGAGTTGGCGAGTTGTGCGCCTACGCGGCCAGTCCGCAACGGTTCCATCTGCATTCCGTTCCCAATTTCACGCGAGCAGCGCCCGAAATTGGTGAATGGGCCCGGGTATGACTTGAACCCGTTGTTGTGACCCACGAGCGCGGCACGAGCAACTCGTCATTCCCGAGAAACCGGGAATGACGCGGAGCGGCGCGCGCTACTGAGTCTCCAACCAGGCCTGGAACATCAGCACTCCCCAGAGCAGGTGTGAGTTGTCGGTGACTCCAGCCTGATGATCGTCCCATGCCTGGCGGATCAACTCCGGCGCAAGATATCCCTCGCGCCGCAGGCGGTCCTCCGCGATCAGAGCGTCGGCCCATTCGCGTAACGGACCGCGCAGCCAGCTTGCGATCGGCACGCCGAAGCCCATCTTGGGGCGCTCTATCAGCTCGCGCGGCACGTACTTGTAGAGCACCTGCCGCAGCAGCCACTTGCCCTGACCATCGCGCACCTGTTGCGATGGCGGAATGCGCCACGCGAACTCGACGATGTCGGGATGCAGAAACGGCGCGCGCGACTCGAGGCTCACTGCCATCGTCGCGCGATCGACCTTGACGAGAATGTCGTCGGGGAGCTCGCTCACCGTGTCGAAGTAGCGCATCCTGTTCACCACTCCGCCGAACGACGGCTGTCCCGCTGTTCGAGTCAGCACGGTCTCAGGCTCAGCGGCCGATGTAATGGCTTTGGGGTCGCGCCAGTGCGTCATCAGTCCGCGATACAATGCGTCCGACGAATCGGCCGACATGAATGCAGCGACCTTGTGAACCTTGCCACCGGGCGTCGCGGTGTGAAAGCGCTTCGGCAGGATCGGCGACGCTGCCTCGAACGCCGAGTCCCAGCTCGCGGGTGAAACGCCAAGCAGCGTGCGTCCAATCATCGACCGCGCAGCGCGCGGCACGCGCTCGAGCCGGCGCCAGAGGCGCTCACCCCAGAAGTATCTGTTGTATCCCGCGAACAGCTCGTCGCCGCCTTCTCCGGAAAGACTGACCGTGACGTACTGGCGCGCGAGCTGCGCTACGAGAAATGTGGGGATCTGCGATGAATCCGCGAACGGCTCGTCGTAGATCTGCGGCAGACGTGGAATCACGTCCATCGCGTCCTGCGGAGTGACGTACAATTCCGTATGTTGCGTGCCGAGGTGCCTTGCCACGGCCTCGGCGTGCGGTGCTTCGTTGTGCGCGGCCTCGTCGAAACCGATAGTGAACGTCTTGACCGGTTGAGTGCTGTCCGCCTGCATCACGGCAACGAGTGCCGATGAATCGACGCCTCCGGAGAGGAACGCGCCGAGTGGCACGTCGGACACCATCTCGTCTCCGATCACGCGGCGCATGAGCGATTCGAGCTGCGTGACGGATTCAGCGTCGTCGCCGGACAGGGGATTTCGCACCCCTCGCTCGGCGACCTCCAGCGCGGACCAGTAAGTCGTTATCTCCGGCTCGACGGCTGGATCGCGGAAGGTGGCGATGGTGCCCGGCACGATCTTGCGGACGTTATCGTAGATGCAGTATGGCGCGGGGACATAATTGTGACGGAGATACAACGAGAGAGCGGCCCTGTCCACTGTGCCGCGCCAGGCAGGATGGGCACGAAGCGCCTTGAGCTCGGAGCCGAAGAGCAGGGTACCATCGAACGAGCCGTAGTACATCGGCTTCTCGCCGAGCCTGTCGCGGATGAGGTGCAGGGCTCGCTCCTGACGGTCCCAGAGGGCGATTGCGAACATTCCGGAGCAGCGTTCGATGGCAGGTGTGAGTCCCCACCGCTCGATGGCAGCGAGCAGCACTTCCGTGTCCGAGTGACCGCGCCAGCGGATGGTGTCGCCAAGTGACGCGCGGATGGCCGCGAAATTGTAGATCTCGCCATTGAACGTGACTACGTAGCGTCCCGTCTCGGACGCCATCGGCTGGTGGCCCGCTGGTGACACGTCGATGATGGCGAGGCGACGAAATCCGAGTGCGACGCCTGACTCAGGATCCGTCCACACCCCGCCATCGTCCGGGCCCCGGTGTTGTATGGCGCGGCACATGCATGCCGCGTCGCGTTCGAGCGTTTCGGCCGACGCAGGACGGCCCCACCAACCAGTCAATCCACACATGGCATATAGATACTTGACTACCGGGTTGGCAGAAAGGGAGCGGGGCGAACCGGCGTCGGCCTTCGCGGAGGCGCCGGTTGCCAGATTCAGGCACGTACCAGCACTCGACGGAGTGCGCGGCCTTTTCGTACTTCCGCGCATCGGGTACTTCGCTGGAGACCCAGCGACTGCCACGTACAGTTACTGTCTGTACGTCGTGTACTCTCCGTTCATCATGGTGCTGGATCTTCTTGTGCCGAAATTTCGTATCGCGCGGATGTATGCGTAGCGGCTACCCTGAGTGCGGTGTCTACGGTGCTCTACCGTTTGCGGTGAGTCTCGCGGTAGCGGGAGTGAGTTGGCGTGTGCTGGAGGCGCGGATGGTGTCGTTGAAGGATCGGTCGGTCGTGTTATTCCACCCAGGGAAGTCGGAGGCGCGCGGCGTGGAGTGCCTTTCCGTAGTCGTACTTCTCCACGGTCGGGCCTTTCGCACGATTCAGGGTGTTGACAAGCAAATACGCGAATGAGAGCGTGCCGAGTGCTGCGCGCGAAGTTGGCGATGCGAGATTGCGCGCGCTCATCGGACGCATCGCCGTCTTCGAGATGGAATGCGACGCGCCGCGCAACGCTGCCATAAGCGGTGGCGGATGGGGTGACAATAGCGGTGTCGCGCGGACTAAAATTCGCCGTGTGGCCCTTGAATTTGCACGCACAAGCGCGACGTAGCCATAACCTCGCTGAATCTGCCGCCCAATCGACCGCTATGTGAACGTTACGACGAAGAGCGGCTACATGCTGGACTGGCCTACTCGCAGCCGGCGGAGCATTACTGAGGAGATGCAGAAGCCGGACAAGAATGAGCGCAAAGGCAAGCTGGTCCATGCACGCGAAGAGAGGCGCACGATCAACGAACTGCGGCTGCAGAAGCTGCAGCGAGAGAGATTGATCGCACCGCAACGAGCTGCACGAACACGAACAACTTCAACAGAGCTTAACCTGAAGCGTGCAAATCTTGTGATCACGCGGAAAGTTCCGAACGTCTTGAAGCATTACGTCGCGGCTCCAACGAGTTGTCGCTGGATATCGCGCCGCTAAACGGTAATGTCTTGATACTGGCCTGGGTTGGCTTGTGTCTGTCGGCGATTGGGACGGTTGTGCGTACAAGTCGAGGGGCCTTGTTGCAAGCAACAAGGTCCCTCGACTTCAAACTGTTTCCGGCGGGGAGCTCGTATCAGTAGTTGCCGGCGAGTCCGAAGGGGTTTGGGTGCTGGACGCCGTCGACGACTTCCCACTGGCCATACCAGAGAGCCTCGCTCTGGCTCGCGGCCCGGACCTGATTGAAGTTGAGGCCCAGCATCACGTACCCAATCTGCGCCATGGTGTAGCCCGACAAGGACGTCGAGGTCGATGTCGTACGCAGGACTGGCGTGCTTCCGTCCTTCGCAATCCACAGTCGTGCGATCGAGGTTGTTGGCGAGGTGGTCTGGTACTCGACGATGTAGTCATACCAGCCGCCGTCAGACCACTCGGTGGTCACGCTGCCACCGATTCCGAATTGATTCGGCGTTGAGCTCAGAGTATTGGTGCCAGCGACCAGGGTGCTGTAGTAGAGCTGGTACTGAGAGGTATTGGTAATCTCCACACGACCGCTGCCGTAGCTATTGGCATAGCCCCAGCCGAGCAGCTTGTAGGCATTGGAGCTATTGGTCAGAACGCCGGTCGTGGTGAAGCCAGGGCTGAATCTGATTTTTGCACGAAGCCACATCGTGGATAACGGATGAGGAAGAGCCACCCACAGTCCAGGAATGGTCGACACTCCGCCCGGTGCGTTGTACTTCACGGTGGCGTGCCCGTTGTAGCGGACCGACTGGTCGAGCTCAGCGAGCTGGGCGTCGTGGCCATCCCCATACAACGACGTGTTCCAGCCGCCCGTGCCACCGATGTTTACGCTGATGTTATTCTGGAGCGCAGCGGTGCTGCCATACTTGGAGAAATCGTCGGAGATCAACGCGAGTCCGGAAAGGCCAGGCCCCGTAGAACTAGACGG